>NZ_JANINM010000075.1 GCF_024509055.1 Mesorhizobium sp. | reverse complement strand
CAACCGGCTGTTAACCGGTTGGTCGCTGGTTCGAATCCGGCCCGGGGAGCCAAATTTTTCAAGCAAGACTCGAACAGTCATTCGCAAGCTGCGGATTGCGCTCGCAGCTTTCCCCGGACTGCCGCGCGAATCTGAGGTCGCAGGCCGCTGCGCCATGCTCCAAATCGTCGCCGATGACAGCGCTGCGGCGGCCAGGCCGGATCGACTGGCTCGTCCTCCGTTCGCTCGGCTTGCGGAGCGCCGCCGCCGGGTAACGCGAATGTGTCCAGAGGCTGCGGCCACCAATCTGGTGGAACTTTAGCTCGATGATAGGTTCCTCCCCGGGGGACATCTCATGGAGTTCGCAATGAAAACTGCCGCACGCATTCTCGCCGCTTTGGCTTTCGCCGGGTTCGTGACCAGCGGGGCTCTGGCCCAGACCACGACGACGGCGCCAGCCACGACCACCACGACAACGACGCCGGCTCCGGCAAAGCCGAAGACCGCCATGTCGCCTGCGAAGACCTCGATCTCGAAGCAGTGCTCAGCGCTTGCGGACCAGAAGGGGCTTCACGGCAAGGATCGCGAGAAGTTCCGCGCGGCCTGCAAGAAGAATGGCGGCAAGGCGCCGTCGTAACAATCCGACACAGCGCCTAGGCCCGGGACAGCCCCTGGCGCCTAATCAGCTTTGACCCCTACCCCAGGCAGTCGCCGGTTGCTTGGGGTAGCACATGGATGATTTCGCGAGTCGCCGGCGGTCCTATTGGAGCCCGAACCCCGCGCCTGCTGGATTGCAGCCTGCCAGGGTCACCCAGGTGATTTAGCCCCAAAACTTGGCGATCTCCTCCCGCGTTTGCGCGCTTCGGCATCCATAGCGTCGCAACGGCAACAGGAACCTTTGCGAAAAGCGTCCGTTGAAATTGCTTGCCGCGCCGAAACAAGGCCGGGAGCCGTTGCCTTGGACGCAAACCTCGAAAGAACCGAACGAGAAGCCGAACCCTCTAAGCGTGAGCAGGGCGTTTCCGAGCCTGTTCAAGATCGTGGTGCGAACTCGTCCGATGGCAAACCGATCGACGAGCGATCCGCCGGCGAACAGCCGCCCGACATTGTGCGAAACCATCCCTATTTGACGGCGATCATCGCTCTCGTGGTGTTGCTTTGCACGGTCGCCGCGGTGTTCTGGTGGCTCAACGCGCGTCACTATGAGTCGACCGACGATGCTTTCATCGACGCGCGCACCGTCACAGTGGGCGCCGAAATCGCCGGCCGCATAACGGATGTGGCCGTCACCGACAACCAGTCAGTCGAAGCCGGCGCCGTGCTCTTGCGTATCGATGACAGCGACTATCAGGCCTCGCTCAAGCAGGCGCAGGCCGGCGTGGCGTCGGCACAGGCCGACATAACCAACGTGACGGCACAGATCGGGGCGCAGAACGCCAAGATCGATGCCGCCGAGAAGCAGGTCGCGCAGGCGCAGGCCGCCCTCGAATTCGCCAAGTCCGAGGACCAGCGCAATCGTGAGTTGCTGGCAAAGGGCACGACAACCCTACAACAGGCCCAACAGGCGGCGTCGACCTTGCGCCAGGATCAGGCGGCGTTGGACACCGCCGCGGCCAATGCCTCGGCCGAAAAGAGCCAGATCGCCGTCTTGCAGGCCCAGGGCAAAAGCTCCGAAGCCAAACTTCAGCAGGCGCAGGCCGCCGCGGACCAGGCCAGGACCACGCTCACCCGCACGATGATAGTGGCTCCGGTCGCCGGCCGCGCCACCAGCATCACGGCGGCAAAGGGCACCTATGCGCAACCGGGCCAAGTGCTGATGATGTTCGTGCCGAAGGACGTCTGGGTGAACGCGAATTTCAAGGAAACGCAGCTAGATCTGATGCGGCCTGGCCAATCGGTCGATATCACCGTCGACGCCTATCCCGAAAAGACGTTCCACGGCCATGTCGACAGCATCCAGGCCGGCAGCGGCACCGCATTCAGCCTGCTGCCGGCCGAGAACGCGACCGGCAATTTCGTCAAGGTCGTGCAGCGAGTGCCGGTCAAGATCGTGTTCGACCAGCCGCCCGACGTCTATCTCGGCCCCGGCATGTCGGTGGTGCCGACGGTCAAGGTGCGATGAGTGGGGACGCCCAGGCGCATGGCAGCGAAAGCCGGTCGGCAGCTGGCGGTCGCAACCCCTGGCTCATTGCCATCGTCGTTTCGATCGCGACCTTCATGCTGGTCCTCGATACCTCGATCGCCAACGTCGCCTTGCGCAACATCGCGGGCAGCCTGGCGGCCGGCGTGGACGAGAGCACCTGGGTGATCACCACTTACCTGGTAGCCAACTCGGTCATCATCCCGATCAGCGGCTGGCTGGCCAGCGTCATCGGCCGCAAGCGTTACTACATGTTCTGCGTGGCGACCTTCACGCTCGCCTCGCTGCTGTGCGGATTGGCCCCCAACCTGCAAATGCTGATCGTGTTCCGCATCCTCCAGGGGTTGGGCGGCGGCGGCATGGCGCCAAGCGAGCAGTCGATCCTCGCGGACACCTTCCCACCGGAGAAGCGTTCGCAGGCCTTCGCCCTCTACGGCATTGCCGTCATC
Source organism: Mesorhizobium sp. (assembly GCF_024509055.1). Lineage (GTDB taxonomy): Bacteria > Pseudomonadota > Alphaproteobacteria > Rhizobiales > Rhizobiaceae > Mesorhizobium. The sequence continues at coordinate 58,212 of NZ_JANINM010000075.1, read as the reverse complement.
GTCGCGCCGACGGTCGGGCCGACCATCGGCGGCTGGCTGACGGACAATTTCTCGTGGCACTGGATCTTCTTCATCAACGTGCCGTTCGGCATTCTTTCGGTGGCTCTCGTCCAGTGGCTGGTCGTGGAGCCCGACATCCTCGAACAGGAGCGGCGGGAACTGCTGCGGGGAGGTCTCAAGGTCGATTGGATCGGCTTCATCCTGGTTGCCACGGCGCTCGGTTGCCTCGAGGTCTTTCTCGACGAGGGCCAGCGCAACGACTGGTTCGCATCGACCTTCATAACGGTATTCGCCGCGGTTTCGGCGGTTTCGTTCCTCCTGCTTGTCCCCTGGGAATTCACCCGACGTGATCCGATCGTCGACATCAGGCTGCTTTTCACCCGGCAGTTCGGCATGTCGTTCCTGGTCATGATGGCAGTAGGCGCGGTGCTCTTCAGCACCACGCAATTACTGCCGCAGTTGCAGCAGGCCACCTTCGACTACACCGCCACCCTGTCTGGCCTGTCGATGATGCCCGGCGGTGTCGCCATGCTGCTTTTGATGCCCATCTCAGGCTTCGTATCCGGCGTCGTTCAGCCAAGGTACCTCATCATGATGGGGATGGCCGCCGTCGCTATCGCACTCTGGCACATGACCTCGCTGACGCCCGATGCCAGCTTCAGTTTCTTCGCCTTCGCGCGCATATTCATGATGGTTGGACTGCCGTTCCTGTTCATCCCGATCTCAACCGCCGCCTATGTCGGCCTCCCGCCCCAAAAGACCAACCAGGCATCGGCGCTGATCAACGTCGCCCGCAACCTTGGCGGCAGTATCGGCGTGTCGCTCTCAAACACCGCGATTGCTCAGAATGCCCAGTTCCACCAGTCGGTGCTGGTAAGCCATACGGCGCAATCGAGCGAAGCCTACCAGCACACGCTTCGTCAGGTGACGAACCAATTCGCCGCGGAGGGCTCGCCGCTCGGAGAAGCCAAACAGCAAGCCATCGGTTGGATCGGAGAAGAGATCGCCCGGCAAGCTTCGCTGCTCGCCTATATCGATGTCTTCTTCTATTGCGCGGTGGCCACGGCATTGCTGGTGCCATTGGCGTTGATGCTCCGGCCGCCCAGGCAGGCGTCAACAAAACGCTAGCGCAATCTGTATCCGAAGCTTGCGCCGCTGCGCCCGCCGCGCCAAGCTGGCGACAGTTGGAGGAAACCCATGCGATACATACTGGCGTCCGCATTGCTGCTAACGGCGGCCCTTTCCGCGACCGCTGCCAACGCCCTGGACAGCAGCAACACGCCAGTGGTCGTGACATCGCTGGCGTCGAAGACGACCACAGCCTCCGGGCAGCCGATCACATTGCCGCAGAAGAATGTCGAGGTTCAGGTTTCGTCCTACCAGATCGCGCCGGGCGCGACCTTGCCGGTCCACAAGCATCCCTTCCCGCGTTACGCCTATGTCGAGGCCGGAACGCTCAAGGTCACCAATGTCGAGACCGGCGTCAGCACCACCTACAAGACCGGCGACTTCATCGTCGAGATGATCGGCCAATGGCACCAGGCCACCAATGTCGGCACCGACCCGGTCAAGCTTCTGGTGATCGACCAGATCGAAAAAGGCGCCAAGAACACGATCCTCAAGCAATAGCCGCAGAAATCGCCAGGCTCGGCCTAGGGTACTCCGGCCTCGGCGCCCTTGCGGTGCGGATACTCAACCCCAGGCGCCCACCGGCTGCCGCGTGGTCGCGTTGAGGCGGTTGAAGGCGTTGATCAGCGCGATCTGGATCACCAGCGCGGCAAGCGCCTTGTCGTCATAATGGCGGGCGGCCTCCTCCCAGACTTCGTCCGGCACGGCGTTGGAACGATCGGCCAGCCGCGTCGCGGCCTCGGCGAGCGCAAGAGCCGCGCGCTCGGCGCCGTTGAAGTAGGGGGTTTCGCGCCAGGCTGATAGCGCAAAGATGCGCTCGTCCTTCTCGCCGGCCTGCTTCAGCTCGCGCGCATGCATGTCGACACAGACGCTGCAGGCGTTGATCTGGCTGGCGCGCAGATGGATGAGCTTGCGCGTGATGTATGGCACGTCCGCGGCTTCCGTGGACTTGTCCAATGCCAGCAAAGCCTGCAGCGCGCCGGGAATGAGCATTATCGGGTTCTTCAATCTCGCTTCCATGATCTGTCTCCTTTCGACATGCCTTCTCGGCCCTTGATGCGTGTGCATCAGGGTTCTAACCCCGTTGGGTATTGATCAGCTTGCGTGCCGTCTCGGCAGCACCTCCGGGAGGTCAGCCCTGCCCGGCCGCGACCTGTTCAAGCCGCTCCAGGATTCGTGGCCAGCCGCCGCCCATGCCTTTGTAACCGGGCTCGTCCTGGGGCCTGAAGCCAGCCTGTTCCATGCGGACCCGTGTGGCCGTCCCTTCCGGCGTCAGCGACCATGTGACGATGGTCTTCAGGCCGCTATCGGATTCGCTGCCGTTACCCCAGCTGTAGGCAAGGAGACGCGGCGGCTCGACCTTCAGCACCTCGCAGTTGACCACGCCGGACCAGCCTGGAATCGGCTTCGCGCGGAAGGTGAAGCGATGGCCCTGGACCGGTTGGAAGTCGTTCTCCATCAGCCACTCGGCCACCAGATGTGGCACGGTCAGCGCCCGCCACACCTTTTCGGCGGCGTGCGGGATGACCCGCTCGACGACGATCGATTTCGTTTCGCCCGCTACCGGTTCTTCGGCGCTGTGATCCATGGCATGCTCCTTTTCCAGTCTTTCCAGTAGGTTCGCCAGCCCGGTGAAATGCCGCGGCCAGCCCGCGCTGGCATTCTGGTAATCCCGCTCGTCTTGCGGCCGGAAGCCCGACTGCTCCATGCGCAGATGTGTGCCGCCCTGGCTCGGTGTCAGCGTCCAGGTGACGATGGTCCTGAAGCCATGCGCCACCGATGCATCGAGACTGTAGGACAGGCTTTTGTTTGGCTCGACAATGAGAACCCTGCCTTCGATGGCGCGATCACTATGCGCCCGGTCCTCTTCGTCATCCTTACCCGGCACTGCCTTGCTTCCCAGATCTATAACTCATCAGCTATGTGTTATCTATAACCATCGAGTTATTGATGTCAACGAGAATTCTGTGTGCGGGGTTGGAAACAGCGGCCACGACTTGGGCTGGACCGATGGTTGCGGCTTCCCCGGCAATCGCACCGATGCTAGGGCTGCCCATATCTTCAAGCATGGATGAACACTGGTGACCGACGCGCCAAAACCCCTGATCGAAATCTGTGTCGAAGGCATCGACGGACTGCTTGCGGCGCAAGCCGCCGGCGCCGACCGGGTCGAGCTTTGCGCCAGCCTCGTCGAGGGCGGCATCACACCGAGCCTTGGCACCGTGCGCGCAGCGCTACAAAGCGCCAGCATTCCCTTCCATGTCATCGTACGCCCGCGCGGCGGCGACTTCCTCTACAGCGAGCCCGAGTATCGCTCGATGCTCGCCGATGTCGAAGCCCTTCGCGAACTCGGCGTGGCCGGCGTCGTCGTCGGCTGCCTGACGACCGACGGCGCCATCGACGAGGAGCGGATGAGCGCGCTGGTGCAAGCGGCCGGCCCGCTCAATGTCACTTGCCACCGCGCCTTCGACATGACGCGCGACCCCACCGAGGCGCTCGAAGCGCTGATCCGCTGCAAGGTGGGCCGCGTGCTGACCAGCGGCCAGCGCGACACCGCCGTTGAAGGCGTCGAGCTTCTGGCGCAGCTCATTCGCCAGGCCGGCGAGCGCATCATCATCCTGGGTTGCGGCGGGCTGGCGCCCGATAACATCGGCGAAGTGCGCAGGCGCACCGGCCTGACCGAAATGCATTTCGCCGCGCTTGCCGACGTCCCGAGCGCCATGCGCTACCGCAACCCGAATGTCGGCATGGGCGGCACCGATCTCGACCGGGAGTACCGCAACACGGTGACGGACGAATCCCTGGTGGCGGCTACCATTGCGGCTGCGAGGGCCTGATGCGGGAGTTGCTGCCTATCGAACGCGTCTCGCCCACCGACGAGGCTGCCATTCTCGTTCTCAACAACGAGCATGCGGCCGAATTGTCATGGCTGGAGCCGGAGCGGCTGTCATTTCTGATCCGCGAAGCGTTCTACACGCGCCGTATCGGCCAGATCGAGGCGTTCATCATGTGCTTCGATCAGGACGCCCGCTACGACAGCCCCAACTTCCTCTGGTTCCGTCAGCGCTATCCGCGATTCGTCTATGTCGACCGGGTGGTGGTCTCAGCCGCGGCGCGCGGCCGCGGCCATGCTCGCCGACTTTATGAGGATCTGTTCGCGCAGGTCCTGCAGGCTGGCTACACAATAGTGACCTGCGAGGTGAACGCCGATCCGCCCAACCCAGCCTCGGACGCGTTCCATGCTGCGCTGGGCTTCGCCGAGGTCGGCGATGCCGTGATCCATGGCGGCGAGAAAGCGGTCCGCTATTATGCGAGGCCGATCGTCGACTAAGCCGCCTTCGCCGCTGCTGGCCACAAAAACAAGCTGAAGCTAATATATCTGTTCCGCTGGCTGGGGGAGCAGCATGCCTAGCAACGTCTTCCGCTTCGACGAAAGCTGGGACATCCCGGAAGGGACGCCGCAGGAAGTGTGGGACGTGTTGTCCGATGCCGAGCTGCTGCCGCTCTGGTGGGGCGACGCCTACAAGGAAGTCGAACCGCTCGACAGGAAAGGCAAGGGCGTCGTCGGTTCGCGGGCGAGAGCGCGGGCGCGCGGCGCCCTGCCCTATGAGCTGAACTTCATCATCGAGGCCGCCGAACTGGAACCCGGCAGACTTGTGGTGGTGAAGACTTTTGGCGATTTCGACGGACTGTGGCGGGCAGAGCTGTCGCCATCCGGCACCGGCACGCATGTGGCGCTCACCTGGCAGGTGATCGTGGAGAGACCGATCCTCAAATTCCTGGCGCCGCTGCTGAGGCCTGCCTTCCATCGCTGGACCACGCCGCGCGGCGAAGCCGGGCTTCGCCGCTATCTCGCCGCGCAACGACGCGGCAACGCCTGAATTCACCAGTTGCGGTTCAGCCAGCCGCGCGCCGGCTTCTCGACGATGTAGTAGCTCGCCAAGGCGCAGGCGAAGACCGCGGCCAGCATCGGCACCGCCGCGCTGCCCTTCTCGTCGACGAATTTGTAGAAGGGCTGCTGCCAGAGATAGAGCGAGTAGGACCAGAGCCCCAGGATCACCATCGGTCTCGTTGACAAGACCCCGATCAGGTACCCGCCGGCGAAATCAAGCGTGTTGACGGCAAGCGCCAGCAACGGCACGCCCAGTATATAGTGCAACGGGGTCGGCACCGGATCGAGGAACAGCAGCACCCCGCCCGCGGCGGCCGCAAGTGCGAAATGCGGGCTTTTCAGGAAGTCCGGCAGCCTGCCATCGGCCTTGAGCAGGCAGATCGAGGTCGACACCAGGATCGAGGCTATGTGCACGTCGGTGCGCCAGTAACTGGTTTCGTAGCCCATGCCGAGCACTGAGTAGGAGATGGCGCCGTTAGCCATCGCGAGCAGCGACAGGGCAAGCAGCAGGCGCACCACATTCGCGCGCCCGGAAACCACCACGCTGATCAGCGCCAAGAGGATGTATGAATGTTCCTCCACGCAAAGCGACCAGATGTGGTCGAGCGCGCCGGCGCGGGTGACTAGGGCGCCCGCATAGTTGTAGGTGAATGTCAGCGCCGTAAGCGCCGCTTTCCATTTGAAGGCGATGAAGGTGCCGGCAAGCCCAATCATGGCCGCAACGACGAATACCAGCAGCGCCGGATAGATCCGCGAGAAGCGGCGCTTGAAGAACTTCTTCAGCGGAAAGCGCTCGATGAACAGGATCTCGCCCATCAACCGGCCGCTGAGCACGAAGAAGAATTCGACGCCCAGGACCCCGAGATTGATGCCGGGAATCGGAAAGAAATGGCCGATCAACACCAGCGCGATCGACAGGCCGCGCCAGCCGTCGAGATAGGCGAGCCTCGCCCGCGATGCGCTTTCGACGGCGGCCCTGGGAAGGGCCAATTGGGTGGCGGAAATCTCGGACATGCCGATCCTTTCGCATGAGATGCGAAAGGGCACGGATAGCGACACGCGCACCGAACCCGGCTCGCATTCCCACCCGGCGCTATATTGCAGTGCGAAATAAAGTTGTGCAAGTGCGAAACAAAAATCGAAGCGTGGCTCGCACGCCAAACCGTTGTCTCGCAAGGAAAAAGGGGCCGACACGGCCCCTTCCCTTGCGCCAAAACAGCGTTCAGGCGTTGGCTGCGGCCACCGCGCGCTTGGCCATCACGGCGATCAGATTGGCGCGGTAGTCTGCCGAGGCATGCATGTCGCTCATCAGGCCCTTCGCCGACACTTTGATGCCGTCGAGCGCAGAGGCATCGAAGTTCTTGGTGAGTGCTGCCTCGACCTCCTTCGAGCGGAAGACGCCTTCGTCGCCGGCGCCGGTCACCGCTGCCCTGACCCCATCCTTGCCCTTGGTCACGAACACGCCGACGATGGCGTAGCGCGATGCAGGGTTGCGGAACTTCTCGTAAGCCGCCTTGGCAGGTGCAGTAAAGGTCACCGCCGTGATGATCTCGCCATCCTTGAGCGCCGTCTCGAACAGGCCCTTGAAGAATTTAGCGGCGGCAATCTCGCGCTTGTTGGTGACGATCGTGGCGTCCAGCGCCAGCAGAGCCGCGGGATAATCAGCCGCCGGGTCGTTGTTGGCCACCGAGCCGCCGATCGTGCCCTTGTGGCGCACCGCCGGATCGCCGATCAGCGACGCCATGTGGGCAAGCGCCGGACAGACTTTCCTCAGCTTCTCGTCGACCGAGACGTCGTAATGCGTCGTCGCCGCGCCGATGGTGACCGTATTGCCCGACACCTTGACGCCCTGCAGATCCTTCAGGCGTGAGATGTCGACAACGTCCGAAGGCGCGGCCAGCCGCGTCTTCATGGCGGGGATCAGCGTCATGCCGCCGGAAAGCAGCTTGGCGTCGCCGTTCTTCAACAGCTTGGCGGCGTCAGCGATCGAAGCGGCGCGGTGATAGTTGACCGAATACATGTTCGCTCCTCCTCAATGCTTCTTGGCGCGGATCGCCGACCAGACGGTCGACGGCGACGCCGGCATGGCGATGTCGGCGATGCCGATCGCATCGGTGATCGCGTTGATCACCGCCGGGGGCGAGCCGATCGCGCCCGCCTCGCCGCAGCCCTTGATGCCGAGCGGGTTGCTTGGGCAAGGCGTGTTCGAGGTCGAGACCCTGAACGACGGCAGGTCATCTGCGCGCGGCATGGTGTAGTCCATGTAGCTTGCAGTCAGCAGCTGGCCGCTCGAGTCGTAATGGGCGCCTTCGAGCAATGCCTGCCCGATGCCCTGCGCGATGCCGCCATGCACCTGCCCCTCGACGATCATCGGATTGATGATGTTGCCGAAATCGTCCGCCGCGACGAACTGGACGATCTCCGTCACGCCGGTCTCGGGATCGATCTCGACCTCGCAGATGTAGCAGCCCGCAGGGAAGGTGAAGTTGGCAGGATCGTAGAAGGCAGTTTCCTTCAGGCCGGGCTCCATGCCGGCCGGCAGGTTGTGGGCGGTATAGGCTGCCAGCGCGACCTGGAACCACGGCAGGCTCTTATCCGTGCCCGCCACCTTCACCTCGCCGTTCTCGATGACGACGTCACCCTCGTCGGCCTCGAGCAGGTGCGCGGCGATCTTCTTGGCCTTCGCCTCGACCTTGTCGAGCGCCTTCGCGACGGCCGACATGCCGACGGCGCCCGAGCGCGACCCGTAGGTGCCCATGCCCATCTGCACCTTGTCGGTGTCGCCATGGACGATCGAGACCGAGTCGATCGGCACGCCGAAGCGCTGGTTGACCAGTTGCGCGAAGGTCGTCTCATGGCCCTGGCCGTGGCTGTGCGAGCCGGTCAGCACCTCGATCGTGCCGACGGCATTGACGCGGACTTCCGCCGATTCCCAGAGACCGACGCCGGCGCCGAGCGAGCCGACCGCCGCCGACGGCGCGATGCCGCAAGCCTCGATATAACAGCTCATACCAATGCCGCGCAGCTTGCCTTGTTTGCCGGCATCGGCCTTGCGCTTGGCGAACCCGGCATAGTCGGCGGCCTTCATCGCCGCGTCCAGCGAGGCGCCATAATCGCCCGCGTCATAGTTCATGATGACGGGCGTCTGGTGCGGGAACGACGTGATGAAGTTCCTGCGCCTCAGTTCGGCCGGCGATACGCCAAGCTCGCGCGCGGCCGCCTCCATCGTGCGTTCCAGAAGGTAGGTCGCTTCCGGTCGCCCTGCCCCGCGATAGGCATCGACAGGGGCGGTATTCGTGTAGACGGTGCGCACATTGGCGTGGATCGCCGGGATGTTGTACTGCCCCGACAGAAGCGTGGCGTAGAGATAGGTCGGCACGCAGGACGAGAACAGCGACATATAGGCGCCGAGATTGGCTATCGTGTCGACCTTGAGGCCAGTGATGCGGTTGTCCTTGTCGAACGCCATTTCCACCGTCGAGACATGGTCGCGGCCATGTGCGTCGGAAAGGAAGCTCTCGGTCCGGTCCGCAACCCATTTGACCGGCACGCCGGTCTTCTTCGACGCCCACAGGCAGACGATCTCTTCCGGATAGATGTAGATCTTAGAGCCGAAGCCGCCGCCGACATCGGGCGCGATGACCCGCAGCTTATTCTCCGGGGCGACGTTGTAGAAGGCGCTCATCACCAGTCGTGCGAGATGCGGATTCTGCGACGTCGTCCAGCAGGTGAAGTGATCTTCCGCCTTGTCGTAGTGACCAAGCGCTGCCCGCGGCTCCATCGCGTTCGGCACCAGCCGGTTGTTGACGATCTTCATGCGCGTGACATGCGCCGCCGACTGGATCGCCGCGTCGGTCGCCTTGCCGTCGCCGATCTCCCAGTCGAAGATCAGATTGTTCTCGGCCTCGGGATGGACTTGCGGCGCCCCCTTTTCGAGCGCCTTGGTGGCCTCGACCACCGCTTTGAGTTCCTTGTAGGTGACCTCGACCGCTTCCGCCGCGTCGCGCGCCTGGCCCTTGGTGTCGGCGACCACGATGACGACGGCGTCGCCGACATAGCGAACCTTGTCGACGGCTAAGGGCGACCAGGCGCCCATCTTCATCGGCGAGCCGTCCTTGGAATGGATCATCCAGCCGCAGATCAGGTTGCCGATGCCGTCGGCCTTGAGCTCTTTGCCGCTCAGGACGCCGATGACGCCTGGCATTGCCTGCGCCTTCTTGACGTCGATCTTCTTGATTTCGGCATGCGCGTGCGGGCTGCGCACGAACACCGCATGCTTCATCCCCGGAACCACCATGTCGTCGACATAGCGGCCGCCGCCGGTGATGAACCTTTTGTCTTCCTTGCGCGCCACACGAGCGCCGACACCTTCGATACCCATAGGATTTCCTCCGGAATTTAGGGGAGTGGGGCAGTCAGGGAGTAGTGCAGCTGGGAGATCGGCGTTTTCTTCACCTACTCCCTTGCCGGCTTACTCCCCTAAGCCGCCTGCTTCGCCTTGCCCTTCGACCCCTTCATCGCTTCCGATGCGGCCAGGATCGCCTTGACGATGTTGTGGTAGCCGGTGCAGCGGCAGATATTGCCGTCCAGTTCGGCGCGCACGGTCGCCTCGTCCAGGCCCTCGGGGTGGCGTGCGATCATGTCGGTCGCCGTCATGATCATCCCCGGCGTGCAGAAGCCGCATTGCAGGCCGTGATGTTCCTTGAACGCTGCCTGCACCGGATGCAGGTCGGCGCCGTTCGCCAGGCCTTCGATGGTGACGACCGTGGATCCCGAGGCCTGTACGGCCAGCATCGAACAGGATTTCACCGCCCTGCCGTCGACATGGACGACGCAGGCGCCGCATTGCGAAGTATCGCAACCGACATGTGTCCCTGTCAGGCCGAGATTTTCTCTGAGGAAATGCACCAGCAGCGTTCGGTCCTCGGCGTTCCCGCTGACCCGCCTGCCATTCACAGTCAACGACACTTCCGACATGCAACCTCCCTGGGTGGAACCTTGGTCATCGCTTTGCCGATGCCGTGCTGATGCTTCGGCAGTGCGTTATTCTCACACCGTACAACGGGCAAAACAGTGCGGCCAGCGCCGCTTCCATTGTACTTTCGGTCATGGGCAATGTGCTTTACGGGCTCCGGTCGGGCCCATTGCCAAATCACGGATTGAGGGCAAAGATGCCGGCAACGCGAGCGTGCCCGACACGCATAAGAACAGCGTTGGAGGAAATGCGGGAGACGGGTACCTGGCCAGTTCGAGCACGCGCTACGCATGCGGCCTCTCGGCGCTTACGACCGACGAGGCCGACCCGAATGGCTTTGCCCGCGCCATCGCCACGGAAGCAGCCGCCATCGACGCCGGCTTCGCATTGCTCTTCTTTTCTCAAAGCCTCGTCGACGCGGCAGCACTTTCGCTGGCGCTGAAAACGCACGCGCCTTCGCTCGGCTATGCCGGATGCTCGACGGCCGGCGAGATCACCCCGCAGGGACTTGAGGAGGGGCATATCCTCGCCCTGCTTTTGCCGTCGGCGTCGTTTTCGACCGTAAGCACCATGGTCGAAAACCTGTCCTCTTCTGGCATGGACAGGATCACCGGTGAGGTCGCGGCGCTGCGGCGCCTGCTGCGCGGCCGTGCCGGACGGTCCACAAGCACCTTTGCGCTCTGTTTCATCGACGGCCTCTCCTATGCCGAGGAAGCGGTCACCTCGGCCATCCATTGGGGACTGGACGACATTCCGCTAATCGGCGGCTCGGCTGGCGACGACCTGAAATTCGAGACCACCAGGCTGATCTCCAACGGCCGGGTCGCTTCCGACAGCGCCATCATCGTGCTCATCGCGACAGAAATTCCCTTCCATGTCTTCAAGACCGACAATTTCATCCCCACCGACGAGAAACTCGTCGTCACAGCGTCGGATCCTGATCATCGTATCGTGCGCGAATTCAACGCCACCAACGCAGCGGAAGAATATGCCGCTTCCGTCGGCATCGTGCCGCAGACGCTGACGCCGCTGAGCTTCGCTTCGCACCCCGTGGTGGTGAAGGTCGGTGGCGAATATTACTGCCGCTCGATCCAGCGCATGCACCCCGACGGCTCGCTGTCATTCTTCTGCGCCATAGACGACGGCGTCGTTCTCTCGATCGCCCAGCCCAAGAACATGGTGGAGGCGACGCGTACGGCGCTGCAGGATGTCGAGCGCAAGCTCGGCGGCATCGACATGGTGCTCGGCTTCGACTGCGTGCTGCGCCGGCTCGACGCGCGCAACCGCCAGGTCTTCCGCGACATCTCCGAGCTCTACCGGACCAACAACGTCATCGGCTTCGGCACCTATGGCGAGCAGTACCGCTCGATGCACCTCAATCAGACCTTTACCGGCATCGCCTTCGGCGAGCGGCAAGCGGCGGAGTGAGGACGGCCATGCCGCTTCGCGACATCGACGACCTCAACAAACTGAAGAAGATCAACGCCGCCCTCGTCAGCCGTGTCGAGCGCTCGATGGACCAGCAGGGCAATGCCTTCTCGCTGTTCCAGACGGCGATTTCGCTGGAGAACCGGGTGCGCACGCGCACCGAGGAACTGCATGCCACCTTGCGCCGGCTCGAGCAGTCGAACATCGATCTCGTCGCGGCCAAGGAAACGGCGGAGCAGGCGAACCTCTCCAAGACCAGATTCCTCGCCGCCGCCAGCCACGACGTGCTGCAGCCACTGAATGCCGCGCATCTGTCGGTCTCGGCGCTGGCCGAGGTGCAGACCAGCGAGGAAGGCAAGAAACTTGTCCGCCAGGTCGAGCGCTCGCTGGAGACGATGGAAGACCTGCTGCGCACGCTGCTCGACATCTCCAAGCTCGACGCCGGCGTGGTGCAGCCCGAGATTGGCGACGTCAGCCTGGAGGCACTGTTTTCCTCGCTGCGCTCCGACTTCCTGCCCGAGGCGCAGAAGAAAGGGCTGTCGCTGAAATTCCGGCCGGTCAACGTCGTCGTGCGCTCCGACCGCACGCTGTTGCGCCGCATCCTGCAGAACATCCTCTCCAACGCACTGCGCTACACACGCTCGGGTGGCGTGCTGGTCGGCACCAGGCATCGCGGCGACACCATCCGCATCGATGTCGCCGACACCGGCTGCGGCATCCCCGACGACCAGCGCGAAGCGGTGTTCGAGGAGTTCCATCGCGGCACCTCTACCCTTGCCGAGGGCAGGCTGGCGGGTGGGCTGGGCCTCGGCCTGGCGATCGTGCGCCGCATGGCGGCGGCGCTCGGGCATCCCGTCACCTTTTCCTCCAGGGTCGGGCGCGGCACCATCTTCCACATCGATGTGCCTGTCGGCATGAGCGCGGCGGCCGAGCCGACGGCAGGCGCCGCCGACATGGAGCGGCCGCGCGGCTACGGCCTGTTCGGCACCAAGGTGCTGCTGGTCGAGAACGATGTCGACGTGCTCGGCGCCATGACCTCGCTGCTTGAGCGCTGGCAGTGCCTGGTCCGCGCCGCGACCTCGACCGACGACGCCCTCGACCTGCTCGGCGACACCGACTGGGTGCCCGACATCGTCATCGCCGACCAGCATCTCGACGGCGGCGACCTAGGCACCGCCACGATCGCCGAAGTGCGCGACTATCTCGGCCGGCCGGTCCCTGCCCTGATCGTCACCGCCGACGGCTCGGAACCCGTCGCCAAAGCGGCCCGCGCCGCTGGCATCGAATTGATGCGCAAACCGCTGAAACCGGCGCAGCTAAGAGCGCTGCTGGCGCATTTGCTGGCTTAGGAAGCGGAGCCGTTCGGTGAACGAATCGTATGCAGAATCTGATTTGAAAATATTAACGGACGCGTTAGGGCATATAGCCAGCAATCCAAGGATATATATCGGAGAAAAGTATGTTCCGGAAAATCTAATTGCAAGGCTAGCGAGCGATTTGATGATTTTCGGATCCCTTGCTATTTCAATTGAAAGAATCAATGGCTGGTGGAAAATATCATCAGAATTAGATTGGCTTCAAACGGACGACGGCCACATATCCTATGACGAATTCTACTCGCTAGTCCCGATATTGGGGAAGGAGCTGTTTCGGGACAAAGCGGGGGTTTTACTTAATGCTTTTTCCATCTTCCTAGTTACAGTTGGCACCGATGGATTAAAAGTTATAAAAGGCGGTTATGAGACTGGCGACCTGCCGCTAGATCATAACCATATCAAGGATGTTATCGGTAGAAAGCTGTTTGTAAAGCTGCCGGCTGAAATTGTTATCACCTAATCAGGACCACAAAGACAGCAGAATTACGGTGGAATATAGTCTGGTCGCCGAGCGAGCAAGTTCCCTCAAAACCCCGCCTGATCGCGAAACAGCTCCGCATTGTCCAGCTTCGACACCTCGATCACAGCCTGCGTGCGGCTATACACATTGAGCTTGCGCAAAATCTCCGAGACATGTGCCTTCACCGTCGTCTCGCCCACCTGCAGCTCATAGGCGATCTGCTTGTTGAGCATGCCCTGTCGCAGCATCTGCAGGACCCTTAACTGCTGCGGTGTCAGCCTCGCGAGGCGCTGCACCATGTCGGCGCGGTCGGTACTGTCGGGGTCCGGCGGCTGGCCTTCGTAGTTTTCCGGGACGTAAACGGCGCCGTCCATCACCGAGCGGATGGCGGCGGCCAGATCGCTTTTCCGCGCCGATTTCGGAATGAAGCCTGCCGCGCCGTAGGACAGCGCCTCGGAAATGATCTTCGGCTCCTCATAGCCCGATACGATTACCACGGGCAGGCGCGGATAGCGGGTCCTGAGCTGCAGCAGCCCCTCGAAACCGTGCACGTCGGGCATGCTCAGATCGAGCAGCGCCAGGTCGAACGGCTTCGCGCCGGCGAGAAGCTCGATCGCCTCCGCGATCGAGCGTGCCTCGACGGTGTCGACATCCGGATAGGCCATCTGCACGGCGCTGTGCAGCGCCTCGCGGAACAGCGGGTGGTCGTCGATGATCAGGAAGCGGGCGCGGTCGCTGGCTGAGGTCATTGCTGAGGTTCGGGCATCGGTTCGGTTTCGGTGACCAGAGGATAGTCTCCTGAAGATGTCCAGATTATTGCCAAATAGTACATCGCCCGGAGGCCGGCTCGTCGTCAAAAAGGAAGGCCCAAGGTTTCGCGGGCTTAATGCCTTGCCCGCCTGGCGAAATCGGCCGAATGTGCAACCGATCCATACCCACGCAGAGACCATCGATGACAGAATTCGTCCTTGCGCCGCCGGCGATCGCCTCGGTAGCCATCGCCGGCTCGACGGAACGCTTTGCTGTGCGCCGCATCTTTTGCGTCGGGCGCAATTATGCCGCGCATGCGCGTGAGCTTGGCAATGACGAGCGCGACCCGCCTTTCTTCTTCACCAAGCCGGCCGACGCCGTGGTCGATACCGGTTCGGAAATCCCCTACCCGCCTTTGACTTCGAACCTGCATCACGAGATCGAACTCGTCGTCGCCATCGGCAAAGCCGGCTTCCGGATACCGCGCGAACACGCGCTGTCCCATGTCTGGGGCTATGGCGTCGGCATCGACCTTACCCGCCGCGACTTGCAGGATCAGGCGAAGAAGGCGGCCCGCCCCTGGGACTGGTCGAAGGCGTTCGACCTCTCGGCGCCCTGCGGGCCATTGCTGCCTGCCGCAAAGTCGGGCCATCCCGGCAAGGGCCGTATCTGGCTCGCCGTCAACGGCGAGACCAGGCAGGAGGGCGACCTCGCCGAGCTGATCTGGCCGGTCGCCGACATCGTCGCGATCTGCAGCGAGGCGGTCGAGCTTCAGCCCGGCGACCTGATCTTCACCGGCACGCCCGCGGGTGTCGGCGCGGTCCAGGCCGGCGACAGGATCACCGGCGGCGTCGACGGCATCGGTACGATCGAAGTGACCATCGGGCAGCCAAGGGCATGAGCGATCTCGTTCTCCACAACTACTATCGCTCCTCCACCTCCTATCGGGTGCGGATCGCGCTGGCGATGAAGGGGCTGGACTACACCTATGTGCCGCACCACCTGCGCCACGGCGAGCATCTCGAGCCCGCCTATCTCGCGGTCAACCCGCAAGGTCTTGTGCCGGCCCTCGTGCTGGACGACGGCACGCTTTTGACCCAGTCGCTGGCGATCGTCGAATATCTCGACGAGATCCAGCCTGAACCGCCGCTGCTGCCGAACGATCCGCTTGGACGTGCCCGTGTCCGCATGCTGGCGCAGATGATCGCCTGCGACATCCACCCCGTGAACAACCTGCGAGTGCTGACCTCGCTTCGCACCTTGTTCGGCGCCAGCGACGAGGATGTAGCCAACTGGTTCCGGCACTGGGTGAACGAGGGTTTCAAACCGCTTGAGAAGATTCTGGCTTCGTCGCCCGACACCGGTGCCTTCTGCCACGGTGACACGCCGGGGCTGGCCGACATCTGCCTTGCCGCCCAGGTCACCAACAACGCCCGCTTCGGCGTCGACATGGCGCCTTACCCGTTGATCTCGCGAATCCACGCCGCCTGCATGGCGCTGCCCGCCTTCCAGAAGGCAGCCCCTCAGAATCAGATCGATGCGGAATAGCATCTAGCGCCCTACTCGCACCGTCGCCGCCCAGAACGCCAGCGCCGCCAGGCCGATGCCGGCGCCAAGCAGGCACACGCCGGTCCAGCCCCAGGCGCCATAGATCATGGTCGAGGCGATCGAGCCCAGCGCGCTGCCCAGCGAATAGAACACCATGTAGCCGCCGACGAGCCGGCTACGCGCGTCCGGCCGGCGCGCGAAGATCAGGCTTTGATTGGTGACATGCACGGCCTGGATGGCAAGATCGAGCATAACGATGCCAAGCACCAGCAGCCAAAGCGACGTGCCCATGAAGGCGACCGGCAGCCAGGCAGCAGCCATCAGTAGAAGGCTGAGACCGGTCACCAATTGGCCGCGACCGCGATCGGCGAGCATGCCGGCCGGACGTGCGCCAAGCGCGCCGACGACGCCGGCCAGGCCGAACAGCCCGATCTCGGTATGCGAGAGCGAAAAGGGCGGCGCTGCCAACGGCAGAACCAGCGGCGCCCAGAGCACGTTGAAACTGGCGAAGATCAACATGGCAAGCACCGCGCGCACCCGGAGCAGCGGTTCATCTACAAACAGACGCAGCACCGAACCCAGAAGACGCACATAGGATGTCCGCGGCCGCGCTGCCTCGTGAGGCGGTAGCACCCGCAACAGGATCGCCGCCATCACCAGCGTCAGCCCCGCAGAGACGAGATAGACGGAGCGCCAGCCGGCGAAATCGGCGACCAGCCCCGAAACGAAACGCGCAAGCAGGACGCCGAGGATGACGCCGCTGGTGACGGTGCCGACCGCCCGTCCCCGCTCCGCCGGCGGCGCCAGGTCCGCGGCATAGGCAACCAGCACCTGCACGACCACCGCGAGCAGGCCAACTGCCGCGAGGCTGGCGAGCAGCACGGCGGCACCGGGCGAAAGGCCGACAACGACAAGCGCCAGGGCCGAAAGCGCCGCCTGGGTTGCAACCAGCTTGCGACGGTCGAAAAGGTCGCCGAGCGGCACGATGAAGAACAGGCCGAGCGCATAGCCGATCTGGGTTACCGTCACCACGATGCCCACCGAGGCCGGGTCAATGGCAAAGTCGCGCGCGATGGCATCGAGCAGCGGATGCGCGAAATAGACATTGGCGACGCTCAAGCCGCAGGCAACCGCAAAGATGAGCGCGGTGAGGCGCGGCAGTCCCTTCCTGCCCTTGTCCGCCAGATCTTCCGCGACACGCCGCAGGTCGCTGCCTCGCAGTTGCAGGTTCATCTTGCCCTCCATTCGGTTTCAAATTGAAACCATTGCGAAATAGAGCGGTGAGTTTTATCTTGCAACCAGAAATCGGAAGTCTGGACGAATTGCATGGTTAAACGGACGAGCCATCAGAGCGCGGATTGCCTCATCGCCCGACCGCTGGACGCGATCGGCGACTGGTGGTCGCTGCTCATCGTGCGTGACGCCTTCGACGGCATGCGGCGTTTCGGCGAATTCCAGAAAAGCCTCGGCGTGGCGAAGAACATCCTGTCGGCGCGGCTGCGCAATCTCGTCGCGCACGGCATTCTCGAAACCGTTCCGGCGCCGGACGGCAGCGCGCATCATGAATATGTGCTGACCGACAAAGGGCGTGGTCTGTTCTATGTCCTTGTGGCCCTTCGCCAATGGGGCGAAACCTATTTCTCCGGGCCGGGCGAGCCGTACACCTTCATGGTCGACACACGGAGCGGCAAACCGATAAGGCGATTGGAAGTGCATGCGGAGGACGGACGCCTGCTTGCGCCCGGCGAAACGCGGCTGGCCGATTTCCGCCAGCAGCCGGAATAGCTGAACGGCCTGGCTGTTGCCTGCACTGGCAGAATCGATTTCCGGTCAACCGACGGCGGAATCGGCTATCGTCGGCCAAAAATGGACCACCGTTGGGAGCGTGCCGATGAAAGCTGTTGTGTTCGAAAAATTCGGCGAGGCACCGAAGATCCAGACCGTGCCCGATCCGAAGCCGGCGGCGGATGGCGTGGTGATCAAGGTCGAGGCGACCGGCCTCTGCCGTAGTGACTGGCACGGCTGGATGGGTCACGATGACGGCATCACCCTGCCCCATGTCCCGGGCCATGAGCTGGCCGGCGTCGTCGTCGCCGCCGGCAAGCAGGTGAGCCGCTGGAAAGCCGGCGACCGCGTCACCGTGCCGTTCGCGGTCGGTTGCGGCCGCTGCTTTGAATGCACCTCGGGCAACCATCAGGTCTGCGAGCACCAGACGCAGCCGGGCTTCACCGGCTGGGGCTCCTTCGCGGAATATGTCGGCATCGAGCATGCCGACACCAATCTGGTGCGCCTGCCGGAGGAAATGGAATACGCCACCGCCGCCAGCCTCGGCTGCCGCTTCGTCACCTCCTTCCGCGCCATCGTTGACCAGGGCCGGGTCACGCCGGGCGAATGGGTGGCGGTGCATGGCTGCGGCGGTGTCGGCCTGTCGGCCATCATGATCGCCAGCGCCATGGGCGCCAATGTCATTGCCATCGACTTGACCGACGAGAAGCTGGAATTCGCCAGGAAGATCGGCGCCGTGGCGACTATCAACGCCTCGACAACGTCGAACGTCGTCAAGGCGGTCAAGCAGATCACCAACGGCGGCGCGCATATGTCGATGGACGCGCTCGGCCACCCGACCACCAGCTTCAACTCGATTTCCAATCTGCGCCGCCGCGGCCGCCACGTTCAGGTGGGGCTGATGCTCGGCGAGCATGCCCGCCCGCAGGTGCCGATGGACAAGGTGATCGCCTTCGAGCTCGAAATCCTAGGCAGCCACGGCATGCAGGCCTATCGCTATACCGCCATGATGGAGATGATCCGCACCGGCAAGCTCAAACCCGAACTGCTGGTCGGTAAGAAGATCAGCCTCGAGGAGGCGCCGGCCGCGCTGATGGCCATGGGCGGGTTTGAGGGCATTGGCATCGGGGTGGTGACGAAGTTTTAGTAGGCGTTATCGAAAAAATATCTTTACAACCATGACGCGATAATTCAATCTTAGATTGAATATATGCATCGATTGTCAAGGACAACGATGAGACTCTTTTGGCCTGCCTTCTTTTGCTTTGGCCTGCGTTGGTGGCGCGCGCGGAAGATAGTGCCATTCCCAGCGGACCTAAGACGCCCAGCCAAGGCGCCTCTACGTCAGATCAGCCGATAGCGACAAAAGAATCCAATCTGCGTTTCGAGGACTTTCCCGCCAAGGTTTTCCAAAGGAAGCCCGCAAGGAACATCCAGATTCATCCCAACGATTCCTGGGCGCGCGCCGTAAAACCGGACATTCGCGAAGCCATGAAGCGCGGCGCTGGTTTTGCCGGACACTTCGCGGTCGTCCTAGTCAATTGCGGCAACGCCTGCATTGCCGCTCGGATGATTGACTTGCGCACCGGTCAACTCTTTTGGATTCCGGGGGGCTACCAGCTTGATTTGGAATACTATCTAGACAGCCGCTTAATGAGGGTTTCCTGGGCAGAGCCTTCCGAAAACCCGGTATGCGTACGTCAAGATTTTGAGTGGACCGGGCACAAATTTGTCATGCGCTACGAGGATCGCGAGAAAGCCGCAGACACATCCGATTGCTCCCGTTTAGTGTATTTGGGCAAGCCGCCGCATCAGTGAGCAAACCGCAACAGCATTAGACCTACCTTGCAAACTTCTTCGCCCCGAACACGCACGCCACCACACCCAGCGTCACCACTACCATCAGCGGGCTGACCTGTTCGTGCAGCAGCGTCGCTGCCAGCGCCAGGCCGAAGAAGGGCTGCAGCAACTGCAACTGGCCGACGGCGGCGATGCCGCCTTCGGCGAGGCCGCGATACCAGAACACGAAACCGATCAGCATGCTGAACAGCGAGACGTAAGCGAGACCGAGCCAGGCGCCGGAGCCTATACCGGCAAAGGAAGCCGGCAACGTGGCAACGCTGAGTGCCAGCATGATCGGCAGTGACAGCGCCAGTGCCCAACAGATCACCTGCCAGCCGCCGAGCTTGCGCGACAGCTTGGCTCCTTCGGCATAGCCCAGCCCGCAGACGATGATGGCGGCGAGCATCAGGCCGTCGCCGACTGGTGACGCCGTCACGCCCTGCATCAGCGCGAAGCCCGCCACCAGGGCGCTGCCCAGGCAGGAGAACAGCCAGAAGGCCAGGCGCGGACGATCACCGCCACGCAGCACGCCGAAGATCGCCGTCGCCAGCGGCAGCAATCCGACGAAGATGATGGAATGCGCCGAGGTGACATGCTTGAGCGCCAGCGCCGTCAGCAGGGGGAAGCCGACCACGACGCCAAGCGCGACGATGACCAGCGATATCAGGTCGCCTCGGTCCGGTCGCTTTTCGCGAAAGAGCAGCAGCATCGCAATCCCGAGCAGTCCAGCGATCGCCGCGCGGGCCGAGGTAAGGAAGGTCGGGTTGAAATCCATGACCGCCACGCGCGTCGCCGGCAGGGAGCCGCTGAAGATCAGCACGCCAATAAAGCCGTTCAGCCAGCCGTTCAAACTCTTGTCCATCTTCCGCTCCGTTTGCTCTTCCGTACCCGCACGGTGCGTGACATTGCTAGAGACAATGCGGTACAATTGCGCAAAACTGTAATGGTCAACAGGGAAGTACAGATGGACAATCCCGACCCAAATACCGGCAGCGGGACGCTCGTCGAGGCCGTCATGTCAGCCATCCGGCAGCGGATCGCCGCCCGCGCCCTGACGCCCGGCGCACGCCTGCCCTCGATCCGCGCCTTCGCCGCAACAATGCAGGTGTCGAAGTCGACGGTGGTAGAAGCCTACGAGCGCCTCGCGGCGGAAGGCACTATCCGCTCGCGACCGGGTTCCGGTTTCTACGCCGCCGGGCCGCTCGCGCCGCTGTCGCTGGCGGAGATCGGGCCGCAGTTGGATCGCGCCGTCGATCCGCTCTGGGTCTCGCGGCAGTCGCTCGAGGCCGGCAGCGACATGCTGAAGCCCGGCTGTGGCTGGCTGCCCGCGTCCTGGATGCCGCAGGCGGCCCTGCGCCGCGCCTTGCGCAGCGCTGCGCGCGCGACCGACGAGGCGCTCGCCGACTACGGCACGCCGCTGGGTTTGCCGGCGCTGCGGCAACTGCTTGCCCGCCGCCTGTCGGCACATGGCGTCGAGGCCTCGCCGGACCAGATCATGCTCACCGAATCCGGTACGCAGGCGATCGACCTTCTCTGCCGCTTCCTGCTCGAACCTGGCGACACTGTGCTGGTCGACGACCCCTGCTACTTCAACTTCCATGCGCTTTTGCGCGCGCATCAGGCAAAGGTGGTCGGCGTGCCCGTCACGCCATCAGGACCCGATGTCGACCTGTTCGCGCAGGCGCTGGCCGAGCACCGGCCGCGCCTCTACATCACCAACTCCGCACTCCACAATCCGACAGGCGCGGTGCTCTCGCCCGTCGTAGCTCACCGGCTGCTGAAGCTCGCCGATCAATCGGACCTCGCCATCATCGAGGATGACATCTTCGCCGATTTCGAGCATTCGCCCGCGCCCAGGCTGGCCGCTTTCGACGGTCTCGGCCGCGTCGTCCAGATCGGCTCCTTCTCCAAGACGCTGTCGGCTTCGGTGCGTTGCGGTTTCATCGCCGCGCCTCGCGACTGGATGGAAGGACTGACCGATCTCAAGATCGCCACCTCATTCGGCGGCGGCCATCTCTCATCCGAGTTGGTGCTATCCCTGCTCAAGGACGGCAGCTACCGCAAGCATGTCGAGCAACTGCGCGCGCGGCTGTCGCGTGCAATGGCCGAAACCGCTGACCGGCTGAAATCGCTGGATATCGCCCCCTGGATCGACCAGCCCACGGGCATGTTCCTGTGGTGCCGCCTGCCGGATGGCATCGAGGCCGCCGATGTCGCGCGCCGCGCCCTGGCGGACAATGTCGTGCTCGCCCCCGGCAATGCCTTCAGCCTGTCGCTCACCGCCGGCCGTTTCATGCGCTTCAACGTCGCCCAATGCGCGGACGAGCGCATCTTCAGGGTGCTGGAAAGAGCGATGGTCGCCTCTCCCGGCAAGGCTGGATAACAGCGTTTGGGTCTGTCGAGATTCAGGTCAGGCCGAGTCGAAGACGGTGGTTTCCGAGAACCGGAGCGGAGCGTACTTCTGGTACGTGAGCACCGGAAGCGCAGGAAGCCATCGTTTGCAGGAAGGCCTCACCTGAATATCGGCGGACCCTAAGCGCCTGCCCGTTTACGGCGCTCATACATCATCACCAGCGTCTCGGCCGTAAGCGCCGGCTTCTGCTCGCCCTCGATCTCGACGGTGTTCGCGGCCTTCATCAGATACTGGCCGGGGCCGCGGTCCTCCATCGACAGCAGGGTCGTGCGCAACCTGATTCGCGCGCCGGCCTTTACTGGCGAAAGGAAGCGCACCTTGTCGAAGCCGAAGTTGAAGGCGGCTTGCGTGTTTTCCGGCACGATGCCCATTTCGAGCGCCAGCGCTCCGATGATCGACAGGGTCAGATAGCCATGCGCGATCGTCGTGCGGAACGGGCTCTGCCTTCTGGCGCGCTCCGTATCGACATGGATCCACTGGTGATCGCCGGTGCATTCGGCGAACTGGTCGATGCGCCGCTGGTCGACCGTCGTCCAGTCCGACACGCCAAGCTCCTGCCCGGACATTGTCCTCAACTGCTCGAAAGTCGGCGGCTTTTTCGGCCGTGTTTCCGTCATTCCTGCTTTCCCGGTGACTCCTGACCGTCTCCCGACCACGAACCGGCGGCTAATGTCAATTCGCGGTGCTGCGATTTCGCCCGTAGGGTTGACGGATTTGCAGCGAGCAAGGAACGCTCCAGCCGCGGCGCTGGTTGCGTGAAAGACCCGCGCCCGCGTTGAAAATACCGGGACCGGTCCGTTATCTTTTTTCGTAGCCGGTGCGGATTTCGGCCATCGCGTCCTTGATCCGGTCGCGTAGGATTTCGACCGATTCGGTGCTGGATTTCCGCACAAGATCGGCCACTTCGCTGGCGTTCTTCAGCGTTGTCTCGAAGGACTTCCGGGCGAAGTCGGCCTGCTTGGCCATCAGATCCTGCGGATTGCCGTGAGCCTGGTAGTTCTGCGCCATGCGGGTGATCTCACCCATCGCCTCCTGGACCATTTCATGCTGCCTCGCCAGCACGGAGGATGCGCCGGCGGCGCTTGCCCGGGCGGATTTCTCCAGGGCTTCGAGGTTCTTGCGATGATGGTCGAGGATCGACTGGACGTCGACGCTCGGCAGCTTCAGGTCGCGGCCGAACCTGCTGAACATATCCAGGAAAGAATCTGACTCCGGTTGCTTTGCCATGTCGTGCCTCCCGATCTGCCGCGGCTGCGGCGCCCTCAAAGGAGAATAGTGCGTGCCGGGCCCGCGTCAATTGAGGAGAAGCAACCGCTGCGCCGTATAGAGCGCAAGGCCGGCAAGGCCGCCGATGATCATGCCGTTGAAACGGATATATTGCAGGTCCTTGCCGATGTTCATCTCGATCAGCCGCGTCAGTTGGGCGAGGTCCCAGCGCTTGACCTGATCGGCGATGAATTTCGACACGCCGCTCTTCTGGCTCTCGACGAAGGACGCCAGCGCCACAACGAACCCCTGGTTCATATCGGCCCTGATCTGGGCGTCGTCGGCCAGATGCCGGCCGACCTCGACGAACATGTTCGCAAGGTGCTGGCGGATCATCGAATTCGGCGCGTTGGCATCCTGCTCGATGAACAGGCGCAGGCTCGCCCATGCATCGCCGGCCAACGCCTTCACTTCCGGCCTCGCCAGGAAATCGCGCTTCAGCTTTTCGGCGCGCCTTGCATATTGCTTGGATGTCCGCAGCCTCTCGATGAAGCCGAGCGCGAAACGGTCGAACTCGCCGCGCATGGGGTGGTCGGGATCGGCCCGCACCTCCTCCAGCAGCGACCCGGCCGAGGCGACGATCTTCTTCAAAAGATAGGCGTCGGCGCGAAATAGGTTGAACAGCGAGGGCAATTCCTCGCGGATCTTTTCGCGCATGGTCTCAAGGGCCTTCTCGTCATTGAGGAAGCGCCCGACCACCCGGGTGAACTCGTCGAACAGCTTCTGGTGGCGACGGTCGTCGGTCAGCGCCGACAAAAGGTCCGCCGCGAGCGGCGCCAGTGGCACCTTCTCGATCTGCTCCAGCATGCGGCTGGTGACGAAGTCGCGCAGGCCGGACTGCTCCACCGCCGTCAGCGTCTGCGGCACCAGCCGGGCGACGAATCGCGACAGCCCGGCCGCGCGCTCGGCATCTGCCAACCAGTCGGCGACCAAAGCGGCGAAGTCGACCTCGGCGAGCTTCTCGCGCACCGGCTCCGGCGCCAGGAAATTGGTCTCTATGAAACGGCCGAGATTGTCCGCGATGCGATGCTGATTCTCGGGGATGATCGCCGTATGAGGGATCGGCAGGCCGAGCGGCCGTCTGAACAGCGCAACAACCGCGTACCAGTCAGCCAACCCGCCGATGGTCGCGGCTTCGGCGAAGGCGGCGACGAAACCGAGCCACGGATACCTCCCCTCGAAAGACTTCGCCAGGGCAAAGACCAGCACGCAGAGCGCGAGCGCCGCCGTCGCCAGGAATTTCGTGCGCCTCAGCGCCGCCAGCTTGGCCTCCGCATCCGCGCCGAAACGAACGGGGGCCATGGCCTGAACCGATTGTGACATGATCGAAGCCGCTCCTGACGGTTTGACGCCATATCTAGGATCTTTGGCGGCAAATGCCCAATGGCTCACGATTTGCGCCGTCATGCACATAAAGTTGACGAGCCAATTCATCTATTGTGCCGCGCTTGTCTGGAATTATTCCAAACTATGGGCCATATTCCAGCTCAAGCGATTGCTTAATGAGGATAAAATGCGGCTCACGCGCCAGACCAACTATGCCATGCGCATCCTGATGTATTGCGCCGCGAACACCGACCGGTTGAGCCGCATCCCTGAGATCGCCGCCGCCTATTCGGTGTCGGAGCTATTCCTGTTCAAGATCCTGCAGCCGCTGGTCGAGGCCGGCCTTGTCGAGACGGTGCGCGGTCGGAATGGCGGCGTGCGGCTCGGACGCCCGGCCGAGCAGATCAACCTGTTCGACGTTGTGCGCGTGACCGAGGAAAGCTTCGCCATGGCCGAATGCTTCGAGAACGACGCCGCCGAATGTCCCCTGGTCGACAGCTGCGCCTTGAATTCGGCGCTGCGCGAGGCGCTCAACGCGTTCTTCGCAGTGCTGTCCCGCTACACGATCGCCGATCTTATCGCAGCACGGCCGAATGTCCGCACCCTGCTGGGCATCGACCTTCTGGAGCAGCGCGCTCCGGCGGCGTGACCTAAGCCGCCGACTGCGGCAGAACGAATGGCATATTGGCCGAAGGCAGCGCGCCGACCTTGAGGCGGCAGTCGAACACCTTCTCGATCAGTTCGTCATTCAGCACGTCTCGCGGCGGACCGTCGGCCGCCAGTTGGCCGCGATGCAGCACAAAAATGCGGTCGGCATACATTGCCGTCAGGTTGAGGTCGTGCAGGATCGCCACCACGCCGCCGCCGCGCCGGGCGAAGTCGCGGGCGATGTTCATGATGATGAGCTGGTGCTTGACGTCGAGGCTGGACACCGGCTCGTCGAGGAGCAGGTAGCGCGGCCTGCCTTCGAGCACCGGCGCCCAGACCTGGCAGAGCACGCGGGCCAGTTGCACACGTTGCTGCTCGCCGCCGGAAAGTTCCTGGTAGAAACGGCCGGCAAAGCCGTCGAGATCGACGCGCGCCAGCGCCCGCTCCGGCAGGCGCGCGTCCTCGCCTGGCAGCACGCCGGAACGGCCGCCGACCAGGCCGAGGCGCACGATCTCTCGCACCGTGAACGGAAAGGACAGCGACGTCGACTGCGGCAGCACGGCGCGATGCGTCGCCACCTCCACCGGCTTCATCGCGGCAAGATCACGGCCGTTGAGCCTGATCGTTCCGATGTATGGCAGCTCGCCGGTCAGCGCCCTCAGCAAAGTCGTCTTGCCTGAGCCGTTCGGCCCGACAATGGCCGAGATCTCTCCCAGCCGCGCCATCAGATCGACATGCGACACGATGCGCTTGCCGCCGATCGCCACGGAAATGTCGCGTGCTTCGATCATCGCAGACTCACAAATCGACGACGCCGCGCTTGCGCAGCAGGATCCACAGGAAGAACGGCGCGCCGGCGACCGCCGTGACGATGCCGATCGGCAGTTCGGCCGGCGCGACGATGGTGCGGGCGACCGAGTCCGCCAGCAAGAGCAGCGACGCGCCGAGCAGGGCCGATGCAGGCAGCAGGTATCGGTTGTCAGGGCCGATCATCAGGCGAAGCAGATGCGGCACGACGATGCCGATGAAGCCGATGCCGCCGCTGACGGCGACCGAGGCGCCAACCGCAGCCGACACACCGATGATGGCGACGTATTTCAGCCGCTGCACCGGAATGCCCAGATGACCAGCCGTCGCCTCGCCCAGCGCCAGCGCGTTGAGGCCGCGCGACAGGAACGGCATGGCCGACAGCGCCAGCACGATCACCGGTCCGACGGTGCCGATCTTCGGCCATGTCGCGCCGGCGAGGGAGCCGAGCTGCCAGAAGGTCAGGTCGCGCAGCTGCCGGTCGTCGGCCATGAAGATCAGGACGCCGGTCAGCGCCATGGCAAGAGCGCTGATGGCGATGCCGGCAAGCAGCATGGTGGCGACCGAGGTCCTGCCCTGCCTTGTCGCGATGCCGTAGAGCAGGAACGTTACCGAAAGACCGCCGAGAAACGCCGCCAACGGCAAAGCGAGCGTTCCGAATGCCAGGGTGACGGGCGCCAGCCAGGTCGTGCCGAGCACGATGATCGCAACGGCTCCAAGGCTTGATCCGGCGGAAACGCCGATCAGGCCGGGATCGGCCAACGGGTTGCGGAACAGGCCCTGCATGACGGCGCCGCAGACCGCAAGCGCCGCGCCGATCAGCACGCCGAGCAGGACGCGCGGCATGCGGATGTCGTAGACTATCAATTGGTCGCGCGTGGCAAGCGCGGCATCGACTGGCGCGGCGCCTGTGAACCAGTCGCGTATGACGCGAACGGCGGATGCATCCGAAGCGCCCGACGTCAGCGACAGGAACACGGAAAGCGCCAGCGCCAGGCCGAGCAGCAGGATGACGAACCTTGCTCGCGCGGAGCGGTCGCCTTCGGCCGCCATCGTCCTGCCCGCCGCGCCGGCGATCGACTGTTCGGCCATCTCCGGTCAGTCCGTGACCTGGTTGCCGTATAGCGAGATGGCCAGGTCGTGGATGGCGTCCGCCGTGCGCGGGCCGAAGCCGAGCAGGTAGCCGCCCCACATGCTGATCATCTTGCGCCCGGTGCCTGCCG
This sequence comes from Mesorhizobium sp., assembly GCF_024509055.1. GTDB lineage: Bacteria > Pseudomonadota > Alphaproteobacteria > Rhizobiales > Rhizobiaceae > Mesorhizobium. Next base: position 31,345 of record NZ_JANINM010000075.1, on the reverse strand, counting down.
GGGTCGAGGCAATGGCGGGATTGGCAAACAGCTCGTCTTCCGAGATCGGCGGTCCGCCGCCCTTCATGGTCAGGACCACGTCCGGCCTTGCGGTGACGATCGCCTCATCGGTCATGCCTTTGTAGCCGGAGAAGCCTTCGACCGCGTTGACCGCGCCGGCGAGCTTGATGATGCCGTCGGCCGCGGTGTCGCTGCCAGCGGCGAGGATCTTGCCGCCTTGCGTCGACAGCACGAACAGCACGCGCTTGCGCTCTTTGATCGACGCCGTCTGTCTTTCCGCCGCCTTGAGCTTCGCGTCAGTTTCGGCGGCCAGCCTCTCCGCCTTGGCGTCGACGCCAAGCGCCTTGCCAACGACGCGGATCTTTTCGAGGATGCCGGCATGGTCGAAGTGGTCCGGCACCTCGATGAACGGAACGCTGGATTTCTTCAGCACATCGACCGCTTCCTTCGGGCCGCTGCCGTGCAGCGCCAGGATCCCGGTCGGATTGACCGACATCACCCCCTCCGGCGAGAGCGCACGCATATAGCCGACATCCGCCAGCTTTGCCGCCTCCTCGGGGAAATTGCTGGTCGAATCGCGAGCGATGAGGCGACCCCCTTCGCCGAGGGCGTAGACGATTTCGGTGATCGAGCCGCCAATCGAGGCGATCCGCGAGGTATCGGAGAAGACTGTCTTTCCTTCCTCGGCCCGGGCGGACGGCGCGGCGACAGAGAGCAAAATGCCGAGCGTCGGCGCAAGCGCCGCGCGGAGGCTGAGAGAAATACGCATTGGGTCTTACCTTAGGCAGCGGTCGGGCTGGTGGTGCGGGGCAGGTTCTCGGCGAGGAAGCGCCAGTCTTCCCGTTCGCCCTCGCCTTCGTGGCGCTTGCCGAAGAACTGGATGATCATGTTGCCGTTGGCGTCATAGACTTCGAGCGAAGTCACGTGACCGTCCTTGGTCGGCTTGCGAACCGCCCAGACCTCACTGATGTGGTCGGTCCGCAAATGCAGGTGAAAGGTCTCGTCCAGCACGTTGATCCAGGGCCCTATCGGCTTGATCGACTTGATCGGACCGGAATGGATCTGGATGCAGCCACGGTTCCCCACGAAGCACATGATGGGCATCTCGCCTTCGGCGGCATGGTGGAACATGGCGCCGACGGCTTCATTGTCGAGCAGCCAGGCATAGTCCTGGCCGACCATCCGTACCGCCTGGCGGCGGCTGAGCTTCAGTGTCTTCAGCATGCCGAAGAACTGATGCACGTCGGTCAGCCGGCTCCAGCGATCGCGCAGGTCGTGGATATCTGCGTCGGCGTTGTGAGATTCCGTCTCGCCCTCCAGCGCTCCCGAGGCGACCGGAACCGACGGCTCCTGATTGGACGATTCGAGCTCCGCCACCAGCTTCTGGTAGGCGTAGAGATTGGAGGCGGGCCGGAGATGCACCTTGTGCACCGCCTCGCCCGCGGCGTCGAAGAACTGCAGGCTGCGCCGGATCTCGCCGCCGTCGCGCTTTTCGACAGCGAAGCCATGCGCCCAGACCTTCAGGAAGATGCGCAGGTCGATGTTCTCGCCGAGCACCATGGCATTGTGGTTGCCGGTGACGACCTTGTCGTAGACGCCGATCTTCTCGTGCACGGCGCTTTCATTGCGGGTCAGCGCCATCACCTCGCCGACCGCTTCCAGGCCGGTCAGTAGATCGTTGACGCGCGGTTCGATGCGCACCACACCAAGGCCGCAATGGGCCGCGACCAGTTCCGCTTCCGAAATTCCGAGTTGGGCCGCGAGATCGCGCTCGCGCATTTTCGGATTGTCTTCCCGCGCCCGACGGATTTCAACCGACGAAGGTTTCACGCGCTGGTCCATGTCGTCCACCTGCCTGCTTATTTATGCCTGTCTTGCGCCTGCCCGGCGGCGCCTACTTGTTGAGGATCAGCTTGCCCTGACGGGTGATCTTCAAGCGGTAGAGCGCGCCATGGTGCTCGATCCCGATCTCGTGCTCGCCCTGGAAAAGCGTGTTGCTTGAGAGCGTCCTCACGGCCATCGGCACCCGCTCGAAACGCTCGGTCGCATCATCCGGACGGCGGACGCGATAGCGGAAATCGTGGGGATTGTGCGTGTTCATCTGGTTCGGTCCTTTCCTGTGCCGGCCAGCCGGCCGGGCACCTGCGTAAAATGCCGATTCAATTCTTGACTAGAATAATCATGTTTACTAGTCAGTGCAATACCGGACTAAATGAGTCAACATTTAAGACGCCGGACGAAATGAAAAATGCCAGCGAGCCTCGCGCCAGCCAGCATCGAGCCTGGAAACTGGAGTTGGGGCATGGGGTTGGTGAACTGGAGACGGACGGGCCTGGCGGGCGATAACGCGGGTCCGGGCTTCCGATCGATAGCAAGGGACATGGCCATGCTGATGGCCGGCGCGGCGGCAATCGCGCTCTACATGCCTGCGGCGAAAGCACAGCAGGCAGCACAACCGGCGGCCGGGCAGCAGACCGACCAGCCCAAGAAAGCGGAGGGGAATGCCGCCAAGGACGAAACGCTGCTCGACAAGATCCTGGTGGTCAGCCGCACCGGCGAATCGGCGATCAAGTCGCTGGCTTCGGCAAGCCATGTCGACAAGGAGCAGCTCGAACGCCGCATGGCGACAACGCCGAACGAGATGCTGCTCGGCGTCCCGGGTGTCGCGGTGCAGGCCGACGCCAGGCGTGTCAGCTCCAGCATCAACATTCGTGGCCTGCAGGATTTTGGCCGCGTCGCCGTCATCGTCGACGGCGCCAGGCAGGATTTCCAGCGCTCCGACCACGGCACGCAGTCGACCTTCTACATCGACCCCGAGCTCATCAAATCCGTCGATGTGATCCGCGGCCCGGTTGCCAACACCTACGGCTCGGGCGCCATCGGCGGCGTTGTCTTCTTCGACACCAAGGACGCCGTTGACTTCCTGAAGCCGGAAGAGACCTGGGCGGGTTCCGTGACCGGCCGCTACGAGAGCAACGGCAAGGGCTGGACGACAAGCGCCACGGGCGCCTACCGCATCAACGAGAACTGGGATGCGCTGGGCAACATCGTCTATCGCGACTACGGCGACTACAAGGATGGCGGCGGCGATAACGTGAAGGGGAGCGGCTTCGACGTCTTGAGCGGCCTGCTCAAGACCACGATCCGCCCAAGCGACAACAGCGAGCTGAAGCTCGGCTGGGTCGGCTCGAGCGACAGCTGGAACGAGATCAGCGGCGGCGTTCCGGCCAATGACGCCGACCTGAAGTCGAACACTTTCACAGCCCGCTACAACATCACCGATGATGCCAAGAGCTGGCTCGACCTCCACATCAATGCCTCCTACAACAAGACCAATCTCGGCCTGACCACGCTCATCCCGCAGAACCGGTTCAATCCGACGACCGGCCTGCCGGTGGTGCTGCCGGCCGGCTCGACATCGACCTTCGATGTCGGCACTTCCGGCATCGACATCTGGAACACGTCGCGCTTCCAGACCGCCGGCATCGATCACGAACTGACCTATGGCGGCGACTGGGTCGGCGACAATGTCAAGACCGGCGGCACCGCCGGCGGCGACAGCTTCTATACGCCATCGGGCAAGCGCAATATCTCGGGCGCCTATATCCAGGACAAGCTGACCTGGGATTGGCTCGAAGTGATTACAGGTCTTCGCTACGACAGCTACAGCCTGAAGGATTCGAGCCCCGAAACCTCGGGCGACCGGCTGTCGCCGCGCATAACCGTCGGCGTCTCGCCGTTCGACGGCCCGACGCTCGCCGGCCTACAGTTCTACGGCACCTATGCCGAGGGTTATCGCTCGCCTTCGCTGACCGAGACGCTGATCAGCGGCAATCACCCGGCAGGCGTCACCTTCCCGTTCCTGCCCAACCCGAACCTCAGGCCCGAGACCGGCAAGACTGTCGAGTTCGGTGTCAACTACAGCGCCAACGGCATTGTCGAGGGCAACGACGCGCTGCGGCTCAAGGCCGCTTATTTCCACAACAATGTCGAGGATTACATCGACGGCGTGACGCTCTCACCCTTCAACCCGACCAGTGGCTGCCCGTTCGGTCCAGGCATCCCGATCTGCTTCCAGTACCAGAACTTCGCCAAGGCCAAGATCCACGGCGTCGAGCTGGAAAGCACCTATGACGCCGGCTGGGGCTATGCCGGCCTGTCGGCGTCCGTCACGAACGGGTACACCATCTCCTACAAGGGCGTGCGTGCCGATCTCGCCACCCTCCCGTCTTCCCAGGTCACGGCCCAGCTCGGCCTGCGCTTCCTCCAGGACAAGCTGACTGTCGGCGGCGAGGTGCAGTATAACGGCAAGCCGCAGGGCAACGCGGTGGCGAAGGACTACACGCTGGTCAACGCCTTCGCGAGCTACCAGGCGACCGAGAATCTCAAGGTCGATTTCCGCGCCGACAACATCTTCGATGTCAAATACGCCAACCCGCTGAACGCCACGACCACCTCGACCATCTACGAGCCCGGCGTGACGCTGAAGCTGGCGGCGACGATGCGCTTCGGAGGCTGATCGCCAATGGCACGTTCGGCGACATCGCTTCGTCTCCTGACCTCGGCGCTGGCGATGTCGCTTGCGGCCACGCCGGCGTGGACACAGTCCGCGCCGGCCCCTGCCCTGAGCCTCGAGCTCAATGCAGCGCAGCCCTCCGACAAGGGCTGCCGGCTGACCTTCGTCGTCAACAACGGCCTCGGCACCGAGCTGTCGAAGGCCGCTTTCGAGATTGCCTTGTTCAACGAGGCGGGCGTCGTCGACCGGCTCACCGTGCTCGACTTCAAGGACCTGCCGGCCGGCAAGACGAAAGTCACGCGCTTCGATCTCGCGGGCGCCGCCTGCGGCAAGCTCAGCCGGGTGCTGATCGACAGCGCGACGGATTGCGCGGGCGCCGGTCTCGAGCCGGCAGCCTGCATGCGCGCACTCAAGACGTCGACCAAGACCGCCATCGCTTTCGGCGTCTGAACCGGCCATGGGCATGGAACCGGCACTCGCGCGCAGCGCCGTTCTCTGGCCCTCGCCAGGGATAGGCGTCGCACCGCTTGCGGCAACCGATCTTGATTTGACAATTTCACGCTTGTCGCGGCAGCTTCCGGCCCGCGCCATGCAGGACACCAGCGACATTCCCGGCACCGAAAGCGTTTTGACGGCCGCTCCAGGCGAGGCGTTGGCCGGACCACGCCCGCGCGGTGAGCACGGCAAGTGGACGGTGGCGATCGCGGCCTCGTGCCTGATTCACGGCGCGGTGGCGGCGGCCTTGCTTGTGTCGCCGTCGGGAAAGCCGGACCTCCAGGATCCGACACAGGCAGAAGGCAGCGATAGATCCGGCGCCCACGTTGCCGGCAGTGCGCTCAATCCTGAACAACAGTCGATCAATGTCGCCTTGGTGCCGCCTCCCCGGCCACCGGCGAAACCGGTGCCGCCAGCCGAGACGGCACCGTCGGCTGCAAAGACGCCGCCGGTCGAAGCTGCAAAAACACAGCCCAAGATCAACAAGCCACCGGTCGACCCAGACATACTCGTTGCCGGCGCGCCCCGGAACGACTCCGATAGCGTAGCGCCGGACGCGAAACCTCCCATGCCCACGCCCGCTCGACAGCAGGAAAACGTCAGCCATCCGCCAACGCCGGCGCAGCCGCCGGTTCCTTCAGCCAGGCCAGCGACCGCCAATCCGATCGTTGCCGAAAAAAGTGGCGCCGCGGATGGTCAAACCCGGTCCGAGCCCGCGGTCAGCAAAGGTAAAAGGCAGAACGAGGCGGGCACCAAGGCGGAAGACAATTATCGCAGCAATGTGATCCGGAAACTTGGCCGCGTGTATCGGGCCGTCCCGCCTTCGCTGCAGGCGGCGGCGCGCAGCAACACCGTCGTTACCTTTGTCATAGGCAAACAGGGCGCGATCGACGAGTTGCGTGTCGTTGAAAGCTCGGGTTCGGACACTTTCGATCAGATCGTGCTTGGCTTTGTGCGCAAGGCTGCCCCCTTCCCTCCCATTCCGGCGAACGTCGGAAACCACCTCGAATTCACCGGCGCGATCGGCCCGTTTTGAGAGCCTCCGCCTTCAAACCATCAATCCGACCGCGACATGAAAGGAACGCCATGTACATCGCCATGAACCGCTTCAAGGTCCAGAACGGCTCCGAGGAAGCCTTCGAGGATGTGTGGAAGAATCGCGATTCCAGCCTAGCCGAAATGAAGGGTTTCAAGGAGTTCCACCTGCTGCGCGGCCCGGTCAACGAGACCGAGGGCTATACGCTGTTTGCCTCGCACACAGTCTGGGCAAGCCAGGAGGATTTCGTCGCCTGGACGAAGTCGGAGAATTTTCGCGCCGCCCATCGCAACGCAGGCGGCTCGAAGGTGCATTACCTCGGCCATCCGCAATTCGAGGGCTTCTCCGTCGTGGAAGGCGCTTGAGGATGTCAATGCCGGCCGAGGATCCCGCGCGCTCGATCCCGATCCTGCCCTCACCCGACATCTTGGCGACACGCGATTTCTATCGCGACGCCCTTGGCTTCGATGTCGTCGGACCGGAGATGGACGACTATCTGATCATGCGGCGCGGCGAGATCGAAATCCATTTCTGGAGGAGCGAAGACCGCAAGCTGCCGGAAGTCTCGTCCTGCTACATCAGGGGCGGCGAAGTGCCGGCTCTGCATGCCGAGTTTTCGGCGCGTCGCGTCAAAGGGCTCAGCCCATTCACCGTGCGCCCCTGGAACATGAAGGAGTTCTATGTCCAGGACCCGCACGGCAATCTGCTCAAGTTCGGCTGCGCGCCGGAGGAGATATGAGGCAGCTTACCTCATGCGGCAGCAAGCAGGCTGGCGTTGCCCCCTGCTGCTGTCGTGTCGACGCACACAGCCCGCTCATGCGCATAAGCCGCCGGGTTGAGCACTTCGCTCACCAGCGGCACGATCGGACCGGTGCGCTCTGCGATCACCTTGCGCACGATCCGCGCCGCTTCCGGCGTGCCTGAGAAAGCCACCACATCGACGCGCAGCGAGCGCGCCTCGACCGGATCGGGCCGTCCGTCGATGGCCGCGAGCGGCAGGCCTTTGCCCGTCAGCGCCGAGAGCGCCGCCGGAGCACCCGGCGCCACCGCCAGCACAGCGTTGCCGGCGGCAAGCGCCTGGATGGTCTGCGCAAGCAGCGTCTCGGCGTCTGGCCCGAGGCACAGCACCCGACCGCGCGGCGACAGCGACAGCGTGTTCGCCTCGCCTGTCGGTCCAGGCAGGTCGACCTGGCCGAAATCGAGGCTCGCGGCCGCTGCGATCGCCGCGGCGCCCTTGCCGCGTAGATGTTTGCGCAGGATGGCGACGCGATCAGCCCGTGTCGACCAGCCACCCAGCGCCGGGTCCGGCAGATTGTCGGCAAGCTCCGTGGCGGTGACCTTGTGGCCTTCCCCCACCTCGGTGCCGGCTTCCGGCCCCTTACGGAAGCGGCGCAGATAATGCGGCCCACCGGCCTTCGGCCCGGTGCCAGACAATCCCTCACCGCCGAAAGGCTGCGAACCGACGACGGCGCCGATCTGGTTGCGGTTGACATAGATGTTGCCGGCATGGATGCCGTCGACGAAATGCTGGACGCGGCCCTCGATGCGGGTGTGCAGGCCGAAAGTCAGCCCGTAGCCCTTGCGGTTGACGGCGCCGATGACCGCGTCGATCTCGTCGGCGTCGAAGGTCGCGACGTGCAGCACCGGGCCGAACACCTCGCGCTCCATCTCCTCGATGCCTTTGACGCGGAAGACATGCGGCGCAACGAAGCGGCCGCTGGCCGGCGCTTCCAGCTTGGCAATCAGGCGGCCTTCCTGCCCCTTCCTGGTGCAATAGTCACTGATCGAGGCTTGCGCTTCGTCGTCGATGACCGGCCCGACATCGGTGGAGATCAACCAGGGATTGCCGACGTTGAGCGCCTCCATCGCCCCCTTCAGCATCTCCAGCATCTTCTTCTCCACATCCTTCTGAACGTAGAGCACCCGCAGCGCCGAGCAGCGCTGTCCCGCGCTCTGGAAGGCGGATGCCAGGATGTCGCGCACCGCCTGTTCGGGCAGTGCGGTGGAATCGACGATCATTGCGTTGAGCCCGCCGGTCTCGGCGATCAGCATGGCGTCGGGAGCCGCCGTCTCGGCGAGTTGCTTTTCGATCAACTTGGCGACCTCGGTCGAGCCGGTGAAGCAGACACCTGCGATACGCGGGTCGGCCGTGAGCGGTCCGCCGACCGACGGGCCGTCGCCCGGCAGCAGTTGGATGACATCCTCCGGCACGCCCGCCTCGCGCAGCATCTCGACGGCGCGGAAGGCGATCAGCGGCGTCTGCTCGGCCGGTTTGGCGATCACCGAATTGCCGGTGACCAGCGCCGCCGCGATCTGGCCGGTGAAGATGGCGAGCGGAAAGTTCCACGGCGAGATGCAGACGATCGCGCCACGGGCTTCGGTGCCCGCTTCGGCATTCGCTGCCTCGGCGGCGTAGTAGCGCAGGAAGTCGACCGCCTCGCGCACCTCGGCGACGCCGTCGGCCAGCGACTTGCCGGCCTCGCGGGTGGCTAGTGCGAAGAACTCGGCCGCATTGGCCTCGTAGAGATCGGCGGCGCGGTTGAGGATCGCGGCGCGCTCGGCGACCGGACGCTTCGCCCAGGCCGGCTGCGCCTCGACTGCGATGCGTACTGCGGTCGACACCTGCTTGGCCGCCGCTTCATGCACCGTGCCGACGACCTCTTCGGGCTTCGCCGGATTGACCACTGGACGGGCCTTGCCGTAGCCGGCGGCGCGCGTGATCGGCTTGGCGTGCCAGCGGTCCGCTCCGGCGAATTCGGCCCGGGCCTTGTCGATGGCCGCAAGCGTCACGATGTCGGTGATGTCGAAGCCCTTCGAATTGCGCCTCCCGGCGCCGAAGATCGCCGCCGGGCGGGCGATCGCCGGATTGGCCGCGGGACCCTGGCTCTCCACCGTCTCCAGCGGATCGCGAGCGATCTCCTCGGGCGCGACGTCCTCGTCGGTCAGTTGATGGACGAAGGAGGAGTTGGCGCCGTTCTCCAGCAGGCGCCGCACCAGATAGGCGAGCAGGTCGGAATGCGCGCCGACCGGGGCGTAGATGCGGCAGTGCGTGCCTTCTGCCTGGCGCACGGTCTCATGCAGCGCCTCGCCCATGCCGTGCAGGCGCTGGAACTCGAAGGTATCGCGGTCCTTGGCCATCGACAGGATGGCGGCGACCGTATGCGCGTTGTGCGTGGCGAACTGCGGATAGATGCGATCGGTCATCGACAGCAGCTTTTTCGCGCAGGCGAGGTAAGACACATCGGTGTTGGCCTTGCGGGTGAAGACCGGATAGCCGGTAAGTCCAAGCGTCTGCGCCCGCTTGATCTCGGTATCCCAATAGGCGCCCTTGACCAGTCGCACCATGATGTTGCGGTCGTATTTCTTCGCCAGCGCGTAAAGCCAGTCGATGGCGAAGGCCGCCCGCGGACCGTAAGCTTGGACGACGACGCCGAAACCATCCCAACCGGCAAGTTCCGGATCGGCCAGCACCCGCTCGATGACGTCGAGCGACAGGTCGAGGCGATCGGCCTCCTCCGCGTCGATGTTGAGGCCCATGCGCGAATGCCGCGCGGCAAGCGCCAGCGACAACAGCCGCTCGGCCATCACCGGCAGCATCTTCTCCTTCTGCGCCACCTCGTAGCGCGGATGCAGCGCCGACAGCTTGACCGAGATACCGTGATTGTAACGGATGTCCGGACCGTTCGACCCGGAGTCGAGCGAGGAAATCGCATCCGCATAGGCTTTGTGGTAGCGCAGCGCGTCGGCCTCTGTGCGAGCCGCCTCGCCCAGCATGTCGAAGGAGTAGAGATAGCCCTTCTGCGTCATCGGCCGGCCGCGCTTGATCGCCTCGGCGATGGTCCGGCCGAGCACGAACTGCTCGCCCATCTCACGCATCGCCGCCGCCACCGCCTTGCGGATGACCGGCTCACCCAGCCTGCGCACCATCGAGCGCAGCGTGCCCTCGATGCCTCCCTCGCCTTCGTCGAGGACGCGGCCGGTCAGCATGAGCGCCCAGGTCGAGGCGTTGACGAAAATGGAGCTCGAGCCGCCGGAATGCGCGGACCAATCGTGCGGCGCGATCTTGTCGGCGATGAGATCATCCATCGTCTCGGTGTCGGGCACACGCAGCAGCGCCTCGGCAAGGCACATCAGTGCCACGCCTTCCTTGGTCGAAAGGCCGTAGGCCGAGAGGAACACTTCCATCAGACGGGGATCGGTCGAGCCGCGCACCGCGCGCACCAGATCGGCGGCCCTGGCCGAGATCGCCTTGCGCCCCTCCGTCGAAAGTCCGGCCGCTGCGGACAGTCGCTTCATCGCCTCGTCTTCGTCGGGCAGGTAGTTGGCGCGGATCTGCTGGCGGATGGCGTCGAGCGGCATGTCGGGTCCATGAAAGCGAGCGTTGAGGCGCGGTCTGGCGGTCGCCGGACCGAATGGCGCAAGCTAGCACAGCCAGGAGCAGCTATCGGTCCAAAGAAATCGACAATGCAGTCCCTTCAAACTATCATGTAAGGACCACTCAAATCATTTAGACCGCCAAATCGATGACCGAAGACCAATTGGACCGCATAGACCGCAACATCCTGTCCGCGCTGGGGCGCGACGGCAGGCTTTCCATGTCCGAACTGGCTTTGAAGGTCGGGCTGTCGAAGACGCCGGTGCAGGCGCGCGTGAAACGCCTGGAGAAGGATGGCTATATCAGGGGCTACCGGGCCATCATCGATCGCGAGCGAATGGGCGAAGGCCATGTCGCCTTTGTCCAGGTGAAGCTTTCCGACACCCGCTCCGCCGCGCTCGATGCCTTCAACCGCGCCGTCCAGTCGGTGCCGGAGATCGAGCAGTGCCATATGATGGCGTCGAGCTTCGACTATCTGCTCAAGGTCCGCACCACCGACATCGCCGCCTATCGCCGTGTGCTGGGCGAGCGCATTTCAGCCCTGCCCCACGTGGCCCAGACATCGACCTTCGTGGCGATGGAGACCGTCAAGGACAGATAATCTACTCCGACAGCGTCTTGAGGAACGCCACCAGCGATTCCCGTTCGCGGTCCGACAGATCGAGCGGATGGACCTCCGACACGCCCTCGACCGCAAGCGGCGCTTTCGAATAATGCGCCGCGACCTCGTCGAGCGATGAAAACTGGCCGGCATGCATGTAGGGTGGGCGCTCGGCTACTCCCCTGAGCGACGGCGTCTTGTAGGCGCGGACCAGCTGCACGCCGTCCTTCACCATGAAGCGCAGCTCGCGGCATGCGCTTTCGTCGCCATCGCGGAACTTGCCGAAGCAGTTGAATGGATCAGCCTCGACCTGCGCCACCGCATCGACCCGTCCACGATCCAGCGGCAGGTCGGCGACCGGCGGGACGCCGGTGTTGTGGAAACTGTTGTCAGTGAAGCGCGGCCCGTTGTGGCAGGTCACACAATTGGCTTTGCCGATGAAGAGCTTCAGCCCGAGAATCTCCCGAGGTGAGAAGTCGGCATCCCCCTGCGGCTCGGTGCCTGTTGCGAGGTCAATGGCGAAACGGTCGAAGCGCGTCTCCTGCGGCTCGATCGACCGCTCGAAGGCGGCAATCGACTTGCCGATATTGGCAAAGACGCGATTGACGTCATCTTGCTGGCCGGCTGACATGCCGTTCCACGCAGCCTTCTCGGCGTCGGTTCCGAGCGGGCTTGCATTGGCCGGCACGGTTGAAAGATCGGGTAGCGGTCCGAATATGCGCTCATAGCGTTCGCCGAAGCGCTTCTTGATGTAATGCGCGAAGGCGGCACGGTTGCCGGCCTGCTCCAAGGGATTTTCGAGCGGCGTCAGCGCCTGCGCCCACAGGCTGTCGCGACGTCCGTCCCAGAAGAACCAGGGATCGCGGGCCACGCCGGCCAGCGGCATGGTGCGCCGGTTGGTGCGGCCAACGCCAACGGCTTGCGGCAGGTCATCCTGGAACTGGCGGTCGATCTTGTGGCAGGTCGAGCAGGACACGGTTCCGTCACGGCTCATGCCTGTATCGAAGAACAGCGTCGAGCCCAGCGCCGCCGCAGCCGGTATGTCGGCATACTGGTTCGTGGTGTCTGTTTTCAGCGATGGCAGCGTGTTCAACGCCAAGGAGGCGATCGTCTTCTTCTCGGCATCGCTGAACTGCGGCTTGCCGCAGCCGCCAAGCAGGACAAGCGCGGCGAACGCAAGCAGGCTGGCGACACCGGCTAGACGCCTCATTGCCGGCTCATATGACGATGTTGAAGACGACGGAATCCGAGCCGGCCGCCGCCGAGATAGCAAAGCTCAACTGCCACCAGCCACTCATGGTGAACTTTATGCCGTCGATACGGTAACGCCCGTCGCCCAGATAGTCGGTCGCCTGGGGACTGGTCGGCAGGCCGTGATTGTGCTGCGGCATCCCACCCGAAACGGTGATTGCCGCGCCCTCGACCGGCGCGCCCGCGGTGGTCTTCAGCGTCAGCAGCCAGGATTGCAGTTCGCCCTCCCGAACGACGCCGTGTTCCGGTTCGAAACTGGCGACGAACAAGCCGTTCGCCGTCGTCTTCGAGCGCGACGTATCCGGCCCGGCGACCTGCGCCGGCCGCGGCGCCGTCAGATAGACTACGGCCAGGATGCCGACCAGCAAGGCAGCCAAACCAAGTCCCGCAAGAATGTAACGCCATATCGATGCCAAACCGGTTCCTCTTCGGCTGCTAACGTCACGGGTCGCGTGTCGCATCCCGCCCCTGCCTGTGGGAAATCGCTTCTGGCGCAAAAATCGACCTTAGCCAAGCATGGCGCCGCCGGCTGCAAAAAGCTACAGCAGCAAAATCTCAGGAGGCGGAACTGCATGGCTGCAAATGGTGTCGCGTCGATCGGCGAATGCATGCTCGAACTGTCGGGCCAGGCGGGCTCCAACTGGCGCATGGGCTTTGCCGGCGACACCTTCAACACGCTTTGGGCCTTGCATGCGCTGACTCCTGACCGTCCGGCGACTTATGTCTCGGCCTTCGGCGACGACCCTTTTTCGCGCGACCAGATCGATTTCTTTTCGCAGAACGGAATCGGCATCGGCGGCAGTCCGCTCATTTCGGGCGCAAGGCCCGGCCTTTACGCCATCACGCTGACCGGCGCGGAACGTGCCTTCACATACTGGCGCGCGGACGCGGCGGCGCGCCAATTGGCTTCGGACCCCGCAGCATTGGCGAAGAGCCTTTCAAACCAGGCGCTTGTCTATTTTTCCGGAATCACCCTGGCAATCCTGGACACCGCCGCTCGGAAAACCTTGCTTTCAGCCGTCGAGACAGCCCGCGCCGCCGGTTCGCTCGTCGCTTTCGACCCAAACTATCGTCCCCGGCTCTGGCAAAACCGTGAGACCGCGCAGGCAGCGATCGTCGAAGCGCTTGCCGTCACCGACATGGCGTTGCCGACCTTTCCCGACGAACAGATGCTGTTCGAGGACGAGACGCCGGAGGCGACAGCAGAACGTTTCGGAAAGCTCGTCGGCGAGATCGTCGTCAAGAATGGCGAGCAGCCGGCGTTGATTGCCGCCAACGGCGCCTCGCAGAACGTCGAAGCGGTACACGTCGCCACGCCCGTCGACACCACAGGCGCCGGCGATTCTTTCAATGGCGGCTACCTCGCCGCCCGGCTCGCCGGCCATCCGCCGGCCGACGCGGCCCGGCGCGCGCATCAGGTGGCCGCCGCTGTCGTGCAGGTGCGCGGCGCACTGGCGCCGTTCGAGACACTGAGGGCCGCATTCGGGGTTTAGATTTAGGGTAGCCTGAACCGATACTCGGTGACCTGATGGTAAATCTGGCCCGGCCACAGCGTGGCCTGTGGGAAATAGGGCCGGTTCGGCGCGTCGGGCCACGTCTGCGCCTCGAGGCAGAAGCCTGAAAACGCCTTGTAACGCCGCCCATCGAGCCCGGGCGACGAGGGCGCGACATACTGGCCGATGTAGAGCTGCAGGCCGGGCTCAGTGGTCCAGACCTCCATCTCGACGCCGGAATTGGCGCCCTGCGCCCAGGCCGCCTGATGCAGCGGTCCACGCGTGGAGGCCAGGCAGTAGTTCAGGTCGTAGCGAAGCTGCTCGCCTTCCGTCTCCATGCGCAACGGCCGCGCCTGGCGGAAGTCATAGGGCGTGCCGTCGACAGGCTTCACCGCGCCGGTCGGGATCATCTCGTCGTCGGTCGGCGTATACGCGGCGGCATTGAGCATCAGCCGATGATCGAGGATGTCGCCGGCCCCGCCATCGTCAAGGTTGAAGTAGGAATGCTGCGCCAGGTTGCAGACCGTCGGCTCCTCGCAGGTGGCGGTCAGTTCCATGCTGAGCGTGCCCGGGATCTTCAGCCTGTAGGTACAGGTCACCTCCAGCGCGCCGGGAAAGCCCATCGTGCCGTCCGGATCGTGCAGGGTCAGCGTCACGAAATCGCGGCCATGCAGTGAAACGGCCCACGGTCGGTGGAAGTAGCCTTCCGAGCCGCCATGCAGCGTATGCTTGCCCAGGAAATTGCGTTCGGTCTGGTAGCGGTTGCCGGCGATGGTGAAGCGCCCGTCACGAATGCGATTGGCGAAGCGGCCGACCACGGCGCCGAAATAGGCGCGGTCGGTTTCGTAGGGATCGAAGCGGTCGTAGCCCAGCACCAGCGGCGCGTCGTGGCCGGTCAGCCTGAGATCCTGGACGATGGCGCCGAGGCCGATGATATTGGCGGTCAAGCCTCCGCCGCGGATGGTGAAACGGCGCACGGCCTCGCCAGCCTGCGTTGTGCCGAAGACCTCGCCGTCCTTCATCGCCTTGCCCGAAAACAGTTCATCGATCCATGGATTTAGGCCGGCTTGCTATCGTCCGGCAAGGGCAGGCGCGGCGCCTGCCCCTGTTCCGTGGATGGCTGTCAGAGGCCGAGGCCGCCGATGCAGACATATTTGGTGTCGAGATAATCCTCGATGCCCTGATGGCCGCCTTCTTTGCCGAGGCCCGATTCCTTGACGCCGCCGAACGGCGCCTCTGGTGTGGTGATCAGGCCCTCGTTGACGCCGACCATGCCGTATTTCAGCGCTTCCATCACGCGGAAGGCACGGCCGAGGTCGCCCGTGTAGAAATAACATGCAAGCCCGAACTCGGTATCGTTGGCCAAGGCGACCGCCTCTTCCTCGGTCTCGAACTTGAAGACGGGCGCGATCGGTCCGAAGATCTCTTCCTTCATGAAGCGCATCTTCGGCGTCGCGTCGGCGATGACCGTCGGCTGGAAGAACGAACCGCCGAGCGCATGGCGCTTGCCGCCGGCGACGACCTTGCCGCCCTTCGACGTCGCGTCGGCGATGAATTCCTCGACCTTCTCGACCGCCTTCTCGTCGATCAGCGGTCCCTGCTGCACGCCCTCTTCGAGGCCCGAGCCGACCTTCAGGCTGTTGCTGGCGGCAGCGAGCTTCTCGACGAACTTGTCATAGACGCCCGCCTGGACGAGGAAGCGGTTGGTGCACACGCAGGTCTGGCCGGAATTGCGGTACTTGGCGGTGATGGCTCCGGTGACCGCGCGATCGATGTCGGCGTCGTCGAAGACCAGGAACGGCGCGTTGCCGCCGAGCTCCATCGACACCTTCTTGACCGTCGTCGACGACTTCTGGATCAGGATCTTGCCGACCTCGGTCGAGCCGGTGAAGGTGATCTTCTTGACCAGCGGATTGGCGCAGATCTCGTCGCCGATCTCGCCGGCCGAGCCGGTCAGGATGTTGACGACGCCCTTGGGGAACCCGACTTCCTCGGCAAGCGCGCCCCAGGCGAGCCCGGAATAAGGCGTCTGCGAGGCAGGCTTGACCACCGCGGTGCAGCCCGCCGCCAGCGCCGGTCCAAGCTTGCGGGCCAGCATAGAGGACGGGAAGTTCCACGGCGTGATGGCGGCGATGACGCCCACGGGCTCCTTGGTCACCAGGATGCGTCGGTCGGCCCAGGGCGATGGCACGATGTCGCCATAGGTGCGACGACCCTCTTCGGCGAACCACAGGATGTAGGCCGCGGCCGAGCCGATCTCGCCCTTGGATTCGAACAGCGACTTGCCCTGCTCGATGGTGAGCAGTTCGGCCAGCACGTCCTGATTGTCCATGATCGCGTCGTGCAGCTTGCGCAAGAGCTTCGAGCGCTCGAGGGCGGAGGTCTTGCGCCAGCTCTTGAAGGCCTCGTCGGCGGCCTCGATGGCGCGGCGGGTTTCCGCCTTGCCGGCCTTCGGCACGGTGCCGATCTTGAGGCCGGTGGCCGGGTTATTGACGTCGACGGTCTGGCCGCTGTCGGCCTGCACCCACTCGCCATTGATGAGATTGGCCTGGCGCATGAAATGACTGGTTTTCTGAAGCATGGTCTGGCCTCCGTTCGGCGCGTTGATCGGCCGTTTCTCTGGATGTCCGTGGGAGCGTGCAGGTGGCCACACGCTGGCGCATTGCTCTTACCTAGGGAAATGCGGGCAGGCAATCACAAGATGGCATATAGGGGTTGGGCCAGAAAAAGCGAGCGCCTGCCGGCCGCGCGTCTAGCCAAAGATGTGGACGACCACGGTCAGCCAGAACGAGGTCGTCAGCACCGCGCTCGCGGTGGCGATGGTCATCTGGTTCGACGCCAGCGCTTGCCCGGTGTTGAACTGCACGGCGATCAGATAGGAATTGATGCCGGACGGCAGCGCGGCGACGACCACCGCGACCTTTGCCGTCAGCGGCGGCAGGCCAAGCAGCCAGACGAAAACCAGCACCAGCGCCGGCATCAGGAACAGTTTCAATGCCGACAGCGCCAGCGCTGGCCGGACATTGCCGGAGATGCCGAAGCGACGCAGGCTGAGCCCCATGGCGAACAGCGCCACAGGTCCGGCGGTATCGGCCAGGGCGTCGACCAGGCGCTCGATAAGCCCAGGCAACGGCGTGCCGGCGAGGCGCCAAGCGAGCCCGGCCAGGATGCCGATGATCAGCGGATTGACGAGCAACCGCTTGAGGAAGCTCCTGATCACGCGCAACGGATGCACCGCTTGCCCGCTGCCCCGCCCGAACATCTCGAAGAGCACGATCGAGGCCATCATCATGATCGGCAGATGGACCGAGACGAGCAGCGACAAAACCTCGAAGCCGCTCGGGCCAAATATGCCGAGGATGAAGGGCGCGCCAAGCAACACCACGTTGGAATAGGCGGAGGATACGCCACCAACGATCCCTGCTCGGGCGTCCCTGCCGAAAATACGCGTCGTGACCAGGTGGCCCGCCGCCCAGGTGATGGCGACGGCCGTGAAATAGGCCCCCCACAAGGACCATGGCGCCACGCCATGAAAGTCCGACTTCACCATGGTCTGGAACAGAAGCAGCGGCATCGCCACGTTGACGGCGAACTCCGATATGCCCTCGCCGCTCGCCGGCTTCAGATAGCCCGAGAACCCGGCGAGATAGCCGAGGGCGACGAGGCTGAAGACGAAGAGGACGGTTTCGACAAGCGGCGACATTTTTTCGTGATAGGCGAGCCCTTGTTGCCGCGCAATCTGCCCGCCGAGCCCACCGGTGACGCTCCGCTTGTTTTCCAGGCAGCTTTGCGGTCCCTATATGCCGAACACGACCCAGGGCTTTCCGGGGCCGTCAAAGGACATGTGATGCTACGACTTGCCCTGGCCCTTTTCCTTCTTGTCGCTCCGAACCTGGCCCACGCAACCGATGCGGGCTGGGCGCTGTTGCGCGGGGGCGGCCATGTCGTGCTGCTGCGCCACGCCTTCGTCACGGGGACGACCGACCCGGCGAATTTCGACATCGACAACTGCTCCAGCCAGGTCAATCTGTCGGCGCGCGGCAAGCAGCAGGCGAGCCGGATCGGCGCCTTGTTCGCGGCGCGTGCGGCGCCCGTCGATCGCGTGCTCTCCAGCCGCTATTGCCGTTGCCTCGACACCGCCCGCATCGCCTTCGAGGCCGAGCCGCAACTCTTCGCACCGCTCGACCTGCTCAAGACCGATCCGCAGGAGAAGGCCGCGCAAATCGCAGCGGTGATGAAGGAGATCCGTGACTATTCCGGCTCCGACAATCTGGTCATGGTCACGCATCTGGAGAACATCGTGGCCCTCACCGGCATCTCGCCGCGCGAAGGCGAAGCGGTGGTCGTCGAGCCTCAGGGCGACGGCCTCAAGGTGCTCGGCCGAGTCACTTTCTAACTCGGCCTGAGCACCCACGTTATTGTTGCCGAAATACCACAACCGGAAGAAGCCGCGGATTTGCCGCAACAATGCCGCTTGCGACAACCCGTCGCAGGGTCTATAGGCGCGCTCCCGGTCACGAAAACCGAAGCGAGCACAACGGTTGGAGCTTTCGTCTCCGCCCGCGCAGACGGCTTTGCCGCGCTGTGTACGGCGCCGTTTCGGGTGTTGGGAACGCGGATCTAGCTCAGGGGTAGAGCGCCGGATTTCGGTCCGGAGGTCGCAGGTTCGAGTCCTGCCTTCTGCACCACGGATAGCTCAGTTTGGTAGAGCGTCAGACCACGAATCTGATTGTCGAAGGTTCGATTCCTTCTCCACTGGCCTGTTAAGCCATCTGAAAAACGGTCCGGGGACCGGAATGCGAGGACTTCGAGGACGGCACGGCTTCGGCTTCGCCGGTCGCGATGTCTTGCGCCATCGGCTTGCGGCCGTCCCGCGGTGACGATCAAGGCGCCGCGCGGCCGGCAAGGGAAGCTTCGGCTTCCGGCGCCCGCTTCGCCGCCCCGCGATCCGCTCCCGAAGGCCCGCTTCGCGCGGATGCCACCGGTCTCCGGATCATTCGTGCCCGGAAGACGACGTGAAACGAGAAACGAAAGGACGATCGACGCATGACGTGACGCCTCGCATGGGGCCATGCCCGACAGGAGTGAAGACAATGAAGACCATTCTCGAAAATGTTCTTGGACGCCAGCGCGTCCTCGTGAAGGAAAATGAGCGTGCCGTCGCCCTCTACAAGGGCGAGATCCAGGCTGTCCTAATGCCGGGCGAACATTGGCTCGCCAACCGGCGCGGAAACCTGGAGATCTCCAGGCACGACCTGAAGAACCCGGAATTCGTTTCGGCTTACGAGAAGGCATTGTTCGATAAGCTCCCGGACGTGGCCGCGCGTCACTTCACCGTCGTCCGCACCGGGCGCGCCGACATTGCCGTTGTCGAGCGGGACGGTGGCCTGCACGCTGTGCTGGCGCCGGATCGTAAGCTCGTGCTGTGGACGGATGCCGGCCCGTGGAAGGTGACGGTGATCGACACCTCGGCCGATCTCGCGATCGACGCGGCTGTCATGCGCCGGCTCGGCCAGGCCCGGAAGACGGAACACATGTTCCTGCATCCGGTCGTGGACGGCCAGGTCGGCCTGCTGTTCATTGATGGCGTCTTCGCTCGCACGCTCGCAGCGGGCGTGCACGCCTTCTGGAACGTCGGGCGCCTGGTGCAGGTGAAGGTCGTCGACCTCAAGCGCCAGTCGCTCGATGTCGCCGGGCAGGAGGTGCTGACCAAGGATCGCGTGACGATCCGCGTCAACATCGCCGCCGAATACCGGGTCGTCGATCCGGTCAAGGCGGTGAGCACGGTGAAGACTTCTCGGAAGCCCTCTACCGCGCCCTGCAGTACGCCTTCCGCAAGACGCTTGGCGCGCTCACGCTGGACCAGATCCTCGAGAAGAAGGTGACGGTCGACGAGGAGGCGGCTGCCAAGGTGCGTGACGACATGGCCGCGATCGGTCTCGAGGTCAGCGATATCGCCCTCAAGGATGTCATCCTGCCGGGCGAGATGCGCGAAATCCTCAACCAGGTGGTTTCGGCCGAGAAGCAGGCCGAGGCCAACGTCATCCGGCGCCGCGAGGAGACGAACGCCACGCGTTCACTGCTCAACACGGCCAAGGTGATGGCCGAGAACCCGGTGATGCTGCGGCTGAAGGAGCTCGAGGCTCTTGAGGCCATCGCCGGCAAGGTCGAGCGGCTCACCGTTCACAACGGAACGGTCGGGCTGCTCAACGACCTGGTCAAGCTCCGCGAAGGCTGAGCGGATAGCGTCAACGGGAAGGGCCGCCGGGGTCAACCGGCGGCCCTTCTTGCTGTTCCAAAGCCGGCATCCCATCTGCGGCCGGCGCATTCGGCCTTTTCCTGCCCGGAAAAACCGATTAGACAGCGCCCAAACAAGATGCGGACAGATTCCGCCCGCAACCGAAGGAAGAGCCCTTGTCCACCACGTTCGAGAAAGTCGCCAAGATCATTGCCGACACCAGCGAGATCGATATCGACACGATCACGCCTGAAAGCCACACCATCGACGATCTTGGCATCGACAGCCTCGATTTCCTCGACATCGTCTTCGCCATCGACAAGGAATTCGGCATCAAGGTGCCGCTGGAGAAGTGGACGCAGGAGGTCAATGACGGCAAGGCCTCGACCGACGACTACTTCGTCATGAAGAACCTCTGCGCGAAGATTGATGCGCTGGTCGCGGCCAAGACGGCCTGACGTTGGGGGCGTGAGCTTGACGCGCTCTCCCACCTGACCCACAAAGCCGCTCATGAGCAGCCCGCACGACGTCGTCATCACCGGCATCGGCCTTGTCTCCTCTCTGGGAGAAGGTCCTGATGCGCATTGGCAAAAACTCAGCCAGCCGGGCCTCGAGCCTGTGCTCGACGCCGCGCGCTTTGCCCCTTACACCATTCACCCTCTGCCCGAGATCGACTGGAACCTGCAAATCGCCAAGCGCGGCGACCAGCGCCAGATGGAGACGTGGCAGCGGCTAGGCACCTATGTCGCCGGGCTTGCGCTGGACGATGCCGGCATCAAGGGCAATGACGAGCTTTGCGCCACCATGGACATGGTGGTGGCCGCCGGCGGCGGCGAGCGCGATGAGGCGGTCGATGCCGCGATCCTCGCCGCTTCCGAGAGCCGCAACGACCGTGACGTACTGCTGAACGAAAAGCTTACGACGGAGCTGCGGCCGACGCTGTTCCTTGCCCAGCTTTCCAACCTGCTCGCCGGCAACATCTCGATTGTGCACAAGGTCACCGGCTCCTCCCGCACCTTCATGGGCGAGGAAGGCGCAGGCGTCTCGGCCGTCGAGACGGCCGCCGCGCGCATTCGCTCGGGTCAGTCGACGCATGTCCTGGTCGGCGGCGCCTTCCAGACTGAGCATTCCGACATGCTTTTGGGCTATGAGCTCGCAGGCTACCTGCATCGTGGACCGTGGAAACCGGTCTGGCAGCGCCAAGGCGCGGAAGGCGGTGGCGTGGTGACGGGCTCGGGCGGCGCCTTCCTGGTGCTGGAGCAGCGTGAGCACGCGATAAGCCGTGGCCGCAGGATCTACGCCGAGTTAGGGTCGGTGGTTTCCGTCCGCGCCCGGCGCCGGCGCGGTGAGTTGAATGCCGAGATCGGTGCGCTGCTGAAACAGGCGGCATTGCCAAATGGTGATTTGCTGGCGATTTCCGGCGCGTCGGGCGCGCATGCCGCCACAGCGGCTGAGAAGGAGGCGCTGGACGCCAACCCGGCGCTCGCCGCGCGTGCCTTCTCCACGCTGACGGGCCATATGAAAGAGGCGCAGTTCCCCTTTGCCGTGGCGCTGGCCGCGCTCGCCGTCGACCGCAAGGCAGCATACCCTGTCTTCGATGCCGCAATGGAGCGCCCATTCGCAGGCGCCCCGACTTCGGTCCTTGCAACGGCGGTCGGCTATCACCAATTCGAGGGCCTTGGGCTGGTTAAAGCCGCTTAGAAAGAGACGTAAGCATGGCCAATCTCCGCGATCACATGGGCAGGCCGATCGTAGCCGTCACCGGCATAGGCGTCGTCACCTCGCTCGGCGTCGGCAAG
This sequence comes from Mesorhizobium sp., assembly GCF_024509055.1. Taxonomy (GTDB): domain Bacteria; phylum Pseudomonadota; class Alphaproteobacteria; order Rhizobiales; family Rhizobiaceae; genus Mesorhizobium. The sequence continues at coordinate 9,541 of NZ_JANINM010000075.1, read as the reverse complement.
GCGGACAACTGGGCCGCGCTGACTTCTGGCAAATCAGGCATCCATCCGATCACCCGCTTTCCCGTCGACCAACTCAACACCCGTATTTCGGGTATGGTCGACTTCCTGCCATCGAGCACCAAGGGTGCGAGTCCCCTCACCTATGAGCTTGCCGAAACGGCGGCGCAGGAAGCCGTCTCGGAAGCTGGTCTCGATTCCGGCGATTTCGGCGGACCGCTGTTCCTAGCCTCGCCGCCGGTCGAGCTCGACTGGGCCGACCGCTTCTCGCTCTACAATTCCGACAAGCAGGACGCCGGCGCCGAAAGGCTGCTCAGGGTCGCGCGCGGTCTGAAGGAACTCGACATTTTCGACACCACCCAGTTCGGCAGCATCGCCGATCGTTTGGCCGACCGGTTCGGCACCCGCGGCCTGCCGATCACGCTGTCGACCGCCTGCGCCTCCGGCGCCACCGCCATCCAGCTTGGCGTCGAGGCGATCCGGCGCGGCGAATGCGACAAAGCGCTGTCGATCGGCGCCGACGGCTCGGCCACCGCCGAAGCTTTGATCCGCTTCTCACTGCTTTCCGCGCTTTCCACCCACAACGACATCCCCGAGAAAGCCTCAAAACCCTTCTCCAAGGATCGCGATGGCTTCGTTCTGGCCGAAGGTTCAGGCGCGCTGGTGCTGGAATCGCTGGAAGCCGCCCTCGCCCGTGGCGCGACGATCCTCGGTATCATGCGAGGCTGCGGGGAAAAGGCCGACGATTTCCACCGCACCCGCTCCAAGCCTGACGGCTCGCCGGCGATCGCAGCCGTGCGCGCCGCTCTCGCCGACGCGGGCTTAGGTGAAGACGAGATCGACTACGTCAACGCGCATGGCACCTCGACGCCAGAAAACGACAAGATGGAGCACCTGTCGCTGTCGACCGTGTTCGGCGAGCGCATCGGCTCGATGCCGATCTCGTCCAACAAGTCCATGATCGGCCACACGCTGTCGGCCGCCGGCGCGGTTGAAGCCGCGTTCTCGCTGCTGACGATGCGCGAAAGCGTCATTCCGCCGACCATCAATTACGACAATCCCGATCCGGCTATCGTCCTCGACGTCGTGCCGAACAAGAAGCGCAACGCCGAAGTCGGCACGGTTCTGTCGAACTCCTTCGGCTTCGGCGGCCAGAACACCTGCCTTGTCATGGCGCGGGAACCGGTCTAAGCGGACGTTTTTCCGCTTAGACAAATCCGACAGGCCCAATGCGCGCTTTGCAACTTATAGAGGACCGCCGTCTTGAAACGGTGGACCTGCCGCCTCCCCCGCCGCCCTCGCTTGGCGAAGTGACGCTTCGCATCAGGGCCGTGGCGCTCAACCACATCGATGTCTGGGGCTGGCGCGGCATGGCCTTCGCCAAGCGCAAGCTGCCTTTGGTCGTCGGGGCGGAAGCCTCCGGCGAAGTCGAGGCGGTTGGCCCCGGCGTTTCCAACCTGTTGCCGGGTCAGTTGGTGTCGATCTATGGAGCCCGCACGTGCGGCCTTTGCCGCGCCTGCCGTGAAGGCCGTGACAATCTCTGCGAGCATGTCTCCGGTGTCCATGGTTTCCACCTCGACGGCTTCGCGCAGGAGAAGATCAACCTGCCGGCCCGCCTCCTGGTGCCAGCACCACCCGGCGTCTCCGAAATCGGCGCAGCGGTAGCGCCCGTCACCTTCGGTACGGTCGAGCACATGCTGTTCGACAATGCGAAGCTGGAACCGGGTGAGACCATTCTCGTCCATGCCGGCGGCTCGGGCATCGGCACTGCGGCGATCCAGTTGGCCAAGCGCATGGGCTGCGCGGTGATCACCACGGTCGGCTCCAACGACAAGATCGACAAGGCCAAGGCGCTCGGTGCCGACCATGTCATCAACTACCGCGAGGATCGTTTTGAGGGCGTCGTGCGCAAGCTTACCAGGAAGAAGGGCGTCGACGTCGTGTTCGAGCATGTCGGCGCCGACACCTTTGCCGGCTCGATGCTGTGCCTGAAGCGCGGCGGCCGCCTCGTCACCTGCGGCTCGACCTCGGGCGTGTCGACGCAGATCAATCTGATGCAGCTCTTCCAACAGCAGCTGAAGCTGCTCGGCTCTTTCGGCTGCCGCATGGAGAACATGACCAATGCCATGCAGAAGATGGCCGCCGGCCTCGTCGCTCCGGTGATCGATACCGAAGTCGGTTTCAACGACATCGATACCGCGCTGAAGCGCATGGAAGGCCGCGACGTGTTCGGCAAGATCATCCTGCGCGTTTCCTAAGGCGGATGGTCGGCAAGGTGCTCAAGAAAGCGCGCCGGGACTTCATGTTCCGCTACGGCCGGCGACTGCGCCAGATGGAGCATTGGCTTGTCGCGCGGCTCGCCATGGCAATGATCTCGCTGCTGCGCCTGTTGCCGCCAGACGCCGCTCTCAATTTCGCCGATCGCGTGGCGCGCCGCATCGGCCCGCTGGTCGGACGCCACAAGGTTGCGTTGAATAACCTGCGCCTTGCCTATCCGGAAAAGAGCGACGCCGAGATCGAGGCAATCGCGTCCGACATGTGGGGCAACATGGCCCGGCTGGCGGCCGAGTATATCTTCCTCGATGCCCTCTTCGATTTCGATCCGAACGCGACGAAGCGGGGCCGGATCGAGGTTCGCGGCATCGACCATTTCATCGAAATCGCCGGCGAGAAGAAGCCGCATATCCTGTTCACCGGGCATCTCGGCAATTTTGAACTGCTGCCGGTAGCGGCCGCCACTTTTGGCATGAACATAACCGCGCTGTTTCGGCCGCCAAACAACCCTTATTTAGCCGACTACATCCACTCGACGCGTCGCTCATCCATGGGGGGCCTGCTGCCCTCTTCGACCGGCGCGTCCTTCGCCCTTGCCGCCATCCTCGAAAAGGGCGGCAACATCGGCGTGCTCGTTGATCAGAAATTCACCGGCGGCGTCGAGACGACCTTCTTCGGAAGGCCGTGCCACAGCAACCCGGTGCTCGGCATGCTTGCCCGCCACTACGATTGCGACGTCTACCCTGCCCGCTGCATTCGGCTGCCGGGCAACCGCTTCCGTCTGGAGATCGAGGACAAACTCGACCTGCCGCGCGCGGGAAACGGCAGCATCGACGTTCGCGCCACCACCCAGCTTCTGGCCGACGTGGTCGAGCGCTGGGTGCGCGAGGATCCGGGACAGTGGATGTGGTTCCATAAGCGCTGGGACCTGGGCGGACAGCGCCGCAAGCGCGCACCGGCCAAAGAGAGCAAAATCGCCCAAAGTTGATACTTGCCCAAATGCATCCGAGGGCCGGCGCCGCTCCGCTGATCGACCGATTGACGGCCCAAAATCAAAAGCCGCGAAGGCATGCCTTCGCGGCTTCGTTGTTATCCAGGTAGCCTAGGCCAGCGAGCGCCCCTAGAAGATGGCCGGCGTCGGGACATTCGGCCTGTAGGTGTCCATGGTCGCTCCATTGCGATCTTCCGCAAGCAACGTATCCGAGCCGAAGCTTGCCCTCAGACCGATGACGTATTTGTGGACGTTCTCGCTACCCGAAACGAAGGAGAAGGTCTCGTGGTCCAGTTGGTAACGCCCGAACACCGACAAAGGCGTTCCCGAAAACCTATACATGGCCTGCAGCGCCACCGTGACGGTGTCGAGGTGGTCTCCACTGAATGAGTATCTGGAGAAACCGAGTTCGCCGTCAAAGCGGAGATTGTCCTGGGCGAAATAGCGAACCACGGCCCGACCGCCCCAATTGTCCAGATGGTCGGATTCACCAGTCGCGCGCAACTGGCCATAATAAGCCTGACCGTAAAGCGTCACGTTGCCGAAATAGGCCTGGGCTTCAGGGCCGACCGAGAAGGTATAGAAGTGAGCACCGCTGAAGTCCTGGCCGCCAAATCCGTTGATCGTGGCAAACCCGCCAAGTGCATAGGAACTCGGATCACGCCAGTAGCCATGGATCGCGCCGCCATAGCTGTAGAGATTTTGCCCCTGCGCCCAAGCCGAATCGATGACCGCGTCGGTCTGGATGTTCCAGCGGGCATCGATGGGAAAATTGACACGGGCCGTTCCGCCCGCTGTGGTGGCGGTCGCGTGGTCGCCGGGCACCGAGACATAGAGACCGCCTAGATAAAGTTCCCCGTAGCCGGAGATATGCGGCTGAGCGAGTTCCTGATCCAGGACGACCGGCGCGTCGGCGGCATAAGCCGAAGTCGCGGTTGCAGCGATTGCGGCGCCAAGTAGAAGTCGATGCATTGTTGTCCCCAAGCCTTCAGAATTAACGCCCGAACCCTAGCATTGCGACGGCAATGCAAACCAGCTTCCGCGATACCGGCCGCAGGATAAGCCATTGTTTCCCGCGCATGTGCGGCTTTGCTGCAACGTTCCCGGGGTAAGGAATCGTTAACCGGCGGCAATCGCTGTCGCCGGCGCACGGATAATCGCTCTGCCTTATTTCAGTTCGTCACGACGATCCGCGTGTTGCCGAAACCGGCTTCGCGCACCATCGCATAGAAGGTCGCGGCATTGGCCGTGTGGAGACGCACGCAGCCATGCGAAGCCGGGCGGCCGAGATACTTCACCGCGCCGGTGCCATGGATGGCGTAGCCGCCGTGAAAGAACACCGAATATGGCATCGGTGAGTTATCGTATTTGCGCGAATACCACATCCGGGCAGTCCGCAGCGGTCGATAGTTGCCGCGCGGCGTGAAGTAACCCTTGCGCGCGGTGGAGACGCTCCATCGGTACAGCACCTGACCGTATTTGCTGACGGTCATCGTCTGCGTCGAGACATCAATGTTGGCGACCAGCGTCGCCGCGGAACTCGCCAGCGTAGCGCCAAAGAGCGCCGTTGCCAGCACGGCTGCCATGAGAACGAACTTTTTCATGCGATCAAACCCCTTTGATTGCCCCTGCCATCACGTGGTTTTTTCCATCATTTTGCCGGCAGGAGCGTTAAATACCACACACTCCTTGACGAATCCGCCAATCCGATACGGCTAATTTGAATGATTTCCCGCCATGGTTGCCAGTGCAACACGCACCCGCGATAGTTTAGAATGGCGTTGGGCCATGCGCGCGTTGCCCGATGACAATGGCGACAAGGCTGCTTGCAAAAATGCTGCGTTCCTCTTTCAATCCCGCGTATGAATGAACGACTCCTGGAAGCAGTCGATGACCGGGTCGAAGACCTGGTCGCGCTGACCGCCGATCTGATCCGCTTCCCGACCGTCAATCCGCCCGGCGAAGCTTATCGGCCATGCGCCGAATATCTTGGCGCGCGTCTTAGAAAGCTTGGTTTCGAAACCGAATTCATCCGCGCCGAAGGAACGCCTGGCGACACGGACCGCTATCCGCGCGTCAACGTCGTTGCCCGCTTCGAAGGCCGCTCGCCAGGCCCTTGCGTGCATTTCAATTCGCATATCGACGTGGTCGAGGCCGGCGACGGTTGGACGGTCGACCCGTTTGCCGGCGTGGTGAAGGACGGTAGGGTCTATGGCCGCGGCGCCTGTGATATGAAAGGTGGCCTTGCCGCCTCGATCATTGCGGTTGAAGCCTTCATGCAGGTCTATCCCGATTTTCCGGGCGCAATTGAAATATCGGGCACGGTCGACGAAGAGTCCGGCGGCTTTGGCGGCGTCGCGCATCTGGCCAGGCTCGGATACTTTTCCAAGCCCAAGGTCGACCACGTCATCATTCCGGAGCCGCTGAACAAGGACCGCATCTGCCTCGGCCATCGCGGCGTCTGGTGGGCCGAGATCGAGACCAAGGGCGAGATCGCGCACGGCTCGATGCCCTTCCTGGGCGACAATGCGGTGCGCCATATGGGCGCCGTTCTCCAGGCCTTCGAAGATGACTTGTTTCCGGCGCTCGACCGCAAGGTGACGCGCATGCCCGTGGTGCCCGAGGGCGCCAGGCGCTCGACCATGAACATCAACTCCATCCATGGCGGCCAAACCGAGGATTTCCGCCCTGGCCTGCCCTCGCCCAACGTCCCCGACTGGTGCCGGTTGACCATCGATCGACGTTTCCTGCTGGAGGAGGATCTCGATACGGTCAAAGGTGAGGTCACCGGCATCCTCGAACGGTTGAAGCGCGAGCGGAGCAAGTTCGACTATGAGATCCGCGACCTGATGGAGGTGCTGCCGCTGATGACGGAGCGCGATGCGCCGGTGGTCAAAGCTGTCGCCGAAGGCATCATGGCGATTTTCGATCGCGAGCCGGACTACGTGATCTCGCCGGGTACCTATGACCAGAAGCATGTCGCACGCATCGGCCATCTCTTTGACTGCATTGCCTATGGTCCGGGCATCCTCGACCTCGCCCACCGGCCAGACGAATGGGTGGGCATCGCCGACATGGTGGAGTCGGCTAAGGTCATGGCGATCGGCCTCAATGTGCTGCTGCGCGGCACGACCGCATGATCGCGCCGAAGCGCAAAAACATTTCCCTTCGAGCGGCACGGCAGCACGAAACGCAATTTACTAGTTCGCAAAATCACGCTTCTATCCCGGCCGGTTTGCGCACGCAGCATGATCCCGAAAAGTGGGAACCGGTTTTCGGGAAGATCATGCGCAATCAGAAATCGAGCTCCATCCCGATTTCTATCGGGATGGAGGAGCTCGAGCAGATGGGAGTTCGGCGATGAAACTGTGGAAGACCATTCTGGCCGCTGCCGTGCTGGCGTTCGTGACCGCCACGTCGGCGCTCGCCGCGCGCACCGACCTCGTCATCGGCATTCCGCTCGAACCTCCGCATCTCGATCCGACGGCCGGCGCTGCCGCGGCAATCAGGGAGGTGACCTACGCTAACGTATTCGAGGGCCTGACCCGTATCGGTCCGAAGAGCGAGGTCCTGCCTGACCTTGCAGAAAGCTGGACCGTCTCGGATGACGGCAAGGTCTATACGTTCAAGCTGCACACCGGCGTGAAATTCCACGACGGTGCGGATTTCAGCGCCGACGACGTGAAGTTCTCGCTGGACCGCGCCCGCGCGGCGAACTCCCTCAACGCGCAGAAGCAACTGTTTGCGGCCATCGACAAGGTCGAGGTCGTCGACCCGGCGACCGTAAGGATCACTCTTAGCCACCCGCAGGGCTCGTTCCTCTACAATATGGGCTGGGGCGACGCGGTGATCGTGTCACCGAAATCAGCCGACACCAACAAGGAAAAGCCGATCGGCACCGGCCCCTTCAAGTTCGAGAGCTGGGCCAAGGGCTCGTCGATCAAACTGGTGAAGTCCGACCACTATTGGGGTGCCCCCGTGTTCCTCGACAAGGTCGAGTTCCGCATCGTTCCCGACGCCGCCGCCGCGGTGCCCGCGCTGCTCTCGGGCGATATCCAGGCCTTCCCCTTCTTCGACCCGGACAGTGTCTCCCAGGTCAAGGACGATCCTCGCTTCAAGGTCGTGGTCGGCGCGACCGAAGGCGAGACCATCCTATCGATCAACAACAAGAAGCCGCCCTTCGACAAGTTGCAGGTCCGGCAAGCGATCTCCTACGCGCTCGACCGCAAGGCCATCATCGACGGCGCTTCGGCCGGGCTCGGCCTGCCGATCGGCTCGCATATGGCGCCGACCAACAAATATTATGTCGACCTCACCGGCCGCTATCCGCACGACGTTGCCAAGGCCAAGCAACTGCTCAAGGAGGCAGGACTCGAGAACGGCTTTAAGGCCACGCTGAAGCTGCCGCCGCCTTCCTATGCGCGGCTCGGCGGCGAGATCATCGCATCGCAATTGCGTGATGTCGGCATCGACCTGCAGATCATCCCTGTCGAATGGGCGCAGTGGCTAGACCAGGTTTTCACCAAGAAGGACTATGACCTGACCATCGTCTCCCACACCGAGCCGAACGATATCGATATCTATTCGCGCAAGGACTACTACTTCAATTACTACAACCCGACCTTCAACAAGGTCATCGCCGATCTGGAGCTGACCACGGACGAAGCCAAGCGCAAGGAACTGTACGCCGAGGCGCAGAAGATCCTCGCCGACGACGCCGTGGTCGGCTTCCTCTACGAACTGCCGAAGGTCGGCGTCTGGGACGCCAAGCTCCAGGGCCTGTGGGAAAACGCCCCGATCCCGGCCAACGATCTGACCAAGGTGAAGTGGACAGACTAAGGGCTGCTGATCGGAGGCAAAGTTTGCGTCCCGTCGCACCCCCCTCTGCCCTGCCGGGCATCTCCCCCTCAAGGGGGGAGATTGCGCTCTCATTTACGCTCTCGCCAATCACCAACGCTGGGTCACTGTCGACAACGTGGAAACTGCCAATCTCCCCCCTTGAGGGGGAGATGTCCGGCAGGACAGAGGGGGGTGGGCGCGAACTCGACCTTTATCCCGCTGTCGCTCAGACGACACCCGCGGCCCTCGCATGACCACCTATCTGCTCAAGCGCCTCATCATCGCCGCCCTCACTCTGGTGTTGGCCTCGATGGTGGTGTTTGCGGTCATGGAAATCCTGCCCGGAGATCCCGCGCGCCTGATGCTCGGCTTCAATGCCAGCGCCGACCAGGTCGAGCTGCTGCGCGAGCAAATGGGGCTGAATGCGCCGATTGTGGCGCGCTATCTGCACTGGGCCGGTGGCCTGCTCAGCCTCGATTTCGGCCGCTCCTATACCTATTCGGTGCCCGTCATCGATCTGGTGCGCGAGCGCATCGTCGTCTCGCTGCCGCTGGCGCTGATCGCACTGGCGCTTTCCACGGCGATCGCCATTCCCGTCGGGCTGTTTTCCGCCAGCCGGCAGGGTCGTGCCGGCGACGCGGTCGCGATGGGCGCGGCCCAGCTCGGCGTCGCCGTGCCGAATTTCTGGTTCGCCCTGATGCTGATTTACATGTTCGGCGTCTGGCTACGGCTGGTGCCGGCGGGCGGCTTTCCGGGCTGGGCCGCCGGCGTCTGGCCGGCTCTGAAGTCGCTCATACTTCCGGCGGTCGCGCTGGCGCTGCCGCAGGCGGCGATCCTGGCGCGCGTCGCCCGCTCGGCACTGATCGAAGTGCTCAACGAGGATTACATCCGCACGGCGCGTGCCAAGGGCCTGCCCTATCGCGCGGTGCTGTGGCGCCATGCCTTGCGCAACGCCCTGATCCCGGTGCTGACCATCCTCGGCCTGCAGTTCGCCTTCCTGCTCGCCGGCACCATCATCATCGAAAACGTCTTCTACCTGCCAGGTCTCGGCCGCCTTGTGTTCCAGGCCATCACCCAGCGCGACCTCATCGTCGTCGAGAGCGTGGTCATGCTGCTTGTCGCCGCCGTGATCGTCGTCAACCTCGCCGTCGATCTCTCCTATGCCATCGTCGATCCGAGGCTGAGAGGCCGGCAATGACGATGCGCCTCGACCTGCCCGACGAGACCCTGGCGAGCATTCTTCGGAAGGCCTTCCGCAACCGCTCGTTCCTGATCGGTTTCGTCATCACCGTTCTGGTGGCGGCGATCGCACTCGCCTCCTATGCCTGGACGCCATACGACGTCACCAAACTGGTGATCGCCGACAAGACGCAACCGCCTTCGCTGGCGCACTGGTTCGGCACCGACCATTTCGGCCGCGACATCCTGTCGATGATCATG
>NZ_JANINM010000074.1 GCF_024509055.1 Mesorhizobium sp. | reverse complement strand
CAAGCATCTATTTTGCAACACACGCATGCAAAAAGACGCAGGCTGTGGTCCAACCCATTCCAGAAGCCGATAGGACCAGAAAAATCGCCGAAAACAGCAGCCTCGACGGCTCTAAAGTGGTTGCTGATATGCAAGATCGACCGATTTTGAGTTGCGACTACGTGAAATCCCAAATGATGCGGATTCGAGCAGGCCGCGTTTATTTTTGCGGCAGGAGGTTCCATGCGGACTTTTTCGGCGATCGCCGGTAGTGCGTTATTCCTTATCGCTGCGCCTGGGGTTGTCGCCGGGCTGATGCCCTGGCTGTTGACCGACCGCTATCGCACCCCGCTCTCGACAATCCCAGGTTTCGTGCCCGTAGGTTGTGTCCTAGTGGTCGGGGCCGCGGCGATCCTGCTTCATGCCTTCGCCCGCTTCGCGCTGGAAGGACTTGGCACGCCGGCGCCGCTGGCGCCGACCGAGAAACTCGTGGTCGGCGGCATTTATCGTCACGTCCGGAATCCAATGTACGTGGCGGTACTGTCGATCATTCTCGGCCAGGCGCTGCTGTTTTCGAGCTGGGCCGTCATCGCCTACGGCCTAGTCGCGGCCGCGGCGATGATCTCGTTCGTCAAGCTCTACGAGGAGCCCACACTCGGCCGCCGCTACGGCGCCGAATACGATGTCTACCGCCGAAACGTGCCGGGCTGGGTGCCGCGGCTCACGCCGTGGCGGGGAGCAACTGATCCATGATCAAGACGAACACGGCCACTGGAATTCCCCAGCCATGGCACGCTCCACAGGTTCGTTGGATGTTGGTTCATCTGGTCCAGGATGCACTGGAATGCCGCGTCCGTAACGTTCCCGCGCAGACCAGCGCGAGAACTGCCAACGTCACCGAGAGCACAACAGCAACGGTGCTTATCGACAGTAGCCATGCGCCGGCCGCCGCGCCGATGAACATCAGGACGACCGCGGTCATGCGCCGGACAGGGCGCGGATTTGTGCCGCCTGCCCCGATTGAATCGGCGGCCAGCCCCGTCAGGGTCAATGTAAGGACGGTTGTGGTCATGTCCGGCACGCCGAGGCGTCGCGCGGTCGCGTTCTGCAGTCCCATCGTGCCGCCCAGCAACACAATCAGGCCATACTGGACTGTTCCGTCAGACAACGCGGCCCCGAGCAACGAGACGAAAAGTGCGATACCGACCAGTCCGACTTGAGCGCTGGTGACGATGGCCAGCAATCGTCCGCGATGGCGCCCGAACATGGTTCCCAACCGTCCGCCGGCAAGGCTGCCGACGAGAAATGCCGCGAGGGCCGTGAGCGACGCGGGGATGGAGAAATTCAGGTGGTCCGTGACGGCAAATCCGAGAAAGACAACGTTTCCCGTCATGTTGGCGACGAAGACATGGCCCAAGCGGAGATAGCTGACGGCATCGACCAACCCGGTGACGATCGTCAGCGCGTGCAGGAAGAATGGCAACGGGCCATGTTGCTCTTCGACGAAAAACCAGGCTGGCCATTCTGAATCCGTCACGGAAACGCCTTTCGGTTCGAGGGTTTCGATCAACGTGCCAAGGATTGCACGACGAGCAGCAGCAGGCCGCCGACAATCGCCAGATGTTCCAGGCTGGTGGTCAGCTCCTTCACCACTCGCCGCCCGTGCGACAGCCAGAAGCGGTGGCCGAGCAGGGTTGCAAGAACCGTGAATGCGGCCAGAACTCCCGCGCCAATCGCAGTCCAGACATTGAAGATGACCAACGCCGAGCCAAGAATCTGGGTCGCGATTGTAAGAACGACGAAGACCGCGGGCATGGGCAAACCGAGGTCGATGACCTCCTGGACGCTGTCCTTCCAGTGGGTAAGCTTGTCGAACCCGCTGAACAGGAACACGGCGGCGAGACAGAAGCGCGCAACGATCAGGAGATACGGAGCGAAACTGAGCTCGAGTGTGCGAAGGTATTCGTCCATTCCGCGATCCTCGGTCCGAGCGCCAGATAGAGACCTGAGCTCGACTCTCATGACACGGGTTGGACTTTCGCGATTGTCGCATCCGATCGGGATTTATCCCGAATTTGCATGTTCGACGGATTTCAGCTGCGCCCGACGCCAGCGCTGGGGAGACTCGCTGGCGATGGCATAGAATGTGCGCGAGAAATGCGCCTGATCGGCAAAGCCGCACAGCAACGCGATCCGGGAAAGTGGCTCATCCGAGGTCATCAGCAGGAATTGCGCGACCTCGACCCGCATAGACCGCACATATTGCATCGGCGAACATGCAAAACTCACCCGGAACGCCCGGCAAAAATGACTTTGGCTCAAGCCTGTTGTCAGAGCCAGGTCGTCAAGCGACAGCTTCTTATCCAGGTTGCTCCGCACGAGCGCATCGACGGCAAGGCGTTGCCAACTGGCGAGCCCACCCCGAACCGAAGCCGGCTGCGAAGTTCCGGCGGTGGGCGCGACAGCTGTCGGCAGCCCCTCGAGCATGGCAACGACACGGGTGAGCCTGGGTCGAATGCGATCTTCTTCGCCGCTGCGGCACCCATATCCGAGTATTGCTAGTATGGCGTTCAATTCACGAACCGCACGCTGAATTGAATTCAACTCGGGAATCCGCGCGACGATTTCACGGTCGCCACATTGATCCATACAGGTGGGATATCTGGAAGCATTCAGGTTAGAGCCGTCCATGTTGGCGCCTTCCCGTATTTGCCTGCCTATGCCATTTCATCTTGAAGACAGCCTGCCGACAGGCCCGGCGGCTTCGAGACACTCTCTGCGGTTTGCCGGATGATTCACGGAAAATGACGTGTCGGCTATTGACCGGCTGGCGGAATCTCCGAAGCGCCAGATGAACGATGGGCTTCTCCTCCCTTCGAGGGACCTCCGCTGTTGATGCGGTTGCCGTTTTTCGAGCGGCTAATGCAAATGTGGAGCTTTTCGGCAATCGCAAACCGGGCAGTTGAGCGAACTTGCCGGGAAGCGTTCGGTCGGTTGGCGATGGGCCGCACAACCAATATCGTTCGCGTGCCCGGCCACAGGATTGACGGCCGGACGGCCAGACAGTTGAGACGGCCCTTGAGGGACGAGATGAAGCAGCTTCCAGAACCGGAGCTCATTCTGAGGCATGGCCAGTTCACGACACTCGACAAAGCCAATCCTCTCGCGACCGCGGTCGCGGTGACGAATGGCTGCTTTTCGGCTGTGGGCCGTGAGCAAGAGATCATGCCGCTTGCAGGACCGGCCACAAGGATCATTGATCTCAACGGGCGGCGGGTGCTGCCGGGGCTCATCGACAACCACATCCACATGATCCGCGGTGGGCTCAGCTTCAATCTGGAGCTTCGCTGGGATGGATTGCGCAGCCTTGCAGAGGCCATGGATTTGCTGAGGCGGCAGGTGGCGATCACACCGCCGCCGCAATGGGTCCGCGTTGTCGGCGGGTTCAGCGAACAGCAATTCGTCGAAAAGCGCCTTCCGACGATCGAGGAACTCAACGCCATCGCCCCGGATACGCCAGTCTTGATCTCGCATCTCTACGATCGCATTCTGCTGAATGCCGCCGCGCTCCGCGTTGTGGGCTACACGAGGGACACGCCCGAACCGGTCGGCGGTGAAATCGTCAGGGACAGCAGCGGCAATCCAACCGGGCTCCTGCTGGCCAAACCCAACGCGACGATCCTCTATGCAACCATCGCCAAGGGCCCCAAATTACCTCAGGAATATCAGGCCAACTCCACGCGGCATTTCATGCGCGACCTCAACCGGTTCGGTGTAACGGGGGTGATCGATGCCGGTGGCGGCTTCCACTACTATCCGGATGACTATGCCGTGATCCGCAAGCTCGCCGCCGACAATCTACTCACCGTGCGGATCGCCTACAATCTCTTCACGACCAAGCCGAAGGGCGAGAAGGACGATTTTCTCAACTGGACGCAAACCTCGAAATACAAGGAAGGCGACGACTACTTCCGTCACAATGGCGCGGGTGAGATGCTGGTGTTCTCCGCCGCCGATTTCGAGGATTTTCGTCAGCCACGGCCCGAGACCGGGCCGGACATGGAACGCGACCTGGAAGAAGTCGTGCGCATCCTGGCCGCCAATCGCTGGCCGTGGCGGCTGCACGCCACCTATGACGAGACCATCACGCGCGCCCTGGACGTCTTCGAGAAGGTCAACCGCGATATCCCCCTGGCTGGCCTGAACTGGATGTTCGATCACGCCGAGACGATCTCGGAGGCGTCGATCGAGCGGGTCGCCGCGCTTGGTGGCGGCATCGCCGTGCAGCACCGCATGGCCTATCAGGGCGAGTACTTTGCCGATCGATATGGCGCCAAGGCTGCGGAACGGACCCCGCCATTCGCAAAGATATTGCAAAGCGGTGCCAAGACGTCCGCGGGTACCGACGCAACCCGCGTTTCATCCCATAACCCATGGATCGCTATTGCCTGGATGGTGACGGGAAGGACGGTCGGCGACTTCCGGCTCTACCCGCCTAGCAATCGGCTGGACCGCGAAACCGCCCTGCGGATGATGACGGAAAACGTTGCGTTGTTTTCCAATGAAGAGGGCAGGAAGGGACAGATAAAAGTCGGCCAGTTCGCGGATCTTCTGGTGCCGGACCGCGACTATTTCGCCTGCCCGGAAGCCGAGATCAGGGACATCACGTCGGATCTGACAATGGTCGGCGGGAAAGTCGTCTACGGCGCAGGAACGTTCGCCCGTCTTGACGAAGCACCGCCTCCCCCCGCCATGCCCGACTGGTCGCCGGCGCGCAACTTCGGACCAGCGTCCGACGCGGCCGCCAACGCGCCCGGCAAGCAGGCATCCATGAAACGCCTGTCGTTGTCCTGCGGATGCGCGAGCCAATGCAACATCCACGGTCATGATCATGCCTCGGCCTGGTCAAGCAACCTGCCGGTCAGCGATCCGAAGGCGTTCTGGGGCGCACTGGGCTGCGGCTGCTGGGCGATATAGAGGGCTCGGCCCACGACCTGCCGCGATTGGTTTTCGAGAACACCCAGGCACAGGTTTTGTCTCATGTCGCCGATTTATTTTCTCATCGCATTTGCCGCCGGCGTGGCGATCTCCGTCCAGGCAGCCATCAACAGCCAGCTTGCCGGCGACTTCGGTGGCAACAGCATCGCGGCAGCGTTCTTTTCTTTCGCCAGCGGAACCGTTGTGCTGGGACTTATCTCCATGGCCGAGGGCGGGCTGCCAGGCGCGCTTGCAGCCTTGCCATCCGAGCCCTGGTGGCACTTGATCGGCGGGGCTCTGGGTGCGGGGGCGCTCTTCAGCACGGTCCTGCTCGCGCCTCGCATCGGACTGGCGAACCTGCTGGCCCTCGTGATCGCCGGCCAGCTTCTTTCATCGCTGGGCATCGATCATCTTGGCTTGTTCAACGTCACCCCGAGACCCGCCACGGCGATCAAGATGATTGGCGCCCTCATCATGCTCGGCGGCCTAGTCTTGACGCTCTTCGGCGATCGCCTGGCCGCTTTGCTGCTGACTAGAAGTGCCTAACGGCAGGTCCGCGCATCCCCGACCGGGTCGTCAGAACGACCAGCTGCGCGCCTTGGCGATGATGAAATCGCGGAACACATGCAGCTTCGCCTGGTTCTTCATCGCGTCGGGATAGGCGAAATAGGTGTCGAAGGACGGCACCTCGGTCTC
>NZ_JANINM010000073.1 GCF_024509055.1 Mesorhizobium sp. | reverse complement strand
GCGCTGATCGCCGCGCTCGACATGCAGTCGACGATCCCGATGGATGCGCTCGCCTACAAGTTCGACATCGTGCTGCGCGGGCGCCGCTCGACACTGTTCGAGAACCGGCCGGAGGGCAATTGATGGCGCAGTCGCTCGACCGGCTGAAGGAAAGCCCTTCGCAGACCGCCGGACCCTATGTCCATATCGGGCTGACGCCGAATTTCTGCGGCATAGGCGGCGTTTATGAAAACGATCTTGGCTCGGTGATGGTCAACGAGCAGACCAAGGGCGAGCGGATCGAGTTGCGCATCCGCGTGCTCGACGGCACCGGCACGCCGCTCAAGGACGCGCTGGTCGAGATCTGGCAGGCCGATGCCAACGGGCTTTACAATTCACCTACCGAGCTGCGCTGCGCGGCCGATCCCAACTTCCAGGGATGGGGGCGACAGCCGACGGACATGGAAACCGGCCTCTGCCTGTTCAAGACGATCAAGCCCGGCCGCGTGCCGTTCCGCGAGGGGCGGCTGATGGCGCCGCACGTCACGCTCTGGATCGTGGCGCGCGGCATCAACATCGGCTTGCACACGCGGCTCTACTTTTCCGACGAAGAACAAGCCAATGGCGAGGATCCGATCCTTGCGCGCATCGAGCACCGCGTGCGGGTGCCGACGCTGATCGCCGAGCGTCAGGGCGATACTTACGTCTTCGATGTCCATCTGCAGGGTGAGAAGGAGACGGTCTTCTTCGACAGCTGACCGTGGCCGACATGACCGTATCGCCCTTCGATCATCCGCTGCTTTCCGGCCTGCTCGGCGACGAGGAGGCGGCGAGGCATTTCTCTGTGGAAGCCGACATTGCCGCGATGCTGATCTTCGAGCGGGCGCTCGCTGAAGCCGAGGCGGAAGAGGGTGTGATTTCGCGTGACGCCGGCGTTGCGATCGTCAAAGCGCTGGCAATGTTCCGGCCGGATACAGCCAAGCTGCGGGACGGCGTCGCCAAGGATGGTGTCGTGGTGCCGGAACTGGCGCGCCAGATCAAGGCGGCGGTCGGCGAGCCTCATGGCGCATCCGTCCATTTCGGCGCGACCAGCCAGGATGTCGTCGACACGTCGCTGGTCCTGCGGCTGCGGCCGGCTGTCGAGCATATCAGCCTCCTGCTCAGCGAAAACGTCGTGCGGCTTACGAGCCTCGAAGAGGAATTCGGGAGCAGGGCGCTAATGGCAATGACGCGTATGCAGCCGGCAATTCCAATGACGGTCGGGGATCGGATCGCTTCGTGGCGGTCGCCGCTCGAACGTCACCAGCAACGTCTTGAAGAACAGTCGAGCCGGCTGTTCGCGGTGCAGTTCGGCGGCGCTGCCGGCACGCTCGAAAAACTGGGCGACAAGGCGCCGGCGGTGCGCGCGGCGCTCGCCGCCAAACTCGGCCTTGGCGATGCGCCGCAATGGCATAGCCAGCGCGATGCGTTAGCGGAGTTCGCTGCCTGGCTTTCGCTGGTGACCGGCAGCCTGGGCAAGTTCGGCCAGGACGTTGCGCTGCTGGCGTATGGTGGCACGGAGATCAGGCTCTCGGGCGGCGGTGGTTCATCGGCCATGCCGCACAAGCAGAACCCGGTGAAGGCGGAGGCCCTGGTGGCGCTTGCCCGCTTCAACGCCACGCAGCTTGCCGGCATGCACCAGGCGCTGGTGCATGAGCAGGAGCGCTCGGGCGCGGCCTGGACGCTGGAGTGGCTGATCCTGCCGCAGATGGTGGTGGCGACGGCGGCCGCTTTGCGGCTGTCCGCCGAGCTTGCCGGACAGATCGAAAGCCTCGGCCGCTGATGCGCACGCAGGTCGTCATCATCGGGTCGGGACCCTCCGGCCTGCTACTCGGACAGTTGCTCGCCACAATAGGCGTCGAGACGGTGATCCTCGAGCGATCGAGCCGCGAGCATGTCCTTGGACGCGTGCGCGCCGGGGTGCTCGAACAGGGTACCGTCGACCTGCTCGCAGAGGCGGGCGCCGCGGAGAGACTGCATGCTGAAGGCCTGCCCCATGCCGGCATCTCGCTTGCCTTTGACGGGCGTTTACACCGCATCGACATGGCGGCGCTCACCGGCGGCAAGCATGTCACCGTCTACGGGCAGACCGAGGTGACGCACGACCTGATGGACAAGCGCGAGGCGGCGGGCCTGGTCACTGCCTACGAGGCGTTGAATGTCGCACCGCATGATTTTGGCGGTGCCTCGCCCTTCGTCACCTACGAAAAGGATGGCGTCACCCGTCGCATCGATTGCGACTTCATCGCCGGCTGCGACGGCTATCACGGCGTCAGCCGCCGGTCGGTGCCGGAAGGCGCGCTGAAGACCTTCGAGCGGCAGTATCCGTTCGGCTGGCTGGGCGTGCTGGCGGAGGTGCCGCCCGCAGACCATGAGCTGATCTACGCCAATCACGAGCGTGGCTTTGCGCTGTGCTCGATGCGCTCGCCGCACCGCAGCCGTTACTATGTGCAGGTTCCAGCAGACGAGCGTGTCGAAGCATGGTCTGACGATCGCTTCTGGGATGAGCTGCGCCGGCGCCTGCCGCCGCAGAGCGCTGCGTCCGTCACTACCGGGCCGTCCTTCGAGAAGTCGATCGCGCCGCTGCGCTCCTTCGTCGCCGAACCGATGCGTTTCGGCCGGCTGTTCCTCGTCGGCGACGCCGCCCATATCGTGCCGCCGACCGGCGCAAAGGGCCTCAACCTTGCCGCCAGCGACGTGCGCTATCTCTTTGCCGGGCTTCGCGAATTCTATTCTGAGAAATCGCAGAACGGGCTCGACGCCTATTCAGGCAAGGCGCTGGCGCGTGTGTGGAAAGCGGTGCGCTTCTCCTGGTGGATGACGACGATCCTGCATCGCTTCCCCGAGACGGGTGAGTTCGGGCAACGCATCCAGGAAGCCGAACTCGATTACCTCGTGCATTCAAAAGCCGCGTCCACGGCGCTCGCCGAAAACTACGTTGGCTTACCTTACTGATCGGCTGGAGCGATCAAACCCGCTCCAGCGCAATCGCAATGCCTTGGCCGACACCGATGCACATGGTGGCTAGAGCAAGCTTGCCGCCGCGTTCGCGCAGCTCCAGCGCCGCAGTACCGGTGATGCGCGCGCCCGACATGCCGAGTGGATGGCCAAGCGCGATCGCGCCGCCGTTCGGGTTCACATGCGTCGCATCCTCGGCAATGCCGAGCTGGCGCAGCACGGCGATGCCTTGCGAGGCGAAGGCCTCATTGAGTTCGACCACGTCGAATTGATCCGGCGTCAGGCCGAGGCGGGCGCAGAGCTTCTTCGTGGCGGGCGCCGGGCCGATGCCCATGATGCGCGGAGCGACGCCAGCCGTGGCGCCGCCGAGGATGCGGGCGATCGGCGTCAGGCCATATTTCCTGGCGGCGGCTTCCGAAGCGACGATGAGCGCCGCGGCGCCGTCATTGACGCCGGACGCGTTGCCGGCGGTCACCGTGCCTCCTTGCCGGAACGGCGTCGGCAATTTGGCCAGCGCCTCGATGGTCGTGCCCGCGCGGGGGTGTTCGTCCTTCACAACGACAACGGGATCGCCCTTTCGCTGCGGGATCGTCACAGGCGTGATCTCCTTCGCCAGCCGGCCATTGGCCTGAGCGGCCACCGCCTTGTCCTGGCTGCGCACGGCGAATGCATCCTGGTCGGCGCGAGAAACGGAAAAGTCCTCGGCGACGTTCTCGCCCGTTTCCGGCATCGAATCGACGCCATACTGTTTCTTCATCAACGGATTGACGAAACGCCAGCCGATGGTGGTGTCGTAGATCTCGGCATTGCGCGAGAAGGCGGTGTCGGCCTTCGGCATGACGAAGGGCGCGCGGCTCATCGATTCCACGCCGCCGGCGATCATTAACTCGGCCTCGCCGGCCTTGATGGCGCGCGCGGCGATGGTGACGGCATCCATGCCTGAGCCGCAGAGGCGGTTGACGGTCGAGCCCGGAATGTCCTGGGGCAAGCCGGCAAGCAGCAGCGCCATGCGCGCGACGTTGCGGTTGTCTTCGCCGGCCTGGTTGGCGCAGCCATAGACGACATCGTCGACGGCTGCCCAATCGACAGCCTGATTGCGCTCGACCAGCGCTCGCAGCGGGACCGCACCGAGATCGTCGGCACGCACGGAGGACAACGCGCCGGCGAAGCGGCCGATCGGCGTGCGGATGTAATCGCAGATATAGGCTTCGGCCATTATGCAGCTTTCCCTTTGGCGGTTTTCTCATGCGCGGCCTTGGTGCGGGCCTGCAGGTCGCGCAACGTCTTCAGTTCGAGTTCCGTCGGCGCCGGCGTCTCGTCAAGCGCCTCAGCGAATTTCACCGTCCAGCCACAGGTCGCCTGGACCTGCTCGCGCGTGACACCGGGATGCAGCGACACGACCGTGAATTCCTTGGTGAGGGGATCGGGCTTCCAGATGGCGAGGTCGGTGATCAGCAGCGTCGGGCCCGCCGTGTCGATGCCGAGGCGCTTGCGGTGGTCGCCACCTTCGCCATGGCCGAAGGAGGTGAAGAAATCGATCTTCTCGACCATGCCGCGCTTCGACTGCGCCATGGTGATGTAAACCTCTCTTGAAGAGGTAGCGATCTCCGGCGCGCCGCCGCCGCCTGGCAACCGGGTCTTCGGATGCGCATAGTCGCCGATGACGGTGGTGTTGATGTTGCCGAACTTGTCGAGCTGGGCGGCGCCCAGGAAGCCGATCGAGATGCGGCCGCCCTGCAGCCAGTAGCGGAACATCTCCGGCACCGCGACAGTGGTCACCGCCGTTTCGCACAGCTCGCCATCGCCGATAGACAGCGGCAGAACATCGGGCGCTGTGCCGATGGTGCCGCTCTCATAGATCAACGTGATGTCCGGTGCATGCGTCAGTCGCGCGACGTTGCAGGCGGCCGAGGGCGCGCCGATGCCGACAAAGCAGACGTCGTCGCTCTTCAGCGCGCGGCTGGCGGCGATCGTCATCATCTCATTGGGGGTGAAGCCGAGGCTTGCAGTGTCGCTCATGCGGCCTTCCTCAGATGCTCGACACGGGCGGCGAAATCGTCCGCGCTGCTCTCGATGACGTTCGCCCTGATCCATTCCTGGAAGCGATCGCGGTCGGCGGCGATCTCATCCCATTCGAGATAGGCGGCGTTGTCGCGCTCGTAGTAGCCGTGCGTGTAGGATGGATGCGAGCCGCCGGGCACCACGGAGATCGCCGCGATGGTCCAGTTCGGCAGCACGGTGAGGTTGGGGTGGAGGTCGTCGAAATTGTCGACCACTTCCTCCACCGTCACTACGGCGCGCCTGGCCGCCAGCACCGCTTCCTTCTGGATGCCGACGATGCCTTCGACCAGCACGTTGCCCTTCCTGTCGGCCTTTTGCGCATGGATGAAGGTGACGTCGGGCCGGATCGCCGGCACCGCGGCGAGCACCTCGCCGGTGAAGGGGCAGGTGATCGTTTTGATGTTCGCGTTGACCCCCGCCAGACCGGCGCCGCGATAACCGCGAAACACCGCGCAGGGCAGGCCAGCGGCGCCCGCCTCATAGGCATTGGCCATGCCGGCGTGGCTGTGCTCCTCGACCTCGATGGCGCGCGGAAAGCCGTTCTCAATGGCGTCGCGGGCGCGCCTCAGCAGGCCAACGCCTGGATTGCCGACATAGGAGAAGACGATCTTCCTCGCCATGCCCATGCCGATCATCT
>NZ_JANINM010000072.1:4588-5710 GCF_024509055.1 Mesorhizobium sp. | reverse complement strand
CCGGCAAGCCGATCAAGCTGATCGGCACCGGCGAGAAGATGGACGGGCTGGAGGAATTCCACCCCAAGCGCATCGCCGACCGCATCCTCGGCATGGGCGACATCGTTTCGCTCGTGGAGAAAGCCGCCGAAACCATCGACGCCGAGCAGGCGGCTGCGATGGCCAAGAAGATGCAGTCGGGCAAGTTCGACCTGAACGACCTGGCCCAGCAGCTTCAGCAGATGTCGAAGATGGGCGGCATGGGCGGTATCATGGGCATGATGCCCGGCATGGGCAAGATGAAGGACCAGCTTGCCGCCGCCGGCTTCGACGACAAGATGTTCCGCCGCCAGCTCGCCATCATCTCCTCGATGACCAGGGCCGAGCGCGCCAACCCCGACCTGCTCAAGCATTCGCGCAAGAAGCGCATTGCCGCCGGCTCCGGCACCGATGCGGCCGAGATCAACAAGCTCCTGAAGATGCATCGCGGCATGGCCGACATGATGAAGGCGATGGGCGGCAAGGGCAAAGGCGGCGGCATGATGCGCGGCATGATGGGCGGCCTTGCCTCCAAGATGGGCCTTGGCGGCATGATGCCCGGTGGCCCCGGCGGTATGATGGGCGGCATGCCCGATCTGTCGAAGATGGATCCCAAGCAGCTCGAGGCCCTGCAGAAGCAGGCGCAGGCCGCCGGCCTCGGCAAGGGCTTGCCAGGCGGACTTCCCGGCGGTGGACTGCCGGGCCTGCCCGGCGGCATGAAGCTTCCTGGACTACCCGGCATGGGCGGTGGCTTACCCGGCCTGGGCAAGAAGAAGTGAGGGGGCGATGAACGAGGAGAAGGACATGGCTGACGCACGTGCCATTCTGGCCGGCTACCGCGCTTCGATCGACAATATCGACGCAGCGCTCATCCATATGCTCGCCGAGCGTTTCCGCTGCACCAAGGCGGTCGGCGTGCTCAAGGCCGAGCATGGCCTGCCGCCGGCCGATCCGGCGCGCGAGCAGCAGCAGATTGCCCGTCTTCGCCAGTTGGCCAACGACGCGCATCTCGACCCGGATTTCGCGGAGAAGTTCCTGAACTTCGTCGTCCGCGAGGTGATCCGCCATCACGAACAGATCGCCGCTGCCAACGGCGCTGCAAAA
>NZ_JANINM010000072.1:0-4488 GCF_024509055.1 Mesorhizobium sp. | reverse complement strand
AAAGAATGGCACTGAAGATCAGACTGGCCCGCGCGGGCTCGAAGAAGCGTCCTTACTACCACGTCGTCGTCGCCGACGCCCGCTCGCCGCGCGACGGCCGCTTCATCGAGGCGCTGGGTTCCTGGAACCCGCTGCTGCCGAAGGACGGCGAGCGCGTCAAGGTTGACGCCGACCGCGTCAAGCACTGGCTCTCGCACGGCGCCCAGCCGACCGACCGCGTGCTGCGCTTCCTCGACGAGGCCGGCCTTGCCAAGCGCGAGGCCCGCTCCAACCCGAAGAAGGCCGAGCCGGGCAAGAAGGCGCAGGAACGCGCCGCCCTTCTGAAGAAGGCGCAGGACGACGCCGCTGCCGCCGTCGCCGCGGCAACCGCCGCGCCGGAAGCTGCTACCGCGGAATAATCACCGGCATATCTTCACATAATAAAACGGCGGGCTTTGCCCGCCGTTTTTCTTTGGCTCCGGCCGTGATGCCTCAATAGCCCTGCGGACAACGCGCGACGTAGACCCGCCCATAGCGGTCGCGGTAACGGCACTGGCCGCTCTCGCTGGCATGGCCGATCAGTGCACCGGCAATCGCGCCGACGGCGCCGCCGACGACCGCGCCCTGCACCGGGTTCCCGGCAACCGCGGCGCCGACCGCCGCGCCGCCCAGACCGCCGATCGCGGCGCCTTTTTCCGTCTGCGAGCACGCGCCGAGCGCCATCGTCAGCACCAGAATGGTCATTGCTTTCTTCATTTCAGTTCCTCTCTCACGCGGATCGCCGTCCTCACCGCCACGCTCCTTAACTCGCAGGCGGCTAATTTGATCCAAAAAAAGAATGAGCATTGCTGTTTCAAGCGCCGGCGCGAGCTGCGCCGGTCGGCCCCAATGCCCTTGAGAGTGCTGACGAATTAGCGCTCGGTAACACGCTTCAGGTTGGCAAGGCCGGCTTCGAAATCCTTGCCGATCATCTTGTCGAAATTCATGAAGAGGCCCATCAGCTTGGCGATGAACGGCCGGGCTCCTTTCATCGCCCAGGTAACCGTCGTGGCGTCTCCGCCAGGGGCCAAAGTGAAGTCCACCGTGTTGTTGGCCCGAAACGGCTTTTCGAAATCGAGCCTCAACGCGACCAGCAATGGCGATACGGAATTGGCTATCTCCATGCGGCCGATACCGGCCTTGTTGTTGCCTTCCCAGGCATAGGCGGCGCCCTTGCCGGCTTCGGCGCCGGAAAGTGTGCGCTTCATCTGCGGATCGAGTTTCTCGTAGGGCGACCACTCGGGCCAGCGCCGAAAATCGTTGATCAGCGGAAAGATCGCCTCAGCCGGCGCCTTGATGCTGGCGGAGCGGCTGACGACGAAGTCGTTCGCCTGTGTCGCGGCGTAGATCAGCACGGCGGCGATGACGACGATCACGATGATGAGGATGGTGGCAAGCATTTTTTCTCTCCCTGCTTAGCGGGCGAACGGTATGAGCGCGCGCACCCGGGGATCGCGCAGATAGAGCCCGCCCCATAGCATGACGCCGAGATAGGCGCCGAACAGCGTATGCGAAAACAGCGGATTGCCGATGCGCACATGCGTGGAAATGGCGCCGCCCATATAGCCGGTCAGCAGAATGGCGCCGAGCACCGAGGTGCGCGGCAGGGCATAGAGAGCGGTCGAGACCAGCCCGACAATGCCGAGCAGGCGCGCGGTGCCGATATCGGCCGGCCAGCCGAGCTGCGCCATCGTCTGGGTGACGATATCGAGCGGCGGCAGCTTGATGACGCCGTCGAAGATCATGAACAGCACCACGACGGCGCTGAGCACGCGTCCGGTCCACAAGGCGCCCTTTGAAGCGGGCGCGGCTTCAGAAATGGTCATTGATGTTCCCTCCAGGATGTTTCGAATGCCGGCACTTTGCCAGCTTCGACCCAAGGACGGGGAACCATGCCGGAATCCGACATGGCGGCCTCTCTTTTCACCGCTGCCCTACCGGCACCCCGCCAGATGATCTACTGAGGAACATCGGAGCGAGGACATAATGGCCGGCGAGACAGACCTGCAAAGACTGCTGGCGTCGATGACGCCGCACCTGCTTCCCGGAGCCTATATCTTTGCGACGCTGCCGCCGGGCAAGTCTCTTCCGGAAGGGCTCGATCCGGTCATGACCTTCCGCGAGGCCGAGGGCCTGACGCTGATCCTGGCGGAGGAACAGGCGGATGCGGCAGGCATCGCCGGCACGTTCCGCTGCCGCATGATCACGCTCGACATCCATTCCTCGCTGGAGGCAGTCGGCTTCCTCGCCGCCATCACGACCCGGCTGGCGGCCGCCGGCATGGGCGTCAATCCGGTCTCCGCCTTCTATCACGACCACCTGTTCGTGCCGGCGGAGCGGGCGGATGAGGCGCTGGGGCTCTTGGGGCAACTGGCGGCGTTTGCGACCAAGGATCTGACAGTGACGAAATCGAGGTGATCGCCAGCGGCCGCATGTCATCGGGGAACACGACGATCTCGATGCCTTGCT
Organism: Mesorhizobium sp.; assembly: GCF_024509055.1. Lineage (GTDB taxonomy): Bacteria > Pseudomonadota > Alphaproteobacteria > Rhizobiales > Rhizobiaceae > Mesorhizobium. The sequence continues at coordinate 2,001 of NZ_JANINM010000072.1, read as the reverse complement.
GGATGAAAACTAAGGCATGCCGCGTCCCAAGCCACAGGTCGGCCAGCTCATTTCCTATGCATATCTGTAAGCGTATAAAGAACATCCGACAGGTGACTATCGGCATTTTCGAAAATCAGAGGCCGATAAACATTACAAATCCTTGAGTCCACACAATGTTTTCTTGCTCATGGACTTTCCAGAACACCGATGATTCGGTGCGAGTTAAAAGAAGAATACCATCTTCTTTCTGGATGTAATTAGCCACCTTGATAGAAGTATCTTCCTTGCAAGGCGACCCAATCGTGAAACCTTGATTGACCAACGTAGTCGAAAGTTTGCTTGCCGGGGTCCCGGGAGGAAATTGTACTCGCAAACGCTGATCGAGCTCGGGCGAAAGCGCAGGTTTCTCCTTGCTTGCCGAAGCGGGGCGCGGGCAGCCGCCGTACCAACCGCCTCGGGCTGACACCCCCTGCAATAGGGGCGGAACATCCTGCCCGCACGATGTTATTGCGGCACAACAGGCTAACCAAAGTATGAGCCGAAGTAATGCAACCATTCTGGCCATGCTTACCTTCGTAAAGCTCTGACGGAGATGCAAGCATAATAAGCCAATCAATCAGTGCGTCGAGAATGTCATGTTGGGCCGGTCGAGAGCGCCGGCAATATCGCCATCCATCGAACGCTTGAGTGAGGCGCACATCGTCTTGGCAATGGCAGCGCCGGGCGAATTACGGTCTGCCGCGATCGCTCAGGCCGGCGCCCCTAGTCCGCCCTCGGGCACCTTCTCCCCGTTAAACGGGAAGAAGGACAGGCACCCCCGGCCGAAGGCCGAGCCCGCGACTGCGGGCCGCCGGTCGTCCGGCGCGCCCGCGCAGGGCCAGCCGCGGCAGCGGCGGTACGGCCCGTGAGCGAAAATAACCGCCGTCAGGCCGCCTTCTTCTTCGGCTGGATCAGGCCGCGCTCGACCAGCAGCTCGGCGATCTGCACGGCGTTCAGCGCCGCGCCCTTGCGCAAATTGTCGGAGACCACCCACATCGCCAGGCCGTTGTCGACGGTCGAGTCCTCGCGGATGCGCGAAATGAAGGTGGCGTCCTCGCCAGCCGATTCGAGCGGCGTGATGTAGCCGCCGTTCTCGCGCTTGTCGAGCACCTGGCAGCCCGGCGCCTCGCGCAGGATCTCGCGCGCCTCGTCGGCAGTGATCGGCTTCTCGAACTGGATGTTGACCGCTTCCGAGTGGCCGATGAACACCGGCACGCGCACGCAGGTCGCCGTCAGCTTGATCTTGGGGTCGAGCATCTTCTTGGTTTCGGCCACCATCTTCCACTCTTCCTTGGTGAAGCCGTCATCGAGGAAGACGTCGATATGCGGGATGACGTTGAAGGCGATGCGCTTGGTGAACTTCTTGACGTCGACCTGGTCGGCGACGAAGACCGCGCGGGTCTGGGTGAAGAGCTCGTCCATGCCTTCCTTGCCCGCGCCCGACACCGACTGGTAGGTCGCGACGACAACGCGCTTGATGGTGGCGACATCGTGCAGCGGCTTCAGCGCCACGACCAGCTGCGCCGTCGAGCAGTTCGGGTTGGCGATGATGTTCTTGCGCGAGAACAGCTCGATCGCGTCCGGGTTCACTTCCGGCACGATCAGCGGCACATCCGGGTCGTAGCGGAAAGCCGACGAATTATCGATGACGACGCAGCCCTGCTTGCCGATCTTGGGCGACCATTCCTTGGAGACGTTGCCGCCGGCCGACATGACGCAGAGGTCGGTGTCGGAAAAATCATAGGTGTCGAGCGCCTTCACCTTCAGCGTGCGGTCGCCGAAGGACACTTCGGTGCCCTGGCTGCGCCGCGAGGCGAGCGCCACGACCTCGCTCACGGGGAAACCGCGTTCGTCCAGAATGTTCAGCATTTCTCGGCCCACATTGCCCGTGGCGCCGACTACCGCAACCTTGAAACTCATAGAGATCTCCTGTCCCTCTCCGCTTGGTTGTTGGAGAAAACCCGCCGGCCTCATGCGGGT
>NZ_JANINM010000071.1:60541-60834 GCF_024509055.1 Mesorhizobium sp. | reverse complement strand
AAATCGCCGTGTTTTTGGTCGGGCGCCAGCGGCGACCTTGCCGCATTCGCTTTCGCCATCGATCGGCTTGATTGGCGCCGCCGTATTTCCCCACGCTTTCCCCGCAGCCTGACCATGTGCAAGCACGCGCTAGTCTAGCCCGCTCAGAGAGATGAGAATAGAAGGAACGAATGGGGCGCCCCGACTGCCGTGCCACAGCTCAAACTTTGAGACGGCCACGCTGCAGCGAATCACGGATTCACCGGCCAGGCAAAATTGAAGGATATCGTCCTTTGAAAAGATTTGGCTCCCCG
>NZ_JANINM010000071.1:0-60472 GCF_024509055.1 Mesorhizobium sp. | reverse complement strand
ATTCGAACCAGCGACCAACCGGTTAACAGCCGGTTGCTCTACCACTGAGCTACCGGGGAACAGATGCTCTTGTGTAAGTGGCGCTGCCTATAGCAAACCCATTTCGGCTTTGCAAAGAAGCATTTCGAAATTTTCTCCAGTTTTTCGTGCGGCCATTTGTGGCATCGTTTGGGGATGCCCACATATGAGCGGTTTCACACAGGCTCGAAACAAAGGCGGCGGCTCGTTCTCGTTGGGTCAGAGGGTTTCGGCGCCGCGGATGGGATCTGGTTTCGCTATGACGGCAGTCAATGACGACCGCGCACCGGCACGGAAAATCACGGTTTTCGGCCGCGAATTCCAAATGCCGCGCTCGAGGGGGCTGAGGATAACGATCGGGATAGCGCTCGCAATCGGCGGGATTCTCGGCTTCCTGCCGATCCTGGGCTTCTGGATGATTCCACTGGGGCTCCTGGTGTTGTCCTATGAATTCGCGCTGGTACGCCGCCACCGGCGGCGCTTCGTCGTCTGGTGGGAACGCAGGCGGCGATCGGACTAGTCCGGCATCCCGTTCGCAGGTTGCGCTTGGCTCACGGGCGATTTGCAGCAGCGCATTGAACCAAATGTTGAAAGCGCCTGGAGTGACGCAGCGGCGCTTGACGACCCTTCACCACCAACATAATGAGTTCGCTCGGAACGCCGGGAGCATACGAGGCCTCGTGGCGGAATGGTTACGCAGAGGACTGCAAATCCTTGCATCCCGGTTCGATTCCGGGCGAGGCCTCCAATCCCCGGGCTCAGGCGCGATCGCGCCGGGGCGGAGTTCCGGTCGAATTTGAACCGCGTCTTGGCGCGGGCATGGATTGGCGCGGAAAGCGGGTTGGTTGGGACATGAACGCTGATTTCTCCGAACGCCGCGTGAAGATGGTCGATGGCCAGATTCGCACCACCGACGTGACCAGCGCGCCGCTCATCGAAGCAATGCTGGCGATCCCGCGCGAGGCTTTTGTCGGCGCTGCGCCGCGCGACCTCGCTTACATCGACGAAGATATCCGCATTTCGGACGGCGCCAACGGCAGCGGCGCGCGTTACCTGATGGAGCCGTCGCCGCTCGCCAAGCTGCTGCAACTGGCTGAGATCGACGCCGGTGATTCGGCGCTCGACGTCGGTTGCGGCACGGGCTATTCGGCGGCGCTGTTGTCAAAGCTTGCGCGTTCGGTCGTTGCGCTGGAAAGCGATGCGGCGCTCGCGGAAGCCGCGAAGTCAACGCTCTCGACATTGGGTTGCCAGAACGTGACGGTGGCGATCGGGCCGCTGGCGCAAGGTCATGCCGCCAAGGCGCCGTATAATGTCATCTTCATCGGCGGCAGCGTCGAAGAGGTGCCGGCGGCGTTGCTCGACCAGCTCGCCGAGGACGGCCGGCTGGTCGTAGTCGAAGGACAGGGCAATTCCGGCGTGGCCCGCGTATTTTTCAAGGCGGGCGGGGTTGTAACCGGAAGACGGGCCTTTAATGCGGCAATTAAGCCACTACCGGGCTTCGAACGTACCCACGCATTTGAATTCTGAGCGATTTTGCCTTGCGGCGAAGGCGTTGTCGTGATCGCTTGCGCCTTAAACAATCGTTGCTGATTGCTTGATCCGGCGTCTCCGGAAGGCTGTCAGCGGGGGAACGATAAACAACGCGGCGCAGGCTTATCCGCAAGGGTGGGCTGGCGCGGCGTGGTTCCCATGCAAACGAATGAGGGAAATAACGTGCCATCCGTACGCAAAAGCGTCTCACTAGCGATCCTCGTTTCCGCCACGGCGCTTTCGCCGCTGGCTGCTTCCGCCGAAACGATCACGGGTGCGCTTGCAAAGGCCTATCAATACAATTCGCAGCTGAACGCGGCACGGGCCGGTACACGTGTCACCGACGAAGGCGTCGCGATCGCCAAGTCTGGCTGGCGTCCTACCGTTACCGGCTCGAGCAGCATCGACTACACGAGCACGCATGCGAGCGGTTTCAGCACCAACACCACGACCGGCAACTTCGGCATCCAGATCAACCAGACGCTGTTCGACGGGTTTCAGACCAAGAACAACGTTGCGGCCGCCGAATCGCAGGTGAAGGCTTCGGTCGAGAGCCTGCGCAACACCGAGGAAAACATCCTGTTCAACGCGGCAAGCGCTTACATGGATGTGATTCGCGATCGCCAGATCGCGGCGCTGACCGAACAGAACCTGCAGTTCCTGACCGAGCAGGCACGCGCGGCGAGATCGCGTTTCGAGGTTGGCGAAGGCACCCGCACTGACGTCGCGCAGGCCGATGCCTCGCGCGCCACCGCGGTGGCGCAATTGGCCTCCGCCCGCGCGACGGCGCTGGCTAGCGCCGCCACCTACCATCAGATCATCGGCGAGGAGCCCGGCAAGCTAAAGGGGGCGGCGCCGTTGGCGAAGCTGTTGCCTTCAGGTCTCGCTACGGCGTTTACGATCGCGGCCGTCGAGCATCCCGCCATCCTCGCCACGCAGCATCTCGTGGACGCCGCCGCGTTCGTGGTGAAGTCGTCGGAAGGCGCGTTGCTGCCGCAGGTCACGGCTTCGGCTGGTATTTCGGATGCCTACACCCACTCGGTTCCCGATCTGAAGGGCACCAACGGCACGTCGACTTCCGCCAACATCGGCGCCACGCTGACCATTCCGATTTATTCGGGCGGCCGCACGATGGCGGTGGTGCGCCAGAACAAGGAATCTCTGAGCGAGGCTCGCATCCAGGTCGATGTCAGCCGCGATCAGGTCCGGCAGGCGGTGGCGTCGGCGTGGACGCAATATACCGCGGCCCGCGAGAACGTGGACGCCAACAAGCAAGTGATTGCCGCCGCGCAATTGGCGCTCAACGGCGTCATCGAGGAGCGCAATGTCGGCCAGCGCACGACGCTGGACGTGCTCAACGCCCAGGCCGCCGTTATCACGGCCAAGATCAATCAGGCAGGCTCGGAGCACGACGTCGTGGTTGCGAGCTATGCAATCCTGTCGGCAATGGGTCGCCTGTCGGTCGAACGGCTCGGCCTGCCGGTCACCAAGTACAAGCCGGAAGAGCACTACAACGCCGTCAAGGACAAGTGGTTCGGGATCACCACGCCGGACGGCCGCTGATTTCTTCAGAATTGCAGGAAGCGCCGCGCATCGGATGAATGCGCGGCGTTTTGCTTTTCCACGGGGTGGTCGGCGGTCGGGTCCTTGCAGCGGTCGGGGACGGAGACCGTTTCACGCCGTTCACCGAATCGCTCTAATCTGTTGAAACCCAACATGTCCCCAGATTGGGGATTCTCGGACGGCGATCGGTCGTTTACGCTGTCGACATTGATTCGAGTTCCGGTGAGCGGAGCTATAATCTGCAATGGGTCACAAGGGCGGCGGATGTGACGATGGCGACGGCTAGCAGCGCACAGCGCGAACCTTCCATGGAAGAGATTCTGGCTTCCATCCGGAGGATCATCGAAGACAGCGACACCGGCCGCAAGCAGCCCGCCGACGCTGGTGAACTGCGCCAGGACGTCCAGCCCACCTCCGCCGTGGCTCCTGCAGCCGAGGTCGATGCGTTCCGTTCCGAATTGCACGCCGAAACTTCGCCCGTGAAGCCGGTGAGCCTTGCCGAGGTCCAGGCCCAACTCGTGGCGGCAGACCCGGAGGCCGGTCGCACCGCAACCCGAATAGAGCCGATCAGGCCGGCGCCCGCGCCACGGACCCTGGCGGAAGTCGGAGCAAGGGTCACCGCCGACCTGGTGGGGCCGGCGGTACAGGACCGCGCGGTGAGCGGGTCGCAGACCGCGGAAACCATTGTCGCCGATTGGCGTCGCGAAATCGCGGCTGCCGGTGGCGGAACCGTCACCGCGAAGGTGGCGCCGCGCGTGCCCGACGCCACCCCGAAAGTCGAGATCGAGAAGGACATCGAGATCGACGAGGACGACCTGACGGATGCACCGGTCGCCAAGATCGAGGCAGAGCAGCCGAGCGTCGTCCGTCCGCCGTTAGCGGAAACGCCGCCGGCCCGCCCGGCAATTCTCTCCGAGCATGCGGGACGACAGGTCGCGGCGTCGTTCGGCGAGCTTTCCGACGCCTTCGCCAGCCGCAGCAAGAAGACCTTCGACGAGATGGCCGAGGAGATGCTGCGGCCCATGCTGCAGGATTGGCTCGACAACAACCTGCCCACCCTCGTCGAGCGGCTGGTTCGCGAGGAAATCGAGCGCGTGGCGCGCGGCGCGCAGTGATCCTGCCCGAAAATTCGTGATGAAGTCGCTGCCTTGGGGCGGTGCCTTTGTTTGGAGGAGGGTGCAACCGTATCGCGGTGTACCCGGTCAGCGCCCGTCATCAAGGCGACATGACGGGGCTCTGGGCAAACGGGCTCTCTCGACGGCCGGCCACGTGATGCCCACCCCTACATTCGACAGGAACCTCCTCCGCGTCATGATCGTCCTCGCGGTGGGCCAGGTCATTGCTTGGGGCACGCTCGGCCTTCCTGCTGTCGTGGGCAGCCGGATGGCCGCCGATCTTCACATGAGCGTCTCGGCTGTCTTTGCCGGCATATCCGTCCGTGGCGCGCGAGACGATGCCCTTGGCCCTCTGCGACAAGGCTGATTACACACAGGCTGCCTCGCGCCCTGCCTTGCCGCTCAATCTGATCTCGGCGACGTCTCCGCCGCTCATGGCGGGGCTGCTGGTGCATTCCGGCAGCAAGGCGCTTCTGCTGCTGGCGATAGCCTGTTCCTGCGTCGCGCTGGCCATCACCCTGACACTCGGCACACGCCGCCCGACTGCCGCCGTCGCCATCGCCTGAATGCCGCGCCGGCACGACGGCAGTTCCACCAATGGCGCCGATTGCCGCTTGCCGCGAGCAGCCTATCTATAGACTGCGGCGAGCGTCTCCTCCGCCCGCGGTTGACTCGACCAAGCCCTTCCGATTTACACCGGTGGGATCAATTCCCGACAGTTCGGACTTCCTCCATGCTTGAAAAGACCTACGACGCCAAAACCGTCGAGCCGAAGATCGCCAAAATCTGGGAAGAGGCCGACGCCTTTCGCGCCGGCGCGGGCGCGGAGGAAGGGGCGGAAGCCTTCACCGTGGTGATCCCGCCACCGAACGTCACTGGCTCGCTGCATATGGGCCATGCGCTCAACAACACGCTGCAGGACATTCTCGTGCGCTTCGAGCGCATGCGCGGCAAGAATGTTCTGTGGCAGCCTGGCATGGATCACGCCGGCATCGCCACCCAGATGGTGGTCGAGCGCCAGCTCATGGAAAGGCAGATTCACCGCCGCGACCTCACACGCGAGGAGTTCGTCGAAAATGTGTGGGAGTGGAAGGCCGAATCCGGCGGCTCGATCCTCAACCAGCTGAAGCGCCTCGGCGCCTCGGCCGACTGGTCGCGCGAGCGCTTCACCATGGACGAAGGCCTGTCGAAGGCGGTGCTGGAAGTCTTCGTCACGCTCTACAAGGAAGGGCTGATCTACAAGGACAAGCGCCTTGTGAACTGGGATCCCAAGCTGCTGACCGCCATTTCCGATCTCGAGGTCGAGCAGCACGAGGTCAACGGCAATCTCTGGCACTTCCGCTACCCGATCGAAGATGTGACTTTCGATCCCCAGAACCCGAAGACGTTCATCACGGTTGCGACGACGCGGCCAGAGACCATGCTCGGCGACACGGCGGTGGCCGTGCACCCGGACGACGAGCGGTTCAAGGATCTGGTGGGCAAGAACGTCGTCTTGCCGATCGTTGGCCGCAAGATACCGATTGTCGCCGATGAATACTCGGATCCGGAAAAAGGATCCGGCGCGGTCAAGATCACCCCGGCGCACGACTTCAACGATTTCGAGGTCGGCAAGCGCCACAAGCTGCCGGCGATCAACATCCTGACCGTCGAAGCCGCCGTAAAGCTCAAGGACAACGAGGATTTCCTCGCCGGCCTCGAGGTCACGCCGGAGCGCCAGGCCGTGTGGGACGAACTCGATGGGCTCGACCGCTTCGCGGCACGCAAGAAGATCGTCGAGCTGATGGAGGCGGGCGGCTTCCTGGAGAAGGTCGAGCCACACCGCCATGCCGTGCCGCATGGCGACCGCGGCGGCGTGCCGATCGAGCCGTTCCTCACCGACCAGTGGTACGTCAACGCAGCCGAGCTCGCCAAGCCAGCTATGGCTTCCGTGCGCGAGGGCCGCACGAACTTCGTGCCGAAGAACTGGGAGAAAACTTATTTCGACTGGATGGAGAATATCCAACCCTGGTGCATCTCGCGCCAGTTGTGGTGGGGCCACCAGATACCGGCCTGGTATGGACCGGACGGGCGCGTCTTCGTCGAGAAGACTGAGGAGGAGGCGTTGGCCGCCGCCGTCGAGTACTACCTGGCGCTGGAGGGGCCCTGGAAAGCCTGGGTCGAGGACAAGCTCGAGAACTTCCAGCCGGGTGATATCCTGACGCGCGACGAGGACGTGCTCGACACCTGGTTCTCCTCGGCGTTGTGGCCGTTCTCGACACTCGGCTGGCCCGACCATACGCCAGAGCTCAAGACCTACTATCCGACCGACGTCCTGGTGACAGGCTTCGACATCATCTTCTTCTGGGTCGCCCGCATGATGATGATGGGGCTGCACTTCATGGACAAGGAGCCGTTCCACACGGTCTATGTGCATGCGCTGGTGCGCGACAAGAACGGGCAGAAGATGTCGAAGTCGAAAGGCAACGTCATCGACCCGCTCAATCTGATCGACGAGTATGGCGCCGACGCGTTGCGCTTCACGCTGACGGTCATGGCGGCGCAGGGACGCGACGTGAAGCTCGATCCGGCGCGCATTGCCGGCTATCGAAATTTCGGCACCAAGCTCTGGAACGCAACGCGCTTCGCAGAGATGAACGAGGTGGCGCGCAATGACGACTTCTGGCTGCGAGACGCAAAGCTAGCGGTTAACCGGTGGATCCTGACGGAACTGACGCGGGCGGCGCGCGCTATCACCGAGGGCATCACAGCCTATCGCTTCAACGAAGCGGCGGGAGCCGCATACCGCTTTGTCTGGAACCTGTTTTGCGACTGGTATCTCGAGCTTCTGAAGCCGGTGTTCATGGGCACCGATGAGGCGGCCAAGGCCGAGAGCCGGGCGTGCGTGGCCTTCGTGCTCGACGAGATCTACAAGCTGTTGCATCCGATGATGCCGTTCATGACGGAAGAGCTGTGGGCGCAGACCGCGGGCGAGGGCAAGGAGCGCTCCTCGCTGCTTTGCCACGCCGCCTGGCCGTCGCCCGACTTCGAGGACGAGGATGCTGCGGCCGACATCAACTGGCTGGTCGATCTCGTTTCGGGCATCCGTTCGGTGCGCTCGGAAATGAACGTGCCGCCGGCGGCGATTGCGCCGCTGGTGGTGATCGGCGCCAACGCGCTGACCAAGGAGCGGCTGGAGCGCCATACCCAGGCCATCATGCGGCTGGCGCGGGTGGGCGACATCGCGCTCGGCGACACGCCGCCCAAGGGTTCGGCGCAGATCGTGGTCAACGAGGCGACCGTCTGCCTGCCGCTCGGCAGCCTGATAGATCTCCAGGCCGAAGCCGCGCGCCTGCAAAAGGAACTGGCCAAGGTGACCGAGGAGATCGCCCGCCTGCACAAGAAACTTTCGAACGAGAAATTCGTCGCCAACGCTCCGGAAGAAGTGGTCGAGGCCGAGCGCGAAAAACTGGCGGAATATCGCGAGGCGCAGGAGAAGCTTTCGGTCGCCCTCAAAAGGGTGCGGGACGCCGGTTGAGCGCCAAGATTCGCACCCGTCAAACGGCGCTTTCCGGTACGTTAGCTGCCTCGAAAATAGGCATGCCGCTACGTTAATTTTGACGTAAACGGAAACTTTGCGCCCCATTGTTGCCGTAATGTAACAATGGGGCCTGTTTACCCAAAAATCGGCTGTTTTTGTGCTGTTTTGGATGATTTTTGTAGCCGTTTTGCACCGTTCGACGCCGTTTGAGCCGATTTAAGGCTCAATTGAGAGGACTGTCACCGTGGCGAAATTACGTGCTGTCAAGATGTACATGTACAGTTTTTGAATTCGTTGTTGCGCCGTTAACCCGAATTGGTTCTAGCTTGGACCACTTAGTATTCGGGGAGGGATTCCATGAACATTTTGCGTCTGAAGGCACTGCTGGGGGCAGGGTGCTTTTCTCTCGCCTTGATCGGAGCTGCGATGCATCCGGCCCATGCCGGTGGCCTGGAGCGCGGCGGCTACGACATCGACCTGCTGTTCGATCCGGCACCGGTCGCGACCGAAGCGGAAGCAACCTATGTGATGCCGGACCGTAAGTACAAGAATGCGCTTGGTCCGGGAGGCTTCAACCTAGGCTACGGCACAACGGCCAAGGGGGCAGAGGACTATTGGGTGCCGCGCATTGGCGCCAAGGCCCAGATCGTTCAGGGCGTCGACTGTATGGTCGATTATTCCCAGCCTTGGGGCGCACATGTTGCGCCAGGCATCTGGAACGGCGCGTTCTCCAACATCGAAACCAACATCAAGAGCGACAACTACGCCGGTACCTGCTCTTACAAGATGGATGCCGGCAAAGGCCAGCTTCGCTTTATCGGCGGCGTATTCTACCAGAAGGTCTACGGCTTCAAGGAAAGCCTGGTGTCGCCCCTAGTGCCGGATTTCGGCGGTACCGGCCGGGTTGATCTGTCGAGCAGCGGCTGGGGCTGGCGCGCCGGCATTGCTTATGAAATCCCTGAGATCGCCTTGCGCGCGAGCCTTGTCTACAATTCGAAGGTCAAGCTCGATAACATTTCGGGCACGTTGGACCTGACGAATGTTGGCGAGGGTGTGATCCCGATCTACGGCTCGACCCAGTACATGCCGGATGTGGTGGAATTGAAGCTCCAGTCGGGCATTGCGCCGGGATGGCTCGCTTTCGGCTCGATCAAGTGGGTCGACTGGAGTGTTCTGCAGAGCGTGCCAATCTGCGCGGTCGGTACCCCCGCTGCATTGTGCGTCACGGGTGATAAGGCTCATTCTGCTCAGCTGACCTCGCTCGATCTGATGTACCGTGACGGCTGGACAGTGACCGGCGGCATCGGCCACAAGTTCAACGAAGAATGGAGTGCCGCCGCTCAGCTTTCATGGGATCGCGGCACCTCGCACGGTTATGGCTCGCAGACCGATACGTGGACGGTGGGCGGTGGGGTGGCCTATACGCCCCGGCCAAACATCGAACTTCGTCTTGCTGGCGCGATCGGCGTGATGACCAGCGGCCATTCCGGGATCGTGGCTGGTGAGAACGGCTATCTGGCAGGCACGGATGCCAGCTACGATTTCGGCAACGATCTGGTCACCGCAATTTCGGGCGGTCTGAAGATCACATTCTAAGACTTTGAAAATTCAAAGAAAAAAGGCCGAGCAATGCTCGGCCTTTTTTCTTTGACCTATGGGGCTCCCGACTCCACCCGATCGGGCAATGTTGCAGATTCGCTGCACAATTAGCGCCCTATGCGATTGTGACGTTTTGGCAACAGTTTATGAACAACCCCTGCGCTAAAGATCAGGTCGAGGGGACTGCCCATTTCCCGCCATAAACCCGGAGCACCTCGGTTAGGTGCCAGGAAGCGTGCCGGGGGTGGCTCGGCGATGGGCAGGCCGCGGGGTGTGCGGCAAGGACGAGTATGGACGCCAAGGTTATCTCCAAGGCCAAGTTGCCGAGCCGCTACGTGACCGTTGGTCCGGCGCGGGCGCCGCATCGCTCCTACCTCTATGCCATGGGACTTTCGGCGGCCGAGATCGCGCAGCCGCTGGTCGGCGTTGCCAGCTGCTGGAACGAGGCGGCGCCCTGCAACATCTCGCTGATGCGCCAGGCGCAGGTGGTGAAGAAGGGCGTGGCCGCCGCCAACGGCACGCCGCGCGAATTCTGCACCATCACCGTCACCGACGGCATCGCCATGGGCCACCAGGGCATGAAGTCGTCACTGGTGTCGCGCGAGGTCATCGCCGATTCGGTCGAACTCACCATGCGCGGCCATTGCTACGACGCGCTGGTCGGGCTTGCCGGCTGTGACAAGTCGCTGCCCGGCATGATGATGGCGATGGTGCGCCTCAACGTGCCGTCGGTCTTCATCTATGGCGGTTCGATCCTGCCTGGCAGCTATCGCGGTCGGCAGATCACCGTGCAGGACGTGTTCGAGGCCGTCGGCCAGCATTCGGTCGGTACGATCGGCGATGCCGAGTTGCTGGAAATCGAACAGGCGGCGTGTCCTTCGGCCGGATCTTGTGGCGCCCAGTTCACCGCCAACACCATGGCGACGGTCGCCGAGGCGATCGGCCTGGCGCTGCCTTATTCCTGCGGCGCGCCGGCGCCCTACGAGATGCGCGACCGCTTCAACTTCGCGTCCGGCGAGAAGGTCATGGAACTGATCGCCAAGAACATCCGGCCGCGCGATATCGTGACCCGCAAGGCGCTGGAGAACGCTGCGACCGTGGTTTCGGCCACCGGCGGCTCGACCAACGCCGCGCTGCACCTTCCGGCGATCGCGCATGAGGCCGGGATCAAGTTCGACCTTTTCGACGTGGCGGCGATCTTCGAGAAGACGCCCTACATCGCCGACCTCAAGCCCGGCGGCAAATATGTCGCCAAGGATATGTTCGAGGCCGGCGGCATTCCGCTCTTGATGAAGACGCTGCTCGATCACGGTTATCTGCACGGCGACTGCCTCACCGTGACTGGCCGCACTTTGGCCGAAAACATGGAGCACGTTGCCTGGAATGACAGCCAGGACGTGGTCCGTCCCGCCAACCGGCCGATTACCAGCACGGGCGGCGTTGTCGGCTTGAGGGGCAACCTTGCCCCCGAAGGCGCGATCGTGAAGGTCGCCGGCATGTCGGAGCTGAAATTCTCAGGACCGGCGCGCTGCTTCGATTCGGAAGAGGAGTGTTTCGAAGCGGTCACGCAGCGCAATTACCAGGAAGGCGAGGTTCTCGTCATCCGCTACGAGGGGCCGCGCGGCGGTCCGGGGATGCGTGAGATGCTGTCGACGACGGCGGCGCTCTATGGCCAGGGCATGGGCGGCAAGGTGGCGCTGATCACCGACGGCCGCTTCTCGGGCGCCACGCGCGGCTTCTGCATCGGCCATGTCGGGCCGGAGGCCGCGGTGGGCGGACCGATCGGGCTGATCAAGGATGGGGACATGATCTCGATCGACGCCGTGAACGGCACAATCGAGGTGGCGCTATCGGACGCCGAATTGGCCGCCCGGGCAAAGGACTGGAAGGCGCGCGAGACGGACTATCAGTCTGGCGCGATCTGGAAATACGCACAGACCGTAGGGTCGGCCCGCGATGGCGCGGTCACCCATCCGGGCGCTGCCAGAGAAACGCACTGTTATGCGGACATCTGAGGTGTTGAGGTCGTTTGTCTTGCCGGCACTGGTCGCGATCGCGACCTTGGGCGCCGTCGGGCAGGCCATGGCCTTCGACGACAAGGTGTTCGACGACAAGACCGGCGTGAAGCCGCAGTCCAGCCCGTGGGCGGTGTTCCAGTTCGGCTTTTCGGCCTACAAGAACGGCCATAAGGAACAGGCGGTCGAAGCCTATAAATACGCCGCCGAGAACGGTCAGATCGGCGCGACCTGGAAACTTGCGCGCATGTATGCCGAAGGCGACGGCGTGGCGCGCGACGACTATGCCGCGTTCAAATTCTTCTCCGAGATCGTCGACCAGGATGTCGAACCCGGTTCGCCGGAGGAAAGCTATGTGTCGGATGCGCTGGTGGCGCTCGGCGATTACCTTCGCAAAGGCATTCCAGGCAGCCCGGTGACGGAGAACGATGTCGCGGCGCAGGAATATTATATGCGTGCCGCCGCCAACTACCGCAATCCGAACGCCCAGTTCGAGATCGGCCAGATGTTCCTGAAGGGCGAGGGCGGCGTGAAGGCCAGCGTCAAGCAGGCCGGCCGCTGGCTGCAGCTTGCGGCGGAGAAGGGTCATGCCGGCGCGCAGGCGACGCTCGGCAACCTCCTGTTCCAGAGCGGCAAGATCGTGCGCGGCCTGGCAATGATGACGGCCGCGCTGCAACGCGCTCCGGCGGCCGACCAGCCCTGGATCCGCACCATGCAGGAAGAGGCCTTCGCGGCAGCCGGCGAAGCCGACCGCCGTACCGCGATCTCGCTCGCCGACGACATCCTGACCAAAGGCAATAACGGCGACCAGTAAGCCGCTGCTGATTTCCAGCTTGCAGGAGGGGGCTTCGCGCAGGGCCCCCGAAGCACGTTTCGCCGGTCCGAGGCTAGAGCATTTCACCGTTTCATGGAAACGGCGAAACGCTCTATCTCTTTGTTTCTACGCAATTCCGGACGGAAAACCGTTTCACACTTTTCCTGGAATTGCTCTAGTGCCCCCCGGCCGCTGCTTCGCGGCCATCCGCCTCAAGAGGGGAGATTATCCCCTCAAGTCTCAGTTGGCGGTCGGCTCGGTCGGTGTTTTATCGGGCGTCGGGGTGACGACCGATGTCGGGCGCGGTTTCGGCGCCTCGCCGGGGCACTCGTCCTTGACTGTCGTCCAGGAAGTGTTGTTGAGAACCATCTCGCAGCGAGCGAGGTGGCTTTGGCTGGGAAGCGTCAGGCAAGCCTGTTCACCGAGCTTGTAGGAATTGCCGTTGGCAAGACAGGCCTGGGCGGCAAGCACCGGCGCGGGCGTGGCGACGGCGATAGCGGCGCCCATCGCGCCAAGAGCAAATCGCATTTTCATGTCACCCCCCATTACGACGGTTCGTATCAAAGGCGCGATTTGTGGCGACAAAACGGTTCGGCGAGGGCTGCGACGCGATCCGGACTCAGGCCGGCTGCAGATCGAGTTCTATCGCCACCGGCACGTGGTCGGACGGTTTCTCCCAGGCCCGCACATGCTTTTCGACCGAGGCCGAGGCAAAGCGGTTGGCGGCCTCCGGCGACAACAGCAGGTGGTCGATGCGAATGCCGTTGTTCTTCTGCCAGGCGCCGGCCTGATAGTCCCAGAAGGTATAGACATCAGGCGAATCCGAGACCGCGCGCACGGCTTCGGTGAAGCCGAGGTTCTTCAGCCGGCGGAAGGCTTGTCGGGTCTGCGGCTGGAACAGCGCGTCGCCGAGCCAGTTCTCGGGGAACCTGGCGTCGGCGAGCTCGGGAATGACGTTGTAGTCGCCGGCCAGCACCAGCGCTTCCTCGAGCCGCAAGCGTTCTTGCGCCCAGCGCTCAAGTCTCGCCATCCATGACAGCTTGTAGGAAAACTTCCGCTCGTCATCGACCGGGTTGCCGTTGGGCAGATAGAGCGAGACGACGCGGAGGGCGCCCTTGCCGGTCGAGAACACGCCCTCGATGAAGCGCGCGTGGTCGTCCTCATCGTCGCCCGGCAGGCCGCGATTGACCTCGTCGAAGCGCAGCTTCGACAGGATGGCGACGCCGTTGAAGCTCTTCTGGCCGTTGGTCTCGACATTGTAGCCCAGCGCCTCGATCTCGGCGCGCGGGAACAGTTCGTCGACCGACTTGATCTCCTGCAGGCAAACGATGTCCGGCGCGCTCTCGGTCAGCCAGTGAGTGAGGTTGCCGATGCGGGCGCGAACGCCGTTGATGTTCCAGGTAACGATCTTCATTTCGGCCTCAATGCGATTCCGGACTGAGGCTGATCGTATTGCCTGCGGGGGCCTTTAGATAGGCCACCTCAAACTTCTCCTGCCAGAAGGCACCAAGCGCGCACAGGCTTGACGAGACCGATACCCGTGTCCGCCGTATCGCGCTGCCCGCAGGTTTCGAAAATAGCGTGAGTCAGATGGAGAAGCTGGTGCCGCAGCCGCAGGAGGCGACCGCGTTCGGATTCCTGATCTGGAAGGACTGGCCCATCAGATCGTCGACGAAATCGATCACCGAGCCGCCCATATAGACCAGCGACAGGTCGTCGATCAGGATCGTCGCCCCGTCCTTCTCGATCGCGACATCGTCGTCGTTACGGCTGTCCACGAGATCGAACTTGTAGGAAAAACCGGAGCATCCGCCGCCTTCGACGGAGACACGAAGCGCCGTCTTGCCAGCTTCGCCGGCAACGATCCTGGCGATCCGCTTCGCGGCGGCGTCGGTCATCTCGACCTTCATGGCAGTCTTTGCGTCCGCGCCCATCGGCGTCACCTTGCTTTCGGTTTCACATGATAGGTATGAAGCGGGCGCGGGCAAGTCAACTGGTGGGTGAATGGGCAAGGATGCTCTCGGCGACATCGGATTCGGCTACCGGCCGCGCGCCGTCTACGCGAGCGATCCGGCGCAGTCGCGCGGCCGCCTGTTCCCTGAACCCGAAAGTCCGACGCGCACGCCGTTCCAGCGTGACCGCGACCGCATCATCCATTCCACCGCCTTTCGCCGGCTGAAGCACAAGACGCAGGTCTTCGTCGCGCATGAGGGCGATCACTATCGTACACGACTGACGCATTCGATAGAGGTGGCCCAGATTGCCCGCGCCCTGGCGCGGGCGCTGCGCGGCGACGAGGATCTCGCCGAGGCTGTCGCGCTGGTGCATGATTTCGGCCACACGCCCTTCGGCCACACGGGCGAGGAGGCGCTGAACGAGAAGATGGCCGCCTGGGGTGGCTTCGACCATAACGCGCAGTCGCTACGCGTGGTGACACGGCTCGAGCGGCGCTATGCCGAGTTCGACGGGCTGAACCTCACCTGGGAGACGCTGGAAGGACTGGTCAAGCACAATGGTCCGCTGACCGACGCAAGCGGCAAGGGGCTCAAGGGTACGGTGCCGCAGGCGATCCGCGACTATTCCGAATTGCACGACCTCGAGCTCGACCGCTTCGCCGGCATCGAGGCGCAATGCGCGGCGATCGCCGACGACATCGCCTACAACACCCATGACATCGACGACGGTCTGCGCGCCGGCTTCCTGACGCTGGACATGCTGGACGACATTGGGTTGCCGGGGTCGATACTCAAGGGCGTACGCGCCCGCTATCCTCAGCTCGACGATGTCCGCACCGGGCACGAGCTCATGCGCAGGCAGATCACGCTGATGGTCGAGGACGTCATTGCGTCTGCCTCGGCAAATATCGGGCGCTTGAGGCCGGAAAGCGCCGATGCGGTGAGAGAGGCCGGCGAGACGATCGTGAGCTTTTCCGCCGGCATGGCGGCGGCCGAAAAGGAACTGAAGGCCTTCCTCTACAAGCATCTCTACCGTCATGCGGAAGTGATGCGCGTGCGCGCCGACGCCGAACAGATCGTGCGCGACCTGTTCGATGTCTATTTCGCCGACCCGCGCGCCATGCCGGACGGGTGGCGCGAAGGGCTCGACCGCGCCGAGGATCGCATCAAGGCGCGCAGCGTGGCCGATTTCCTGGCCGGCATGACCGACACCTATGCGCTCAAGGAACATCGGCGTCTGTTTGACCATACGCCGGATTTGAGCTAGGGCGAGCCACGATTTTGCCGGCCAAGCAGCCGGCGCCTCTTAAAGCCCAGAGCACACCCAATGAATATCTTCGCCGATTTCAACGCGCGGATCGTAAAGGCCGTCGAAACCCTCGACCTGAAAGACAAGGATGGCGCCGCGCTCGACCTGTCGCGCATCGCGGTCGAGCCGCCGCGCGATGCAAGCCATGGCGATCTTGCAACCAACGCGGCGATGGTGCTTGCAAAGCCAACCGGCCAGAATCCGCGCGCGCTTGCGGAAAAATTGGCGGAAGCACTGCGGGCCGACAGCGATATCGCCTCCGCCGAAATCGCAGGCCCCGGCTTCGTCAATCTCAGGCTCAAGGATGGGTTCTGGCAGGCGCATCTTGCCGGACTGCTCGGTGCGGGCCGCGACTATGGTCGCTCGAGGATCGGCGGCGGACGCAAGGCCAATGTCGAGTACGTCTCGGCCAACCCGACCGGCCCGATGCATGTCGGCCATTGCCGCGGCGCAGTCGTCGGCGACACGCTCGCGAACCTGATGGCATTCGCGGGGTACGACGTAACCAAGGAATACGTCATCAATGACGCGGGCGCGCAGATCGACGTGCTTGGCCGCTCGGCCATGCTGCGCTATCGCGAGGCGCTCGGCGACAACATTGGCGAGATTCCTTCCGGCCTTTATCCTGGCGACTATCTGGTTCCGGTTGGCCAGGCGTTGGCCAAGGAATTCGGCCGCGACCTGCTGCCGTTGCCCGAAGAGGAGGCGTTGGCGATCGTCAAGGATCGCACTGTCGACGCGATGATGGCGATGATCCGCGAGGATCTGGCGCTGCTCAATGTCCATCACGACGTCTTCTTTTCCGAGCGCACGCTGCATGCCGACAATGCCAAGAAGATCCGCGCGGCGATCGCCGACCTGACGCTGAAGGGCCATATCTACAAGGGCAAGCTGCCGCCGCCGAAGGGCGAGAAGCCAGACGACTGGGAAGACCGCGAGCAGACGCTGTTCCGCTCAACAGCGGTGGGCGACGACATGGATAGGGCACTGGTCAAATCAGACGGCTCGTTCACCTATTTCGCCGCCGACGTCGCCTATCTCAAGGATAAGGTCGAGCGCGGCTTCGTCGATCTGATCTATGTGCTGGGCGCCGACCATGGCGGCTATGTCAAGCGGCTGGAGGCGCTGGCGCGCGCTGTTGCCGGCGACAGGGTCAAGCTCACGGTTTTGCTTTGCCAACTGGTAAAGTTGTTTCGCGATGGCGAGCCCGTCAGGATGTCAAAGCGGGCAGGGGATTTCGTCACTCTGCGGGAGGTTATCGAGGAAGTTGGGCGTGACGCGGTCCGCTTCATGATGCTCTATCGCAAGAGCGACGCGCCGCTCGATTTTGACTTCGCCAAGGTCACGGAGCAGTCCAAGGACAATCCGGTGTTCTATGTGCAGTACGCCTCGGCGCGCTGCCATTCGGTGTTCCGGCAGGCGAGCGAGCAACTGGGCGAGGCAAATTTCGATCGAAACCGGCTGGCTGCCTCGGTCGCGTCACTGACGGACGAAGGCGAAATCGGCCTGATCCGGAAGCTGGCTGAATATCCAAGGCTGATCGAATCCGCGGCACTTGCGCTCGAGCCGCACAGGCTGGCATTCTACCTTTACGATCTGGCTTCCAGCTTCCACGGACACTGGAACCGGGGTACCGACAACCCAGACTTACGTTTTGTTAAGGTTAACGACCCACAATTGACGCATGCCAGACTAGGGCTGGTGCAGGCTGTCTCGGATGTCTTGACGTCCGGCCTGACGCTGATAGGGGCCGATGCGCCGACCGAAATGCGTTAGGTTTGACTAAAAAACCTGTCACCTTTTGCCCACATTGCGCTGGTAAGGGCCAACCCTGCGCGACGTCCATGGCGTCCGACTGTGTGCGAGTTCGGGAACAATAATGGCAGACAGAACCCAGCTGAAAGTAGCCGACCACAACCATATCGCCGAGGATGATCCGTTCGCGGAACTGACCCGCATCATGGGTTTCGATCCGCGTCAGCCTGCCAGGCCGCAGGCGCCCGGGGTCGAGAAGGTAGGGTCGGCAAACCAGGCTGTCGGAGACGACGATTTCGACATCGATCTCGAAAAGGAGTTGATGGGCGAATTCGACGCGGTCGAGGAAGAGGCGCCGGTCGCGCAGCAGGCTGCCGCGCCGCGCCTTGCGCATGAGCCGGCTTTCGAAACGGCGAGTGCTCCATTGAGCGATGACGAGCTCGCGGCGTCCTTCGAACAGGACTTCGTCTTCGACGATGCGGCAGATCATGCCCATTTCGCCGCGCCTCGCGCACCTGAGCCAGCCGCCGACATCGCGTTCGACGATGATTTCGACACGGCGGTTGCGAACTCGCTGGATGTCTCGCCGCTCGAAGACGATCTTCCCATCGACCAGGAGATGGCTGCGTCGCTGGATCAGGATTTCCAGCCTGACCGCCATGAGACCGCCGTAGCCCGCCAGGATCCCGCCGAGGCCGTGCAGTCGGCCAGCGAAGCAGCGTTCGATACCGACTTCGACAACGCCGTCCAGATATCGCTCGAGGACGAGTTGGCCTTCGACAGTCACGAACATGACAGGGCAGGTGAAGTCCATCATGCTCACGCCGCCCCCGCTCAGCCGATCCCGGACGAGGACTTCGCCGGCCATTTCGATGAAGCGATGGACGACGTCGACCTGGATATCGATCCCCATCATAATCTTCCGCTCGACCCGGAACCGGCCGTCGAAGTGGCGCAGTTCGCCGCCCACCCGGAACCGGTTGTAACAGCCGAGCCGGTCGTCGATGTGGCTGAACACGCCTTCGGCGATGAGGCTGAACACGCCTTCGGCGATGACTTCGAAGCCAGTTTCCGCGATGCTCTTGCCGACCAGCCGGAAGTTCCGGCCGTGGAACCTGCCAAGGAAGCTCCCGAACCAGTTACCGTAGTGCAGCCGTCAATCGCCCAGCCCGCGCCAGTCGTGCCGGCGCCGGTAGCGCTGGTTGCCGCGGTCGAACCGGCGAAGCCGGTCGCGGCCGCCAGCGAGCGGAGCCTGGAAGACGAACTCAACGCGCTGCTCGGCGCGATGACCGCCCGGCCGATGCCTGTCGTGAAGGAAGCCGCGCCGGCTCCGCAATCTGTCGCACTGGCTGCCTTCGGCTATGGCAGCCATAAACCGGCCGCCGCCCGCGATTGGGATGCTGGCGAGCATGGTCCCGCGCAGGGCCAGCAGGCGGTCCACGCTGCCGACACCGATCTCGACGATCTGCTCGCGGGTGAACTCGATCGGCACGATTTTCATGCCGAGCCGTCCGTGACCGATCCCGAGCCGAGCATCGATTTCGATGACGAGGCCTTCGACGCAGCCTTTGCCAAGGGCATCGAGATGGATCGGGAAACGCACGCGGCGGTCGCCGCGCCCGAGGTGTCGTCCGCGAGGCCGGCCAATTCGCCGAGCTGGCTGAATTCGACGCCGGCCGAGCCGGCGCCGTCGTGGAGCCGCGCGACTCCGGTCGCCGCTCCGGCGCAGGCTTCGTTCGCGCCGCAGCCGGCGCCCTCGGCGCCGCAGGCACCCTCGGCACCGCAGGCGGTTGCAGAGCCAGCCTACCGGAGCGAGCCGGTTGTTGATTATTCGGCCTATGTCAGGCCAGCCCCGGCGCAGCCTTCGTTCCCAACCCAACCGGCGCCCGCGGCGCCGCAGATGCCGGCGGCGCCCATTTATCAAAGCGAGCCGGCGGTGGATCAGCCGGCCTTCAACAGGCCGGCGCCGCAGTCTCGTCACCACGACGAGATGCCCGACGTCGAGACGGTCGATGTGCCGGAGCGCGTCGTGGCGCTCGCCGACGACCTCGACATTCCGGAGCTCAGCTTCGAGGAAGACCAGCCGGCGGCGCCCGCCTATGACGATCTCGACGCGGAGTTCTCGAGCCTGCTCACCGAGATGAACGCGACCGACATCGCGCCGGCGACGACGACGACGAGCCGCAGCTACGAAGACGATTCCTACAATGCCGGCTTCAAGATGGGCTACGATCGCCGGGATACGCGCGCAGAGCCACCCGCCTCGGCTCCCGCGGCTGCCTCTTATGCCGCCGCGAACGATTACGACGCCCACGATTTGCCGGGCAGCCGGCCGGTCTCCCAAAAGGACGAATTCGCGGCTGACCAGCTCGACTACGATCCAGAACTCGATGAGGCGATGGCGATACCGGGCCTTGCCCAGAGCGAGGCGGCAAAGCCGCGCAGCCGTGGCCTGATGATAGCCGCGCTCGTCGGCGCCGTGGCGGTAGCCGGCGGCCTTGGCGCGCTTGCCTTCTCATTCGGCGGCAAAGGCGGCAGCGAAGCGCCGGTGATCGTCAAGGCCGACAACGCACCGATCAAGGTCAAGCCGGAAAACCCTGGCGGTGCCGTGGTGCCGAACCAGGACAACAAGGTCTATGACGCAGTCGCCAAGGGCGGCAGCGCCAAGGCCACCGAACCGGTGCAGCAGAAATTGGTGACCAACACCGAGGAGCCGGTCGACTTGGCCACCAAGGCGCCGCAGAGCCGCGTCGTCGATCTTTCGCCTGATGGTGCCGGCGCTGCTGCCGGGACGGATGCGGCGGCCAATCCGGACGCGAGCGCCCAGGCAAACACGTCTCAGGCCACGCAGCCGGCCGCGCCCGCGCCGAAATCGGAAGACCGCATCGCCCAGGTTCTGCAGGACGCAGACAAGGGAACCAATACCGATGTCGTCGCCGTGGCGCCGCGCAAGGTGAAGACCATGATGGTGAAGCCTGACGGCTCTCTGGTCCCGCGCGAGGATCCGGCGCCGGCCGCGCCGAAGGTTGCCGCGACCGAGCCAGCCGACCCGGCTCCGCAGCATGTCGCGCCGGCGGGCCAGTCCGATAGCCAGCAGACCGGAACCGTCGCCCCAACAGCGGATCAGGCTGCCGATCAGAGCAGCGACGACCAGACCGATGCCGCCAAGCCAGCAAAGCCTGCTGCCAAGGCGCAGTCGTCCAACACGCCTGCGAAGGTGCCGGTGGCGCCGCCGCGTCCGTCCGATCAGCCGGTCGACATCGTCGGCGAGGTCAAGCCCGACCAGGTGGTCGCATCCGTCGATCCGGCGGCGGCGGGCGGTGGTTCGTGGTCGATGCAGATCGCGTCGCAGCCGACCGTGGAAAGCGCCCAGTCGACGTATCAGGACCTGCAGCGCCGCTATGGCAGCGTGCTTGCCGGCCATACCGCGAGCATCGTCAAGGCTGAAGTCGCGGGCAAGGGCACCTTCTATCGCGTTCGCGTGCCGGCCCAGTCGCGTAACGACGCGATCGCGCTCTGCACCAGTTACAAGGCGGCCGGCGGCAACTGCTTCGTGTCGCGCTGATCAGGGTAGACTCTCACTCAAGCCGGCGCCGCCTGAAGGTCGCGCCGGCTTTTCGTTGTGGACGGTCGCCAGCTTCCAGCCACCGGCGGGCAGGGGTGATTCCCTTTGCTTCCTCGAAGCCCTAAGGTTCTGTTCATGAGCGAATCAAAATCCATGATCCTCGGCTGCGCCGGGAAATCCCTTACTCCAGAGGAAATCCGCTTCTACGGCGGAGAGCGCCCTTGGGGCTTCATCCTGTTCGCCCGCAATATCGGCGAGCCCGGGCAGATCCGCGACCTGGTCGCCTCGATGCGGGACAGCGTCGATCGTCCAGACGCTCCTGTCTTCATCGACCAGGAAGGCGGCAGGGTTCAGCGCCTGCGGCCGCCGCTGGCGCCGAACTACCCGGCCGGCGGCGCTCTCGGAGCCCTTTGGCGGGAAGATCGTGAGGCGGGGCGCCGTGCCGCCTGGCTAATGGCGCGGCTGCATGCCTTCGATCTCCTTCGCTACGGCATCACGGCCGACTGCCTCCCCGTGCTCGACGTGCCGGTCCAGGGCGCAAGCGACGTCATCGGCGCGCGCGCCTACGGGGCCGAGCCCGATGCGGTCATCGAACTCGGTCGGGCTTCCGCCGAGGGGCTGGTCGCTGGTGGCGTGCTGCCGGTCATGAAACACATTCCTGGCCATGGCCGCGCTTCGGCCGACACGCATTTCGCCCTGCCGACGGTCGATACGCCGCTCGCCGAATTGCGACGGCATGATTTCGCTCCCTTCAAGGCGCTAAACCACCTGCCGATGGCCATGACAGCGCATGTCGTCTACAGCGCAGTCGATCCCGACCATCCGGCAACGACCTCGGCCAGGGTCGTCAACGAGGTGATCCGCGGCGAAATCGGTTTCGACGGTCTCCTGATGAGCGACGACACGTCGATGAAGGCACTTTCTGGGGATTTCCCGACAAAGGCGGCGGCAATCCTTGCGGCCGGCTGCGATCTCGTCCTTCACTGCAACGGCGTTTTCGAGGAGATGTCCGGGATCGCATCGCGCACGACAGCGCTCGAAGGCAAGTCGCTGGCGAGAGCGGAGCGGGCATTGTCCTATATAAAGGGCCGCGACGTCGCCGAGGAAGCCGCGATTCGCGCGGAATTCGCCACCTATTTCAAAGCGGTGGCCTGAACCGAAGGGAAGAAAGGCAAGTGGCGGAGGCATTGGAGAGCAAGGCCGCGAAGGCCGCACCGATGGACCGTCTGTGGGCCGAGAACGACGATTCACGCCTTACCGGCGATCCGTCGCTGGTGGTCGACGTGGCCGGTTTCGAAGGTCCGCTCGACCTCTTGCTGCATCTGGCGCGCAACCAGAAGGTCGATCTGGCGCGCATTTCCATCCTCGCGCTCGCCGAACAGTACCTGGCCTTCATCGAGAGGGTGAGGGCGCTGCGGCTGGAGCTTGCGGCCGACTATCTGGTGATGGCGGCTTGGCTCGCCTTCCTCAAGTCGAAGCTGCTGATCCCCAAGCAGCCGGGCGAAGAGGGCGAAAGCGGCGAGGAACTGGCGGCAGTGCTGCAGTTCCGCCTGAAACGGCTGGAGGCGATGCGCGATGCATCGGCAAGGCTGGTCAACCGCAACCGGCTCGGCCGAGACGTCTTCGCGCGCGGCATGCCCGAAATGGTCATCGTCGAGAAGCGCAACACCTATTCCGCCTCGCTTTACGATCTTCTGACCGCCTACGCCCAACAGCGCCAGAAGCAGGCGATCAACAATGTGACCATCGCCAGGCGCGCGGTCTGGTCGCTGAAGGATGCGCGCGACGTGCTGGCCAAGCTGGTCGGGACGCTCAGCGACTGGACAGCGCTCGACAGCTTCCTGATCGAGTATCTGGCGGCTCCGGAGGAAAGGCGGACGGCGGTTGCCAGTTCCTTCGCCGCGACGCTCGAAATGGTGCGTGAGGGCAAACTGGAAGTGCGGCAGGACCAGGTTTTCGCGCCGATCTATCTGCGCGGGCGCGCGCAAGCGGTAAGGGCAGTTGAGGTGGCATCATGAGCGAACGCGCCAACGCTTCCGTTATCCCTTTCAAGGTCGAGGATCAGCCGGAAGACGATGCGACCGAACAGGGTTTCATCGAAAATCCCGCCGAGCGCCTACAATTGGCGGAAGCCGTTCGCATGGCCGAGGCGATCGTCTTCGCCAGCGCCGAGCCGGTGAGCGAGAAGCAACTGGCGGCGCGGCTGCCGGAAGGCGTCAACATTCCGGCGGCGATGGCAGATCTGCAGGAAATCTACGCCAGGCGCGGGGTTAACCTGGTGCGTGTCGGCGACGCCTGGGCATTCCGCACCGCAGGCGACCTGGCTTTCCTGATGAGCCGCGATACCGTCCAGCAGAGGAAGCTTTCGCGTGCCGCGCTCGAGGTGCTGGCGATCATCGCTTACCACCAGCCGGTGACGCGCGCCGAGATCGAAGACATCAGGGGCGTCGAGACGTCGAAAGGCACGCTGGACACGCTCCTGGAAACCGAATGGGTGCGGATGCGGGGCCGGAGGCGGACGCCGGGCCGTCCGGTGACTTACGGCACGACCGACGCCTTCCTCGACCATTTCGCGCTGGAAGAGATCCGTGACCTTCCCGGCATGGACGAGCTGAAGGGCGCGGGGCTGTTGTCGACGCGCATGCCGGCGAATTTCTCGATACCGGTGCCGCCGGCCGATCCCGAGGCGCTGGCCGAGGACGAGGATGAACTGACCGACATCGACCTCGAGGAACTCGGCCTGCTCACCCCGCGCGTCACGGAAGAGTGACCGTAAAACAAAGCAGGAATGGCGCTTAGCCAGCGCCTGCGCGGATTCGTAGCAAGGCGGTCAAGCCGAAAGTGCGTGACATCCGCCAGCCATTTTATCAACTTCATTGCGGTTGTGTTTGAATCCCAAGGCGAAAACGCATAGATCATCGCCAGGGAAAACATTCGAGAGAGATTTGAAATGGGTTCATTATCGATATGGCACTGGCTGATCGTGCTGGTCATCGTGCTGCTTCTGTTCGGGCGCGGCAAGCTGCCGGAGCTGATGGGCGACATGGCCAAGGGCATCAAGAGCTTCAAGAAGGGCATGGCTGACGACGACGCCGACGACCAGCGCACCGTCGAGCATCGCGCCGACGAAACCGTTTCGCCTGCCAAGGAAAAGGCCAGCAAGAGCTGAGCTCGGTGGTTGCTTTGTGCATGTCGTTATCCCAAAACGGTTTCGCGCTTTTGGGCGACATGCACCCGTCGGAATAGATTGCCATGTTTGATATCGGCTGGAGCGAACTGCTGGTGATTGCGGTCGTCATGATCGTGGTCGTCGGGCCGAAGGATCTGCCCAACATGCTGCGCACTTTCGGCCGCACTGCGGCAAAGCTGCGCGCGATGGCGGGCGACTTCCAAAAGCAGTTCAACGATGCGCTGAAGGAAGCCGAGCTCGACGACGTCAAGAGTTCGATCGACAGCCTTCGCGGCCTCAATCCGATGAACGAGGTGCGTAAGCAGCTCAATCCGTTCGAGCAGGCTGCGGCCGACGTGCGCTCGGGCGTCGACAACATGATGAAGCCGACGCCGGCGCCCGACCCGGCTACTCCGGCATCGCCGACGCCGCAGGCGAGCGAGCCGCTCAAGAACGGCGCGACCGCAATGCCCGGCGGAAATGAAGCCGCGCCGACCTCGGCGACCTTTCCTGCCATGACCGACGCATCGGTGACGGCGCCAGCCGCCGGAGAGCCGGCGCAGGAAGCGGCGTCCGCCAAGAAGGCGGCGGCGAGGTCAGCACGGCAGGCGTCGTCCAAGCCTGCGGCCACCAAAGCAACCGCCAAGTCCACGCCTGCGGTGGCAAAGGCCGCCAAGCCAGCAGCCGCGAAAAAGGCAGCCGCCAAATCCGAGGCCAAGCCGGCCACAGCCGCGGCGCAAAAGACCGCTCCGAAAAAGGCCGCTGGCACGCGCAAGACGGCGGGAGCCGCCAAGTGAGCGTTTCTGACAAGGAAAAAGAAGAGATCGAGAAGTCGTCGGCGCCGCTGATCGAGCATCTCGTCGAATTGCGCCGGCGGCTGATATGGTCGCTCGGCGGGTTCTTCGTCGCCTTTCTCGTCTGCTTCTTCTTCGCCAAGCGCCTGTTCAATCTTCTGGTCGTGCCGTTCAAATGGGCAACCCAGTGGGCAGGCCTCGATCCGCACAAGGTCGAGCTGATCTACACCGCGCCGCAGGAGTTCTTCTTCACCCAGGTGAAGCTCGCCATGTTCGGCGGCATGGTGGTCGCGTTTCCGCTGATCGCGACGCAGATCTACAAGTTCATCGCGCCCGGTCTCTACAAGAACGAGCGCAGCGCCTTCCTGCCGTTCCTGATCGCCTCGCCCGTGCTCTTTCTGATGGGCGCGTCGCTGGTCTACTTCTTCTTCACCCCGATGGTGATGTGGTTTTTCCTCGCCATGCAGCAGGTCGGAACCAACGACCAGGTGCAGATTTCGCTGCTGCCGAAGGTGTCGGAATATCTCAGCCTGATCATGACGCTGATCTTCTCCTTCGGCCTGGTGTTCCAGCTGCCGGTGGTGACCAGCCTGCTGACGCGCGTCGGCCTGCTGTCATCACAGGCGCTGGTCGACAAGCGCAAATGGGCGATCGTGCTTGCCTTCGTCGTTGCCGCCGTGCTGACGCCACCGGATCCGCTGAGCCAGTGCGGGCTCGCTATTCCGACGATCCTTCTCTACGAGGTGGCCATCTGGTCCTCGCGCATAATCGAGCGCAACCAGGAACGTGACCGCTTGGCGCGCGAGCAACAGGATGCTGGCGGATCGGCGGCCAAAAAGGCGGCGGACGCCCCGTCGACGCAAGCGCCGACCTGAGATCAGCCCGAAAAAGACGGCGTACGCCGTCTTGCATCGATCAAGGATGCGGTTTACGCCCTCGAACTGAAGCGCATCGCCCATCAAGCGATGCGTTTCAGTTTTGTTTCGAGCATGTCGTTCTCCCAAAACCGCTGCAAACTTTGGGCGACATGCCACCCGAGGACGGACAGCAATGCTTGACATCAAATGGATTCGCGACAACCCGCAGGCCCTTGTTGAAGCGCTGGTGAAGCGCTCCTGGTCGGCCAGTGACGCGCAGTCCACTGCCGATGACCTTGTCGCCCGGGATGAGGCGCGCAGAGCGCATTTGAGCGAGTTGCAGGTCAAGCAGGAGCGTCGCAACGCGGCCTCGAAGGAGATCGGCAACGCCATGCGCTCGGGCGATGCTGCACTTGCCGAGAAGCTCAAGGGTGAAGTCAGCGACATCAAGGCCTTCATCCAGAACGGCGAAGCGCGCGAGCGCGAACTCGACAAGGCGTTGAACGATGCTCTTGCTGTACTGCCCAACGTGCCGCTCGACGACGTTCCGGTCGGCAAGGACGAGCACGACAACGTCGTGAAGCACATTGTTGGCAGCGTGCCCGCACGCCCGAACTGGGTGAAAGAGCACTTCGAGATCGGCGAAGCGCTCGGCATGATGGATTTCGAGCGGGCCGCGAAGCTCTCCGGTGCGCGCTTCACGGTGCTGAAGAGCCAGCTTGCGCGCCTGGAACGGGCGCTCGGCCAGTTCATGATCGACCTGCACACCAGCGAGCACGGCTATGAGGAAATCATCCCGCCGCTGATGGTGCGCGACGAGGTGCTCTTCGGTACCAACCAGTTGCCGAAGTTCGAGCTCGACCTGTTCTTCACGCCGCATGGCGATGGGCGTCTTGGCCTGATCCCGACGGCGGAAGTGCCGCTCACCAATCTCGTGCGCGAGGAGATTACCGCGCATGAGAAGCTGCCCCTCCGCTACACGGCGCTGACTCCCTGCTTCCGCTCGGAAGCGGGCTCAGCCGGCCGCGATACGCGCGGCATGCTGCGCCAGCACCAGTTCTACAAAGTGGAACTGGTCTCGATCACCGACCAGGAAAGCTCGATCGCCGAGCATGAGCGCATGACGCAATGCGCCGAGGAAGTGCTGAAGCGGCTCGGCCTGCCGTTCCGCACGGTGACGCTCTGCACCGGCGACATGGGTTTTGGCGCGCGCAAGACCTATGACATCGAGGTCTGGTTGCCGGGCCAGAACGCCTATCGCGAAATCTCGTCCTGCTCGGTCTGCGGCGACTTCCAGGCGAGGCGCATGGATGCCCGCTACAAGGACAAGAACGGCAAGGGCAACCGCTTCGTCCATACGCTCAACGGCTCGGGCACAGCGGTCGGCCGCGCACTCATAGCTGTCATGGAAAACTACCAGAATGAGGACGGCAGCGTAACCATTCCTGAAGCGCTGCGGCCTTATATGGGTGGTCTTGCGAAGATCGGTCCGAAGTGAATCATGCGCATCCTGCTGACCAACGATGACGGCATCCACGCCGAGGGACTGGCGTGCCTAGAACGCATCGCTCGCACGCTCTCTGATGACGTCTGGGTTGTCGCGCCGGAGCAGGACCAGTCCGGCTATGCGCATTCGCTATCGATCTCGGAGCCACTCAGGCTGCGGAAGATCGGCGATAAGCATTTTGCCGTGCGCGGCACGCCGACCGACTGCGTCATCATGGGCACGAGGAAGATTCTGCCGGGGCCGCCGGACCTGATTCTGTCCGGCGTCAATTCCGGCGCCAACATCGCCGACGACGTAACCTATTCCGGTACCGTCGCCGGCGCGATGGAAGGCGCGCTGCTCGGCGTGCGCTCGATCGCGGTGAGCCAGGCCTATTCCTATGTCGGCGAGGATCGCGTCGTTCCCTATGAAACGACCGAGACCCTGGCGCCGGCGCTGCTGAAGAAGCTGGTGGCTATGCCGCTGCCGGGCGGGGTGCTGCTCAACGTCAATTTCCCGAACTGCGCGCCGGACGAAGTCGAAGGCACGGTCGTGACCTCGCAAGGCAAGCTGGTGCACAGCCTGTGGGTGGACGAGCGCCGCGACGGGCGCGGCCTGCCTTACTACTGGCTGCGGTTTGGCCGCGAGCCGGTCGAAGGCAAGAAAGGCACCGACCTCCACGCGCTGCGCAACCGGCTGGTGTCGGTGACGCCGCTGCAACTCGACCTCACCGCCCATGAACTTCGCGACCAACTGACCAAGGCGTTGTCATGAATAGGGGTTTGGCATGAACATGGCCGTCGACGACCGCGAAGGTTTTGCCGCTTTCCTGCTCCGCCTGCGCGGCCGGGGCACGGCGCCGAAAGCGCTGATCGCCGCCTTCGAGGCGACGCCGCGGCGCGGTTTCCTCAACGGGCAGTTCCATTCCATCGCCTGGTCGGAAGGCATGCTGCCGATCGAATGCGGCGAGGCGATCGAGGGCGCGGACCTGCAGGCGGCAGTGATCGCCGCACTTGCGATCGAGCCGGGCAACCGCGTGCTCGAGATCGGCACTGGATCGGGTTACACCGCCGCCGTGATGTCCAGGCTTGCCACGCGCGTCGTCACCATCGACCGCTACAAGACCTTGACCGAACAGGCCAAGCAGCGCCTCGACGCGCTTGGCATCGGCAACGTCATCGCGCGCCAGGCCGACGGCTCCAACGGCCTGCCCAATGAGGGGCCGTTCGACCGTATCGTCGCCTGGGCGGCCTTCGACAGCCTGCCGCGCTTCCTGCTCGACCAGCTTTCGAGCGGCGGCATCGTCATCGCGCCGATCGGGCCGGAAGAGGGCGAGCAGGTGCTGGCCAAGCTGACCAAGGTCGGCAGCCGTTTCGAGCGTGAAGACATCGGCATGGTCAGGCTGCAGCCCATCCTGCGCAGCGTCGCAGCGGTGATCTAGCGGAGCCGCGCTGCCTCCGCCAAAATTTCCCCCAATGTTTTAAGAAAATTTTCGCCGGATTCTAATGGGTTAACCCCGCAGTAACATTAACGCGCTTTAATCAGCTCCAATGTGTACCGGGTCTGTGCGGGTTAGTGCGATGCAATTCAATGCTTTGAAGGCAAACAGACGCAATCTGGCGCGTGGCTGCGCCGTTCTCATGATCGCCGGCGCCGCGGCGGGATGCAGCTCGCAGTCGATGCGCTTCAACGGAGTCGACGACGTCTTCACGTCGTCCACCAACAACCAGCGCACCATCATCAACAAGCAGAATGTCGACCAGCCCTATCCGGGCGACAGCGTCGCACCGGCGCCGGTCGACGGCACGCACACCCAGTCGGTGAGCCGCTCCAGCCTCGAGCCGGTCACGTCGCAGCAACTGCCGCCGCCCTCGCAGCCAGGCGTCGCGCCGGCCAAGCCGATGCGCACCGCTTCGGCCCCGGTGCTCGCTCCGCCGCCTGCCGCGCCGCGTCTCGACAACACCGCAACAGGCACTGTTCCGCCGGTCGCCAAGCCGTTCAAGGCCGCCGAGCCCGATGCGGTGCGCAACGCAAGCGCCACGCCGCACGCCACCGAGATCGTGGTCAGGGACGGCGAGACGATTTCCGGCCTGGCACGGCACTATCATGTGCCGGCCGACGTGATCATCAAGGTCAACAAGCTCGATCCTAACAAGGGTATCAGAAGCGGGCAGAAGCTGGTCATCCCCGCCTATGCCTATTCGAGCAAGGTCGCCGACAACAAGCCGGCAAATGCCCCGAAGCAACCGGCAGGCGCGCCCGAGAAGGTCGCGGTGCTTCCGCAGCAGCCGAAAGTCAAGGACGGCAAGTCGGCAACGCAGGTCGACGCCTCGGCCGCGGCGAGCGGCTCCAAGAATCCCAAGCCCGCGCAGCAAGTGGCGGATGCAAAGCCGGCAGGCGCCGGCGGCACTTACACCGTACAGCAGGGCGACTCGCTAGCCTCGATCGCCAGGAAGACCGGTGTCGGCGTCGTGGCGCTGAAGAAGGCCAACGGCATGCAGGACGGCCTGCTGAAGATAGGTCAGACGCTTAAGGTGCCGGCAGGCGGCACGGCAGCGGTCGCCGAAGCCAAGCCGGCCAAGGTCGACCCGGTCACGACGGCAACGGTGCAGCCTCCGGCCAAGACGACGCCCTCGGAGACGCTCGCCTCCTACACGCCGCCGAAGAAGGACGCCAAGGTTATCCAGCAAGCCGAGAGCGACGACGCGGTTGCGCCGGACGCGACCGGCATTGGCAAGATGCGCTGGCCGGTGCGCGGCCGTGTCATCTCCGGCTTCGGCGCCGGCAAGGATGGCGTCGACATCGCCGTGCCGGAAGGAACGCCGATCAAGGCGGCCGAAAACGGCGTCGTCATCTATGCCGGCGACGGCCTCAAGGAGTTCGGCAACACGGTGCTCGTGCGCCACGAGAACGGACTGGTCACCGTCTACGGCCATGCCAGCTCGATCGAGGTGCAGCGGGGCCAGAAGGTCAAACGCGGCCAGGAGATCGCGCTCTCCGGCATGAGCGGCACGACGGACTCGCCGAAACTGCACTTCGAGGTGCGCAAGAATTCGGCTCCGGTCGACCCGACCGGCTATCTCGAATAGAATAAGAACAATTGCTGGCCGCCTGACCTCCAGTCCGGCCCGCCGTCTCAGCCCGCTCCACCCAAGGGGCGGGCTTTTTCAGTTTTTCGCTCGACAGTGATCTGACCTGAATCGAAGGTCGGCGGAGCAAAAACTGGTCTCCGCTTTCGGGATCATGGAACCGGGTCAGTCCTTGAGCGGCTTGCCGAGCCGGCCCGCCAGGTCCTGCGTGAACTGCCAGGCGACGCGGCCGGAACGGCTGCCGCGCGTGGTTGCCCATTCCAGCGCCTCGGCGCGCAGCGTGTCGGGATCGACGGTCAGGCCGTGATAACGGACATAGCCATTTATCATGTCCAGATATTCGTCCTGCGAGCATTTGTGGAAGCCGAGCCACAGGCCGAAGCGGTCTGAGAGCGAGACCTTTTCCTCCACCGCTTCCGACGGGTTGATCGCGGTCGAGCGCTCGTTGTCGATCATGTCGCGCGGCAACAGGTGCCGGCGGTTCGACGTGGCGTAGAAGATGACATTGGCCGGCCGGCCTTCGACGCCCCCCTCCAGCGCTGCCTTCAGTGATTTGTACGAGGTGTCGTCATGGTCGAAGGAAAGGTCGTCGCAGAACAGGATGAAGCGATAGGGCGCCGCTTTCAGCAGGCCCATGAGCTTCGGCAGCGTGTCGATGTCCTCGCGGTGGATCTCGATCAGCTTGAGCGGCCGGTCGAGCTTGTCCGAGGCGTTGACCGTGGCGTGCACGGCCTTGACCAGCGAGGATTTGCCCATGCCGCGCGCGCCCCAGAGCAGCACATTGTTGGCGGCAAAGCCCGATGCGAAGCGCTGCGTGTTGTCGAGCAGGATGTCGCGGACATGATCGACGCCCCGGATCAGCCCGATATCGACGCGATTGACCTTGCGCACGGGTTCCAGAAAACCGGGGTCCGCCTGCCATACGAAGCAGTCGGCAACCGAAAGATCGGTCTCCGGCATGGGCGGCGGGGCGAGGCGGGAAACCGCTTCTATCAGGCGATCGAGCTTGTTGTTGAGAGCGTCCAGGCTGTCGGTCATTTCAGGTCTTCTGCTGTGGCATTGCGGTGTTCAGAAGCAGTTCCATGGCAAAGCACCAAGAACCAACCCCAAGCTTTTGTTGGAGCACGATCTTTCGGCCAACGCCGAGCCGCATCCGGCTGCGACGCTCTAACACGCGCCGGACGGCCGGAAAAGCAACGGATTCACCAGGACGCGCAGTTGCATTGGCAACTTTACCGACTATATTCCGGCCAAAATTTTCGCGGGGCCGCCCCTGCGGTATTTCACCATCCAGGAGTTTCTTGATGTTCGTCACACCGGCATACGCCCAAGGCGTCGGCGCTTCCCCCGATATGTTCATCAGCATTTTGCCGTTTGTCCTGATTTTCGTGATCATGTATTTTCTGATCATCAGGCCGCAGCGCGCGCAGCTGAAGAAGCGGCAGGAAATGCTCTCGGCGGTGCGTCGCGGCGACACGGTTGTGACCGGTGGCGGCTTCGTCGGCAAGGTGACCAAGGTGATCGACGACAACGAGCTGGAGATCGACCTTGGCGGCGGAACCAAGGTGACGGCGCTGCGCTCGACGATCTCGGACGTGCGGGTCAAGGGCGAGCCGGTGGCGAACCAGAACGCCAAGAAGTAAGCCAGACCTCGCCGGCGGAACGCTGCCGCTTGTACGCCTGAACGGATAAGAACGAATGCTCTATTTCTCGCGCCTGAAGATGATCCTGATCTGGCTGGCCGTGGCCGTCACAGTGATCCTCGCCGCGCCCAACCTCTTCCCTGCAAGCGTGCTGGCGCAACTGCCGAGCTGGGTGCCGAAGCGGCAGATGACGCTCGGCCTCGACCTTCAGGGCGGCTCGCACATCCTGCTCCAGATGAATCAGAACGATCTGATCAAGGATCGGATGGAGACGACGCGCGACGAGATCAGGACGCTGCTGCGCGACGCCAAGATCAATTACACCGGCCTTTCCGGAGCGGGTCGTACCGTGCAGGTGCGCATCTCTGATGCCAATCAGCTCGACGCCGCCAAGAACGCGTTGAAGCCTCTGACCGCTCCGGTGGCCGCCAGCCTGTTCAGCGGCGGCTCCATCCAGGAAATGGCGCTGGATGATTCCGAGCCCGGTCTGCTCAAGTTCACCGTCACTGATGCCGGCCTCAAATACCGCACGTCGACCGCGCTGACGCAGTCGATCGAAGTGGTCGAGCGGCGCGTCAACGAACTCGGCACCACTGAGCCGATCGTGCAGCGGCAGGGTGACGACCGCATCCTGGTGCAGGTGCCGGGCCTGCAGGATCCGCAGCGGCTGAAGGAAATCCTCGGCCAGACCGCCAAGCTGACCTTCCAGATGGTCGACGACTCGATGCCCGTGCAGGACGCGCTGAAGAGCCGGCCGCCGGCAGGCTCTTCGATCCTCTATTCGCAGGACGACCCTCCGATTCCATATCTGATCTACAATCAGGTCCTGGTCTCGGGCGAAAACCTCGTCGACGCGCAGGCGACCTACAATTCGCAGACAAACGAGCCGGTCGTTTCGTTCCGTTTCGATTCCAAGGGCGCGACCCGTTTCGGCCAGGCGACCGCGAGCAACGTCGGCAAGCGCTTCGCCATCATTCTCGACAACCAGGTGATCTCCGCCCCGCAGATTCGCGAGCCGATCCTTGGCGGCAGCGGGCAGATTTCCGGCAACTTCACTGCCCAAAGCGCCAACGATCTGGCCGTGCTGCTGCGCGCCGGCGCCCTGCCGGCGACGCTGACGGTGATCGAGGAACGCACGGTGGGTCCAGGCCTCGGTCAGGACTCCATCCACGCCGGCAAGGTGGCGGGCGTGATCGGCTCCATCCTGGTCGTCGCCTTCATGTTCGTCGCCTATGGCTTCCTTGGCTTTCTCGCCAACGTCGCGCTTGCCCTGCACGTGGCGATGATCGTGGGGCTGCTGTCGCTGCTGGGCGCCACGCTCACCTTGCCTGGCATCGCCGGTATCGTGCTCACCATCGGCATGGCGGTCGACTCCAACGTTCTGATCTATGAGCGCATCCGCGAGGAGCGACGAAACGGCCGCTCGGTGATCCAGGCGATCGACACCGGCTTCTCCAAGGCGCTGGCCACGATCGTCGACTCCAACGTTACCTCGCTGATCGCGACCGTGGTGCTGTTCTGGCTGGGCACCGGGCCCGTGAAGGGCTTCGCTATCACATATGCTATAGGCATCCTGACCACGGTCTTCACCGCCTTCACCTTCACGCGCATGCTGGTTTCGATCTGGCTGCGCCGCGCCCGCCCGAAGGAACTGCCGCGCGCGCCAGTCACCTTCATCCCGCCGGGCACCAAGATTCCGTTCATGGGCTTCCGCCGGTGGACGTTCGCGTTGTCGAGTGCGCTGTCGATCCTGTCGGTGGTGCTGTTCTTCACCGTCGACATCAACTACGGCATCGACTTCAAGGGCGGCTCGCTGATCGAGGTCCAGTCCAAGCAGGGCGACGCCAATCTCGGCGACATACGCACCCGGCTTTCGCAGCTGAATATCGGCGAGATCCAGGTGCAGCAGTTCGGCGCGCCGAATGACGTGCTCATCCGAGTCGGAACGCAACAGGCGGGCGAGAATGCCGAGCAGACCGTCATCGACAAGGTGAGGGGCGAGCTGCAGGACCAGTATGATTTCCGCCGCGTCGAAGTGGTGGGGCCGACGGTTTCCGGAGAACTTGCAAAGCAAGGCACGATCGCCATGCTGATCGCGCTTGTCGGCATCCTGCTCTATGTCTGGTTCCGCTTCGAATGGCAGTTCGCCGTCGGCGCCATCATCGCCACGGTCCACGATGTGGTGATGACGATCGGCTTCTTCGTCATAACGGGACTGGAGTTCAACCAGTCGTCGCTGGCGGCGATCCTGACCATCATCGGCTATTCGCTGAACGACACCATCGTCGTCTACGACCGCGTCCGTGAGGATCTCAGAAAATACAAGAAGATGCCGTTGCCGCAGCTGCTCAACAACGCCATCAACGAGACGCTGTCCAGAACGACGCTGACTTCGGTGACGACGGCCCTGGCGCTGCTTGCGCTGGTGCTGTTCGGCGGCGAGGTGATCCGTTCCTTCACGCTGGCGATGCTGTTCGGCGTGGTGTTCGGCACCTACTCGTCGATCTTCATCGCCGCGCCGTTGCTGATCCTGTTCAAGTTGCGGCCGCAGGCCGCCGCCGAAGAGGAAAAGAAGCCAATGAACGGCAAGGCCGTAGCGACCTGAGGCTAGCCAGAGCCGGATCATCTCAGGTCAAGTCGACCTGAAATCGGAATCCGGCTCTAAACCAAGAGATAGAGCATGATCTCGTCCGAAAACCGCTCCGCACTTTTCGGCGCCACGCTCTAGGCCATGGCTAAAGGCATCATCATCCGCGAGGCGCATTTCCCAGGTAGGGCGCCGATCGAAGCCTACGGCAATGGCGGCTTCCGCTTTGCCGACATGTCGCATCGCGGCTCGCTGCTTTGCCTGCCCTCCGGCATCCATGGCTGGGAGCCGGCCGATCCGGTGGCGCTGAAGGCTTCGGATTTCGACAGGCTTTTGGCCGAAGCCGACAAGGTCGAGATTTTGCTGGTTGGCACCGGCAAGGATCTGCGGCCGCTGCCGGCCGCGCTGCGGGCCGCGCTGAAGGAGGCCGGCATCTCGGCCGATGCGATGTCGACCGGGGCCGCGGTGCGGACCTACAACGTGCTTCTGGCCGAAGACCGCGCCGTGGCCGCGGCTCTGATTGCCGTCGACTGAATGGCCGGCACGCCCGACACCGTCAAGAATGGCGACATCGTCATGGATGCGGTGCGCGCCGCCGATCATGATCGCTATCTCTCGGCGCTCTATGCGCCGGCCGAAAAGCGGGATGCGTTGGTTGCGCTCTACGCCTTCAACGCCGAGGTCGCAAGCGTGCGCGACCGCATCCACGAGCCGCTGCCGGGCGAGGTCAGGCTGCAGTGGTGGCGCGATGTCATCGCGGCCGAAGGAGAGGCAGAGACAGGCCATCCGATAGCCGATGCGCTGAAGGCGGCGATCGCCGCCAACCATCTGCCCAAGCCCGCCTTCGACAACATGCTCGAGGCACGCATCTTCGATCTCTATGACGACCCGATGCCTTCAAGGACCGACCTCGAAGGTTATTGCGGCGAGACCGCCGCGGCGCTCATCCAGCTCACCGCGATGGCGCTCGATGCAAAAGAGGCGCCGCGCTTTGCCGAACTGGCGGGCAGGGCAGGCTGCGCGCAGGCCATCACCGGCCTCATGCTCCTGCTGCCGTTGCACCGCAGGCGGGGTCAATGCTATGTGCCGGCCGACATCCTTGCGGCGGCCGGTTCTTCGCCGGAAGAGTTCGTCGAAGGCGACGGCGGCCCCGGCGCGCAGCGCGCGGTGGCAGCGATGATCGCGCTGGCGCGGGAGCATCTCAACGCATTCCAGAAGAGCGCGCCGACACTTCCCGTGGCGCTGCGGCCGGCTTTCCTGCCACTCGCGCTGACACGCGCCTATCTCGACAAAATGGAAAAGGGAGGGCGGTCTCCACTCGCGGGCAACGTGACGCTTTCCATCTTGCGCCGGCACTGGCTGCTCCTGCGTCATGCGATGCGAGGCTGGGCAGGCCTTTGACGTAAACGTCAATCGTGGTAGGGATTTTGCCGATCGGACTCGCCGTGAAGAAAAGCGGGCCGGCGGAGGAGATGCCTTCATATGAGCCTGCCCGTGCTCGTCGTCCTTGTCGTGGTCGGCATCGCGCTGTCGGTCGCCGCCGTGCATTTCACCGGCGGCTCGATCACGGCGACGCTTGCCGGCGCCGATCAGGCGCGCGATCGGTTCGCCGAAGATTTCCCGGACGAGAAGACAGGGACCGTCAGGCTGACCGCTGACAGGCATGCGGCGTTCCTCGAACTCGGCCCGGCGCGCAGCGGCATCGTCCAGAGCATTGGCGACTGTTTCCTGACGCGGATCGTTACGCCTCACGATATTCTGGCGCTTGAAGTCGAAGGAAGCGCGGTGACGCTCAGGATGGACGACTTCACCTGGAA
Organism: Mesorhizobium sp.; assembly: GCF_024509055.1. Lineage (GTDB taxonomy): Bacteria > Pseudomonadota > Alphaproteobacteria > Rhizobiales > Rhizobiaceae > Mesorhizobium. Next base: position 24,272 of record NZ_JANINM010000071.1, on the reverse strand, counting down.
GGGCGGAAGGTTCGCCTTTGCCAACGAGGCCGACGCGAGAGCGGTGGCTGCGGCCCTGCGAAATCAGGACCAGATCCGAAAGGCCGCGTGATGGACGATTATAATTTCCCGCAGGTCACCCAACTTGCCATTCCGTTCTTCGTCACGGCGATCCTGATCGAACTCTGGCTGGTGCGCACCGGTCGCGCCAAGGGATCTTTCGAGACGCGCGACACGCTGACCAGCCTGATGATGGGAACGGGCAATGTCGTCGCGGGGCTGCTGCTTGGCGTCGTGTCCTACTGGGCGCTGCTGTGGCTGTGGCAGTTCCGCTTCTTCAACCTCGGCCTGTCGGTCTGGGTGTTCGTCGCGACCTTCCTGCTCGATGACCTGCGCTACTATGTCTATCACCGCATCGCGCACCGGGTGCGCTGGGTGTGGGCGGAACACGTCAATCACCATTCCAGCCAGCACTACAATCTATCGACGGCACTGAGGCAGAGTTGGACCGGCCTCTTCACTTTCACTTTTATCCTGCAAGCACCGCTGGTGCTGCTCGGTTTCCATCCGGCGGTGATCGCCTTCGTCTTTGGCTTCAACCTGGTCTGGCAGTTCTGGATCCACACCGAGACCATCGGCAAGATGTGGGGCTGGTTCGAATTGATCTTCAACACGCCCTCGCACCACCGTGTCCACCACGCCACCAACCCGCGCTATCTTGACGCCAATTTTGCCGGCACGCTGATCATCTGGGACCGTATGTTCGGCACCTTTATCGAGGAACTGGAGGAAGACCGGCCGCGCTACGGCATCGTCAAGAATATCGGCACCTTCAATCCGCTGAAGGTGGCCTTCCATGAATGGATCGGCATGTTCAAGGATGCGCTGATGCCGGGGCTGACGATGGTGCAGCGCCTCAACTATCTCATCCAGCCGCCGGGCTGGAGCCATGACGGCTCGCGCGACACCTCTGAGACGCTGAAGCAGGCCTATGTGCGGAGAAATCCGTCCGAGGCGGGAAAGCCGGGGTTGCCGGGGGCGAGTGCCGAGCCGGCGGAGTAGCGGCCCTCAGGATGGGCCACCGCTATCTCGCATCAACGCTTCATAGTCGCGGCCGCCATAGAAGATGTTTACGATGTGCACGAGGTCGTTTTCGATCACATAGGCAATGACGGCGGAGTGTTCGAACGGGACTGTTCTCAGCCCAGGCAGGATGTCATCACGCAGGCGGCCGCCACGAGGGGCATTTCCAATACTCCGACAACGATCCTCTATCCGATCGACGAAGCCGTTAGCGGTGCTTTGACTTCTGCTGCTTTCAAAGATGTAAGCAGCGATGGCTTCAAGATCGGATATGGCCTCTTGGCTAAGAACGACGGCGAGACGCTGAATCATTGCTATCTTGCGCCATCCGAGAAATCCGGCTCTTTACCCTGTCGATTGCGTCATCGAGAGGAACGGCCGGCCTCTTGTCCTCGATCGAAGCCTTCACTCGTGCGCGGATCGAAGCCATGCGCTCGGCATGTTCTTCCTCTTCTCGCTGAAAGGCGCGAAGCGCGGCGCGTATAACTTCGCTTGCCGATCCGAAGGAGCCGTCCTCGACCTTTTCGCGGATCATACGAGCCATCGCAGGTGTGACGGTGACGGATAATTTCTCGACGGTTTCCATGACGTGCTCCAGAACCGTAAAGTAGGATATTATCCTACTTTACCTAGAGCGTCCAATTCTCGATGAAAGCCTATTCCGCTGCCTGCGACTGCGCGGGCAGTCCCAGCCATTCCCTGCAATCGGCCAGCGCGCGCGATGTGATGGCATGGCGCTTGGCGACGGTCTTGTCCTTGCCGCGCAGGCGTTTGCCTTCGACCTTCGGCGCTTCCGCCGGCGGGAACAGGCCGAAATTGACGTTCATCGGCTGGAAGGAGCGTTTGCCGGGCTCGTCATCGGAAACGATGTGGCCGCCGGTGATGTGGTTGAGCAGCGCGCCGAAGGCTGTGGTTATTGGCGGCAGCGACGCCGCCTGGCCGAGCCGCTCGGCTGCGGCGAAACGGCCGGCGAGCAGGCCGACCGCCGCACTTTCCACATAGCCCTCGCAGCCGGTGATCTGGCCGGCAAAGCGCAGGCCAGGGCGCGACTTCAACTGCAGCGATGGATCGAGCAGCGTAGGGGAGTTGATGTAGGTGTTGCGGTGCAGGCCGCCGAGCCGGGCGAAGTCCGCGTTTTCAAGTCCAGGGATGGTGCGGAAGATGCGGACCTGTTCGGCGTGCTTCAGCTTGGTCTGGAAACCGACCATGTTGTAGAGCGTGCCCAGCGCATTGTCCTGGCGGAGCTGGACAACCGCATAGGCTTTCACGGACGGATTGTGGGCATCGGTCAGGCCCATCGGCTTCATAGGCCCATAGCGCAGTGTCTCGACGCCGCGTTCGGCCATCACCTCGATTGGCAGACAGCCGTCGAAATAGGGCGTGCCTTCCCACTGCTTGAATTCTGTCTTCTGTCCGTCGAGCAGCGCCTGGACGAAGGCGAGATACTGCTCCTTGTCCATCGGGCAGTTGATGTAGTCCTTGCCGGTGCCGCCGGGGCCGACCTTGTCGTAGCGCGACTGGAACCAGGCGGTGTTCATGTCGATCGTGTCGAAATGCACGATCGGCGCGATGGCATCGAAGAAGGCAAGCGCGTCGGCGCCGGTCGCCTCGGCGATCGACTGCGCCAGCGAACGAGCGGTGAGCGGACCGGTGGCGATGATTGCCTGATCCCAGTCCGCCGGTGGTAGCCCAGGCACTTCCTCGCGCTGGATCGTGATCAGCGGATGCGCCTCGATCTTCGAGGTGACGGCATCGGAAAAGGCGTCCCGGTCTACGGCCAGCGCGCCACCGGCCGGAACCTGGTGCGCATCGCCGGCGCTCATGATCAGCGAACCGGCCAGCCGCATTTCGGCATGCAGCAGGCCGACTGCGTTGTTTTCGGCATCGTCGGAGCGGAAGGAGTTGGAGCAGACGAGCTCGGCCAGCCCATCGGTCTTGTGCGCGTCGGTGCCGCGCACCGGGCGCATTTCGTGCAGCACGACCGGGACGCCGGCCTGTGCAACCTGCCATGCGGCCTCGGAACCGGCGAGGCCGCCGCCGATGACGTGTACGGTTTTTTTGTTCATGCGCGTCGGAATAGTCGCTTGGCGGTGCGATTGCAATTGCCGGGTGGCGATAGCCGATGTGTGGAAACCTGCCCGAAAAACAACAACACCCGCCGGGGGAGGAGGTCCGGCGGGTGTCGTTTTGGTGGTCGATCCTCGGGAGGAGGTGAAGATCGACCGTATTCGTCATCGCCGGGGAGGAGGTCGGCTTTGACGAAATTCCTTTCGCCATTTTTAGAAGGGGCGAAACCCTTCGGAAGACGAACTACGTTCGCTTCAGAAACAACGCCCGCCGGGGGAGGAGGTCCGGCGGGCGCCGTTTCGGTGGTCAACCCTCGGGAGGAGGTGAAAGTTGACCGTATCCGTCAGGGTCGGGGAGGAGGTCGACCCTGGCGAAATTCCTGCTTAGACCGCCCTGCGGGCGACCATCTTGATCTCGTCGCGAACGATGCCGAGATCATGGAGCTGGCGGTTCGAAAGCCGACCGAGCTCTGAAACCGTCTCGCGATAAACGCGCCAGTTACGATAGCTGCGGATCAGGTTCATTGCCTTACTCTTTCAAAACTGGTTCGGACCATTTGCGGCCCGAAGCGGATTAGACCGCCTTGCGAGCGACGTAGTGGATGTCGCTGCGGCTGATGCCGAGGTCGGTCAGTTCACGGTTCGACAGGCGGCTCAGCTCGGAAACGGTTTCCCGGTAGCGGCGCCAGTTGCGGTAGTTGCGGATCAGGTTCATGGTAGTGCTCACTTCGTCTTTAGTTCGGATCATTCCGTTTGTGTACGAACGGAAAATAGGTCGGATCATATCGGTTTAAAAGTGCCATTGGCGCATGGCAGCAATGCAAATTGTGCAATGCAACATTAATGGCCTTTCACGCCTGCGACACAAAGAAGGCCGAATCGGAAAATGCCGTCACGTCAACGGCTTGGCAGTTCCGGCTGAAAAAATGACCAAGCTCGGGGGAAATTCATGGCGAGCTACGCGACACGGGTGAGGGCGGATATCGCCCGATGGCGGGAGGCGGGTCTTGTCGATGCGCCGACGGCTGAAGCATTGACCCGCGACGTGATTGCCAACGGGCGGGCATCGCTGAGCTTCGGTTCGATCCTGGCGATGATGGCGGCACTCCTGTTCGGCGCCGCCATCCTGATCTTCGTCGCCGCCAATTGGGAAGCCATTCCGCGGCTGGTGAGGGTGGTAGCGCTGTTCGCCGTGATCCTGGGCGGTTACGTCGGCGGCGCCGTCATGAAGACACGCGATCACGCCGCGATCGGCGAAGCGCTATGGATCATTGCCGCCTCGGCCTTCGGCGGATCGATCGCGCTGATCGGCCAGATGTACCATTTCTCCGGCGACGAGGCATCGGCGCTGGTCACGTGGGGCGCCGGGACGGCACTGGCGGCGGTCGCGCTGCGCTCCAGTCCGCTCACCGTAGCCGCAGTCGGCATTGCCGATGCCTGGCTGTTCCTGAAAGGCTTCGGCTATTATTGGCGTCCGGAGTTTCCGCACCTGTTCCTGGCCACTGCGGTCGTGTTGTTTGCCGTTTCATTCTGGACGCGCAGCCAGGTGGCCCGCCATCTGATCATCCTGTCGCTGCTCTTCTATCTGGTGCTGCTTGCGCTCGACCACGACACGCTGCGGGTTGCCATTCCGGTGGTCGTGGGCTCGGCGGTACTCTTCGCTGCCGGAGTATTTACCGGCGGACCGGTCGACAGGATGCTGCAACTCGGCGGCCGGCTGCCGTTGCATGCGCTGCTCGGCTTCCTGACGGGAATGGCAATCGTCCAGTTCCAATTGTCCGACGGGAATACCTACAACAATGCCGGTTTCGCCGTCGCCTCGATCCTCGCGCTGGCCGGCATAGTGGCGGCAATCGTGCTTGCGGGCCGCGAGAGCCGGGGACTGCGCTGGCTGGCCTATGCTGGCTTCGCCTTCGAACTTGCCATTATCTATAGCGTCACCTTGCAATCGATGCTGGACACGGCCGGCTTCTTCCTGGCGGCGGCCGTACTGCTCGGCATCCTGGCGCTGGTCATCATCCGCATCGAAAAACGCATGCGATCGTCGACGGGAGAAGCAGCGGCATGACCGGGAAAAGACTGATCATCTCGGCGCTGCTGCTGGCCCTTGTCCAGATCGGCTTCCTCGGCTGGATCATCGCCGGGCGCGCGGCGATCCTGCGCAATGGCAAGGAAGTGCTCCTGAAGATCGAGCCCGTCGACCCGCGCGATCTTTTGCGCGGCGACTACATCTCGCTCGGCTACGACATCTCGCGCATCCCGGTGAAGCTGATCGCGAACATTCCGCGAGGCAAGGAGACCAGCGACGACACGTCGATCGTGGTCCGGCTGAAGAAGGGGGCCGACGGCTATTGGCAGCCGACGACGGCTTGGTTCGACAAGGCGCCGGCGCCGGCCGGCCCGGACGAGGCGGACATTATGGGTCACGTCGCACCGGGATGGGGTCTGCGCGAACCGGAAGCAACGATCACGCCGGAATACGGCATAGAGCGCTTCTATCTGCCGGAAGGCGAGGGGTTGGCGATCCAGAACGACATGCGCGTGCGGCCGTTCGGCATGAAGCTCGCGCTCTCGGCCAATGGCACGGCGCAGATCAAGGCGCTCATGGATGGCGACAAGACGCTGTTCGGGGAACCGCTTTATTAATTACCAGAACCAAAGCTTCTTCATACTTGTCAGGAAGTCGTCGGTCATCGGGTAGCCTGATCGGTCTCCAAGAACGGAATCGATGCCGCATTTGGGGCAGATTGCCGTCATTCCGACCTCGTTGTCATCTTCGTCGACCCATTCTCGGATCTCAGATGGAGGAAAGATGGAAAGGCAAAAGAAGCAACCGCAAACCATGCTGCCCTCCACTTCCTGTCGATGATTGGAGCAGCGTTTGTGAGCTTGCCTATATTCGTCGGGAATTGTGAAAGCTGGTGTCACCGATGGTGGCCCGCTACCCGAAGCTCGTCAGGGCGTAGGTTGGTGCGGATGAAGGGACTCGAACCCCCACGCCTTTCGGCACTGGAACCTAAATCCAGGGCGTCTACCAATTCCGCCACATCCGCATTTCTCCGGCAATCCCATGTAGCCATCATTCTGTCAATGTCACGGCTCAAATGACGCTTGTTCAGCCATTGCGAAGATGGTTGAAAATTAGCCTAGCCTGTGACAAAAGGCGTGTCGAATGTGACGGGACGCGACGATCTGCTTCTGCAAGATGTGAGAAGAAGTAGGAAAAACAAAGACTTCTTCACATTTTGGAAAGCGCAGTTCTTGGGAGTTTGAACCGCCAGGCGGTCAAATCACCAGGTTCCGTACCAAAAGCCATTTCCGGCAAGATTATACCGGCAGGCTGTAAGCGGCTAAAAACCGTTTGGGCAGCCTCATTGGTGAAAACAAAGGTTCTAGAATGCAGGTCACCGAAACGCTCAACTCCGGTCTCAAGCGCGAGATCAAGATCACCGTGCCGGCCGGTGACATGGAAGCCAGGCTGATGGCGCGGCTGAACGATGCCCGCGACAAGGTGCGGATCAACGGCTTCCGTCCCGGCAAGGTCCCGGTGCAGCACCTGCGCAAGATGTACGGCAAGTCGTTCATGGCTGAGGTCGTCAACGAGATCCTGAACGACTCGACCCGTTCGATCATCTCCGGCCGCGGCGAGAAGGCCGCCATGCAGCCTGAAGTGATCATGACCGAGGACGAGAAAGAGGCCGAGAAGATCCTGGCCGGCGGCGCGGATTTCGAGTTCCGCCTCAACTACGAGGTGATCCCGGCAATCGAGATCAAGGATTTCTCGGATATCAAGGTGAGGCGTCAGGTCTATGACGTGCCGGAGTCGGAAATCGACGACCAGGTGAAGCGCGTCGCCGAATCGGCGCGCAGCTACGAGCCGAAGGACGGCAAGGCCGCGGAAGGCGACCGCGTGAGCATCGACTATGTCGGCAAGATCGACGGCGAGGCTTTCGCCGGCGGCGCCGGCACCGACCAGCCGCTGGTGCTCGGCTCCAAGGAATTCATCCCGGGCTTCGAGGACCAGCTGATCGGCACCAAGGCCGGCGACGAGAAGCAGGTTACCGTCACCTTCCCAGAAAATTACCAGGCGGCGCATCTGGCCGGCAAGGAAGCCACCTTCGACGTCACCGTCAAGGAAGTGGCGAAGCCGGGCGAGCTCGAAGTCAATGACGAGACCGCAAAGAACCTCGGCCTGGAGTCGCTGGAACGCCTGCGCGAGATCGTGCGCAGCCAGATCGAGAGCCAGTTCGGTTCGATGACCCGCCAGAAGGTGAAGCGCCAGCTGCTCGACCAGCTCGACGCCGCCTATTCGTTCGAGGCGCCGTCCAAGCTTGTCGAAGCCGAGTTCAACAACATCTGGGCTCAGGTCAACCGCGACCTCGAAGCGGCCGGTCATACGTTCGCCGACGAAGAGACGACCGAGGAAGAGGCGCGCGCCGAGTATATGCGCCTTGCCGAGCGCCGCGTTCGTCTCGGCCTGGTGCTTGCCGAGATCGGCGAGAAGGCCGGCGTGACCGTTTCGGACGAGGAATTGCAGCGCGGCCTGTTCGAGCAGGTGCGCCGGTTCCCGGCAAACCAGCAGCAGGAGGCCTTCGAATTCTATCGCAGCAATCCTGAAGCGATCAACTCGCTGCGCGCGCCGATGTTCGAGGAGAAGGTGGTCGACCACCTGCTCGGCCAGATTTCCGTCGATGACGTCAAGGTCAGCAAGGAAGAGCTGATGGCTGACGACGAGGAAGCGGAAACCGCGACCAAGGCGAAGCCGGCGAAGAAGGCTGCATCAAAGAAGGCCGAGGCCAAGGCAAGCGAAGCTAAGACGGGCGAAGCCAAGACGGGCGAGGCCGCCGACGAGGCGGAAGAGCCCAAGAAGAAGGCCGCGCCGAAGAAGAAGGCCGCCAAGGACGCCGAATAACGGTTCACCAGTTTGATTTCGAAAGGCCGCCGCGAGGCGGCCTTTTTCGTTGCCACTGCCTTCATTGTGGCGGCCGAGCAACACACTCAACTTGTGTTGATGGCTGGCCGCTGGCGATACCGAACGTTGATCATTATCTGCGCGGTATCGCATTTCGCATGGGTCGTTCGGAGGCGTCGGTGAGGCTGGCATTCGAGATGAGGGACGTGGTTGCAGCCGCGGCGCTCATGTTGGCCGCGACCGGCGCTGCCCATGCCGGGCCGGACCTCGGCAACTGGCGCGTCGATGTCGGCGGCGATGGCCAGGTCACGGCATCGCTCTACGCCACCAACAAGCTGCTCACAGGCGGCGGGGCGCTGGGCTACAGCCCCGTGCTGACATTGGCCTGTCGGCCGGAAGGCGAGCCGCGTTGGAGCGAATGGCTGCAGCTCAGCGATGCTGTCTCGGCCAGCCAGAAGATCACCATGTCGGTCGCTGTCGACGGCGGCAGCAAGTTCAATGAAAGCTGGTCGGTCGGGCCGCGCGGCCGAACGCTGGTCAGGGAAGGAAGCGACGGCATCAAACGGTTGGTTTCGGCAAACCGGCTGCTCCTTTCCTGGCGCTTCGGCCTGTTGTCCGGGCGCGGCGAGGCCGATTTCGAACTCGCCGGGCTCGCCGAAGCGGTCGGGCAGATCGCCGCGAACTGCAAGACCGATCCGCCTTGATCGGCTAGAGGAAGCCGGCCAGTTCGGCAGTTGTCATCACCCGCCCGAATACCTTGCCGATGATGCTCAGCGTCGCATTGTGCGACGCCTCGTCTATCCCGCCATTGGCGTCGCTGATGAAGGCAACCTTGTAATCGCGCATGAAGGCGCTGCGCGCGGTGGATTCGCAGCAGATGCTGGTGACGGTGCCGATGACGATGACGGTGTCGACCTGGCCGGCGCCGCGGATGTTGCGCAGAACCGTTTCGAGCTGTGTGTTGTGAAACGCGTCGTAGCGGTGCTTCTTGATGACGACTTCGCCAGGCAAGGGCGCCAGCTCGGCGACGATCTGGGTGCCGGTGCTGCCTTCCCGCATGCCATTGGTTTTCAGTTTCGGTTGGTATGCGGTTTCGAGCGGCGAGATGTCGAAACAGTCACTGAGCATGTGCTGCGTGTAGATCACCGGAACGCCCGCGGCACGACAGACGTCGATCACCTGCCGCATCGCCGGTATGCGATGGCGCGCCATTGCCACCTCCATGATCGCACCTTCGTCGACGAAGTCGCTTTGCATGTCGATGACGAGGAGGGCGGCGCGTTCCTTTTCGAACGGCCAGGGTTCATTGCCGTATTGAGGCATTTTAGATCTTCCTGTTTCTGACAGCGGCCAGATACCCGCCCCATGCAACTCCAGGGAGCCGCTGCTTGCTTTCCTGGACTGCTAGATCAGCAGCAGCCCCTTCATCGAGGCGTTGCCCTTGCGGCCGATGATGATGTGGTCGTGCACCGCGATGCCGAGCGGTTTCGCGGTATCGATGATCTGCTTGGTCATCTCTATGTCGGCGCGCGACGGCGTCGGATCGCCGGACGGATGGTTGTGCACCAGGATGACGGCGCTGGCTGAGAGCTCGAGCGCCCGCTTCACCACCTCGCGTGGATAGACTGGCGTGTGGTCGACCGTGCCGGTCTGCTGCACCTCGTCGGCGATCAGCCCGTTCTTCTTGTCGAGGAACAGGATGCGGAACTGCTCGCGGTTCTCGAAGGCCATGGCCGAGCGGCAATAGTCGAGGAGCTGCGTCCAGTTGGACAGAACTTCGCGGCCGCGCACTTCGCCGCGCGCCATGCGCTGCGCGGTGGCGGCAACGACCTTGAGGTCGGTCGCGACCGTCGGGCCGATTCCCTTCACCTCTTCGAGCAGGGATGGCGGCGCGCCGAGTACTTCGGCCAGCGAGCCGAAGCGGGCGATCAGCGCCTTGGCGATCGGCTTGGTGTCGACGCGCGGGATCAGGCGAAAGAGCAGAAGCTCCAGCAACTCGTAGTCGGGCAGGGCATCCGGTCCGCCGGCGATGAAGCGCCCGCGCAGCCGGTCACGATGGCCGTGGTAATGCGGTTTCTCAGCCGCGTCGGCCTTTTTCTGCGACTCCCGCGGTGGTTCGATCCAGGCTTCGGAAAAGAATGCCCGTTCGTCCTCGACTTTCCCCATGGCCTGCTCACCCCCTCCAGGCTTTGGCCCAAGCCTAAGCTGGCAGGCCGGGCCGGTCGAGCTTTTTCGGCGACAGGGTGAAGATCTCGCAGCCCGTGTCGGTGACACACCGATCGCGTGCTCATGCTGGGCCGAGAGCGAGCGGTCGCGCGTCACCGCCGTCCAACCGTCCCACAGTACCCTCACATGCGGGATCGGCGACGTATCGTGGTGGGACGGCGTTGTCGGCGTATCCTCCCCTCGTCGCCTTCTACCAACGGCCGAGGAGCAAATGCTTGCCTCGCCAATGGCAATGCGAATCGCTCTGCAATATAATGCCGCACCGCAGTTCGCTGACATCGGGACCACCCGTCGCCAGTAACAGATCAGCGCTCGAACCGAGTCGGTGGCAATGCAGGCTGGGACCGATCCAAACAATCCTACATCGCCATTGGCGTCTGGCGAGGAACCGGAAGGGTTTCGGCTCGCCCGCATCCGCGATCTGCAGGAACTGGAAGGCGGCGTGTATTGGCCGCGGCTGCAGCCGTACTTCCTCAAGCCTCATTTCAAGCTGTTGCGCTATAGAATACAGGAAGGGACCGGAGGCGACCGGACCCCGAAATTGTTCTCGGTCCGGGGCGCGAGCGGGGTCGGCGAACTGGACGTCGCCTACATTGCGGATCGACTTGCGGCGACGCTGACGGTCACCGGATCCGGCATACCCGACTACTGCCTCACCGCCGTGAGCAGGGGTGCCCTGGAATTCGGCGGCGCGCCGGGCGCTCGGACCGCGCTTGGAATCGGCAATAGCATGGGCCTGATGTACCGCGGAGAGCCCGCAACGACGCTGTCCGCGACCGGGAGCCACGAGCGGCTTGCGGTTTGGATCCCAGCGACGAGCCTGAACCAGCGATTGGCGGCGATGCTCGGCGGGCCTGTGACGAAAGACCTCGCCTTTGAGCCGGTCTTCGACTGGAGTGCAGTGCCGGCGCAGAGCTTGAGGCGCCTTTTGGGACTCATGGTGGAAGAGCTTGGCGGCCAGACACCCTTTGCGGGCAGCGAACTTGCCAGCCGTTCCTTCACCGACCTCCTGGTCTACACGCTCCTGCGCGCGGTCCCGCACAACTATTCGGATCATCTGGCACGGTCGGGCAGACCCGCCATCCCGGGAATCATACGGCGGGCGGAGGCATATATCCGCGCCCATGTCGAAGAGCCTATCGCTCTGCACGAGGTCGCGGAGGCGGCCGGGTGCAGCGTGCGCAGCCTGCAACTTGGCTTCCGGCGGTTCCGTGAGGCGACGCCGCTGGCAGCGATCCGCCTCGCTCGCCTCGAGGCGGTGCGCGACGCCCTCCGGTCCGGTAACATCGCAGGCACTGTCACCGACCTTGCCCTTCGGTTCGGCTTCACCAATCCCGGCCGCTTCGCGCACGACTACAAGGCGGCATTCGGCGAGGCCCCCCGCGACGCCTTGCGTCGTGGTTCAGGACATCGACGACACGGCCGGTGATCGGGGCGCCACGCAGGCCTGGGGCGCTTCGCCGCTTTCGCGATGTTTGCGCGATCTGTCTTGTTCTTTCGCTTTCCGCATAGAAAGCCGGCTTAGCGTCGTGGCAGGCTGAGCCTGTCGCGCTCAGTCAGGCGGCGCCGCAACGCAGACGCCCGGTGTGAGCAAAAAGGCTGCGCCGAAAGATGCCGAGCGCTGAGTGAGGCGATTGAGGAGTAGTCCGTGCCGAAGGACTTCCACTAGGAAAAGGTGCTTCAATGAACGACCTTGCCTCGACTTCAAAGCTAGCCGCAGAACCCATCGACTTTCGCCAATTGGCTCGCGGCTTGGGAACCGTCATCAACTATGCCGCCGGTGATGCGGTCTTTCGAGAGGGTGACGAACCCTCCTACGCCTACATAGTTCTGAGCGGAAAGGTCGAGGTGACCAGCCACGGCAAGCTCATCGAAGAGGTCGGCGAGGGCCGGCCATTGGGCATTGTGTCGATCATCGACAACAAGCAACGCTCGGCGACGGCGAAGGCTGTCGAGGCGTGCGAGATTGCCTTGCTAACCCGCAGGCAGTTCCGCTTCATGATCGAGACGACTCCCAATTTTGTTTGGTACGTCCTCTCCGAAGTCGTTGATCGATTGCGCGCAACGAACTCAGCATTGTGAGTAATTGGACTTCGGGCGTGATCTGTTGCTCTTCGAGGAGGCCGTCTTCCAAGGTCGCCGGTAGGTTGCCCTTCACCTTGGGGATGGCGGCGCGTCGAGCACCTCGGCCGCGACCGAAGCGGGCGATCAACGCCTTGGCAATGGGCCTGGCGTCGACGCGCGGGATGAGACGAAAGAGCAGAAGTTACAACCATTCGTAGTCGGGCAGGGCGTCCGGCACGCCGGCGACGAAGCGCTCGCGCGCGATCATGGTGGCCGTGGTAATGCGGCTTCTCGGCCGCCTTGGTCTTTTCTGCGACTTGCGCGGTGGTTCGATCCAGGCTTTGGGGAAGAATGCCCGTTCGTCCTCGACTTTCGCCCTGGCCTGCTCACCCCTCTCCAGGCTTTGGCTGATGCCTAAGCTGGGAGGCCGGGCCGGTCGAGCTTCTTCGGCGACAGCGTGAAGATCTCGCAACCGGTATCTGTGACTCCGATCGTGTGCTCGTACTGCGCCGACAGCGAGCGGTCGCGCGTCACCGCCGTCCAGCCATCCGACAGCACCTTCACATGTGGGCGGCCGAGATTGATCATCGGCTCGACGGTGAAGATCATGCCTGGCCGCATCTCGACGCCTTCGTTGACGGTGCCGTAATGCAGGATGTTGGGCGCGTCATGGAAAAGCTGGCCGACGCCGTGGCCGCAGAAGTCGCGCACCACCGAGCAGCGCTCGGCCTCGGCGTAAGTCTGGATGGCAGCACCGATGGCGCCAGTGCGGGCGCCGGGCTTGATAGCCGCAATGCCGCGCATCAGGCACTCGTAGGTCACCTCGAGCAGGCGCTCGGCGGCGCGCTTGATCGTGCCCACCGGATACATGCGCGAGGAATCGCCATGCCAGCCATCGAGGATATAGGTGACGTCGATGTTGACGATGTCGCCGTCCTTGAGCGGCTTGTTGTCGGGGATGCCATGGCAAACGACGTGGTTGATCGAGGTGCAGGAGGACTTCGTGTAGCCGCGATAGTTGAGCGTCGCAGGCAGCGCGCCGTGGTCCATGCCGAATTCGAAGACGAAGCGGTCGATGGTCTCGGTTGTCACGCCGGGCTTGACCATCGGCACAAGCTCATCGAGGCAGCGCGCGGTCAGGTCACATGCCTTGCGCATGCCGGCAAAGCCTTCCTCGCCGTAGAGGCGAATTTGGCCGGTGTTTCTTAGAGGGGCCGTAGAGGCGTCGAGATAGGTAACCATTTTTTCCGTTTGCCGGGTGCTGGCTCCATATTCGAGCCGATGCGAAGATTTCTCCAGATTTGGCACCGGAAGCCGCAAGGTTCAAGGAAGAAGTGCCGGCGAAGGACCATACCACGCCTTTCCTTTGGTCATTCGATGGGTTAGGCGGGTCCTGGTATCAGGAGAACTTGCCTTTGATGGCGCCGGAACGCGGAACATCGATGTTGCTGCCAGTCAGGACCGCATGCGCGGGCCTGATGGCGCTGCTGATGCTCGCGTTGCTGAGCTTCGCCCAGGCGGACGTTTCCGCCTCGACAGCATCGATCTCGGGCGGCGCCGGCGTCAGCGCGCACCGGCAGGGCGACACGATCGCTCTGCTGCGGACGTCAGGCAAGACACAGGCGGTTGAAGTTCGCTCCGGACGGCCGCTGCCCACAAAGCTCACCAGCGGCAATCCAGGCTCCCTTGCGCCGACATCCGAATTGCTCGCTATTGGCCATGCGTTGCCTGCCGAAGCCGGCAAGGCGCCGGTCCTGGTGGCCGTCGCGCGTTCGCACACCAACCAGGCCCGCGCACCGCCGACCGCGTGAATCAGGCGGTCGCTGACCGCAGCCTTCACCTCCAAGACATTTCTTCGCGTCGCGACCCGGCGACGGCCCTTGGCCGTTCGCCGGTTGCCTGGCGCGCATTCGGACGATTTTCAAATGCAACGCATCAAGACGTTCAAGACACTTACCCACGCGGCGGCTGCGGCCTCTTTTCTCGCCGTTCAAGCCGTTATCTGCGTCGGCACCGTCTATTGGGCGGTCGCCGCAACACTTCATATGGACGGGACGGCGGCGATCGTCCTTGGCGTCATTTTCGCCGTGCCGTCCACCTATCTGCTGATGATGGTATGCCGCATGGCCTTTGAAGCCGAGACAGACCCAGCGAACCAGTAGCCGCAATGGCTGCGGCCGCCAGGTGAAAGGGCGATGCGGTAGTGTCGCCCTGTCATACGATGGTTATCCTGGCGCTTTAGTCAGCTTTTCCAGCCCCGGCGAAGCGCCGGACTTCCCTCAGCTGTCATCGAGAGCAGGTTTCCCATGCGCCAGATCGTCTTCGCCGCCATTTTGCTGGCATCCACCGCGGCCAGTGCTTCCGCCGCCGACGGCACGCTCGTGCTCTATACCAGCCAGCCGAACACCGACGCCCAGCAGACGGTCGATGCCTTCACGGCGAAGCATCCCGGCATCAAGGTCGACTGGGTGCGCGACGGCACGCCGAAGATCCTGGCCAAGCTGCATGCCGAGATCGAAGCCGGCCAGCCGCAGGCCGACGTGCTCCTGATCGCCGACGTGGTGACCATGGAGGGCCTCAAGAAGGAAGGTCGGCTGCTTGCCTATCCGGAGGCGAAAGCCGATGGCCTCGACGCTGCGCTCTACGACAAGGACAAGACCTATTTCTCAACCAAGCTGATCACCACCGGCATCGTCTACAACACCAAGGCGCCCTTCGTGCCGACCAGCTGGGAGGACCTGAAGAAGCCGGAAGCCAAGGGCCTGATCGCCATGCCGAGCCCGCTGACTTCGGGCGCGGCGATGATCCATACCGTGACGCTCACCGGCAATCTGCCGGAAGGCTGGGATTATTACGGCGCCCTTGCCAAGAACGGCGCGCAGGCCAGTGGCGGCAACGGCGATGTGCTCAAGGCTGTCAGCGGCGGCGACAAGCTGTTCGGCATGATCGTCGACTACATGCCGATCCGCGAGAAGGCCAAGGGCGCGCCGGTCGAGTTCGTCTTCCCGAAGGAAGGCGTGTCGGCCGTCACCGAGCCGGTCGCGATCCTTTCCTCCGCCAAGAACAAGGAAGCCGCGAAGGCTTTCGTCGATTTCCTGCTGTCGAAGGATGGCCAGGAAGTCGCGGCCAAGATGGGCTACATCCCGGCCCGCGCCGACATCGCCCTCCCGGCGGGCTATCCCGACCGTGCTTCCATAAAGGTGCTGGATTATGACGCCGCGGCGGCGCTCGCCAACGATGCCGCGAACAAGGAAAAGTTCACCACCGTGATGAGCCAGTAAGCAGCATTGCCGTCTGCGGGACCCAGCATCGCGGCGTCTGGCCCCGCCTCGCAAGGGCTTGGCCTTACGCCGTCAGGCCCAATCACTGGCCGGCGGCTGTCGGCGCTGGCCGTGCTTGTGATCATCGCAGTGCTCAGCCTGCTGCCGATGGCGCGCCTCGTCATAGCTGCGGTGGCACCTGGAGGCGAGGTCGACCTCGCCGGCTTCGGCGCACGGCTTGCCAGGCCCGCCGCGCTGCGCGCGATGTGGCATACGCTGGACACAGCCTCTTTCGGCGCGGTTCTGGCGCTCTGCCTTGGCATTCCCTTTGCCATCGTCGTCACCATGACCGATCTGCCGGGACGAAAGATCGTCGGCTTTCTGCTCCTGCTGCCGCTGATGATCGCGCCGCAGGTCACGGCGCTGGCCTGGCTGCACCTTTTCGGCCCGTCGAGCACATTGCTTGGGATGCTTGGCCTTGCGCCGCCGCCGGGCACCCCCAACCCGATGCTTGGCCGCAACGGCATCATCCTGCTTTATGCCGTGCAGCACGCGCCGATCGTCTTCATCACCATGCGGGCGGGGCTGTCACGTGTGCCGCGTGATCTGGTCGAGGCGGCGAGGTCCTGCGGGGCGGGGCCGCTCGGCGTGTTGCGGACTATCGTGCTCCCGGTTGTGCGCCCTTATGTCGTGGCAGCCGCGGCGCTCGCCTTCGTTTCCGGCGTCGGCAATTTCGGCATACCGGCGCTGCTCGGCATGCCAGTCAATTACCTGACGCTGCCGACGCTGATCTATCAGGACCTGTCGAGCTTCGGGCCGAGCGTGCTGCCGCAGATCGCAGCGCTCTCGGTGCTTGTCGGAGCACTGGCGCTGGCCGGCATGGGGTTCCAGTCGGTGGCGCTCCGCGGCGCCGGCCATCGCCTCGCCGCTGGCACACCCGCGCAACTGGAACTCGGACGTTATCGCTGGCCGGCTGCCGGCCTATGCTGGCTGGTCATCGGCCTGATCCTCGTGCTGCCGTCCTGTGCGCTGCTGGCGACGTCGCTGGTGCCTTCTTTCGGCGTGCCGCTCACCTGGCAGACGGTAACCGTCGCCAACTATACGGAAGTGCTTGTGCGGCAGGCTTCGACGGTGCGCGCCTTCCGCAACTCGTTGTTGCTCGCAAGTGGCGCGGCTCTGATCCTGGCTCTCGGCGCCATTCCGATGGCTGTCGTGCTCGAGCGTTTCGACCGGCGCTGGCGGCGCGTGCTCGGCAGCGTTGTCGACCTGCCTTATTCGATCCCCGGCGTCGTGCTGGCGATCGCCTGCATCCTCTTGTTCCTGCGACCGCTGCCGCTGATAGGCAGCCTCTATGCGACGGCGTCGATCATCCTGGTCGCCTACGCGATGCGGTTCTTGACGCTGGCGATGAAGCCAGTGGCAACAGCGGTCGGACAGATCCCGCGCGATCTGGAAGAGGCGGCGGCGGTGTCCGGCGCCGGACCGTTTCGTCGGCTCTGGACCATCGCGGCACCGCTGGCCGCCCCAGCCGCCGTGGCCGGCGGCCTGCTCGTATTCATGAGCGCCTTCAACGAACTGACCGTGTCCGCGCTGTTATGGTCGAGCGGCAAGGAGACGCTGGGCGTCGTGTTGTTCAGCCTGGAAGAGGCAGGGCTTGGCACTCAGGCGGCCGCGATTGCCGTCTCGACGATCGTGGTTGTGATCGCGCTTCTTCTGACGCTTGACCGGTTTGGCCGTCGGCTGCCGGCAGGCATTCTACCCTGGCGCTGAATTCTCTGTTTGTTTGAAGTAATTCCGAACGGAAAACCGTTTCACATTTTTCCAGGAATTGCTTTAGGCGCCCGGTACGACCCAGGCGTCCGATACCGCGACATGCACCCGCTCGCCGGTCGCCAGTGCCTCGGTGCTGTCGACCAGCAATTGCTGTCCCGGCCCGGAAAGCGCGAGCCTTACCTCATGGACCGCTCCGCGATAGACACTGTCCAGCACGGTCGCCGGCAGGCCGTCCGTGGCGATGCGCAGCGCCTCGGGCCGCAGCAGGATCTTGACCGCACCGGTCGGCTCGCCAAGGCTGCGCGCGGCAACGCGATGTCCGGCGACGTCGATCGTCGAGGTGCTGCCCGAATTGTGGACGGTGTTGCCCGAAATCAGGCTGCCGCGTCCGACGAAGCCGGCTACGGCAGCGTCGGCGGGGGAGCGGTAGATTTCCTGCGGCGCCGCTGCCTGCAACAATCTGCCCCCGCTCATGACGGCGACGCGGTCGGCAAGCGCCAGCGCCTCGGCCTGGTCGTGCGTGACATAGACAATCGTCGCGCCGGTGCGGCGGTGGATGTCGCGGAAGGCATCGACCATCGCCGAGCGCAGATGCATGTCGAGATTGGCGAGCGGTTCGTCGAACAGGATGATCCTGGCTTCGGCCACCAGGCAGCGGGCCAGCGCCACGCGCTGCCTCTGGCCGCCGGACAGTTCGTCGATGCGACGTTGCGCGAAATCGCCGAGGCCGACGATGTCGAGCACCGCGGCGACGCGCGCCGGGATATCAGCGGAGGCGACCTGCCTGGCCCTCAGCGGATAGCAGACATTTTCGGCGACATCCATATGCGGCCAAAGCGCATAGGACTGGAAGACGACGCCGACATTGCGCGCTTCCGGCGGCAACTGCCGTTTCGGGTCGGCGACGAGCCTGTCGCCGAAAAACACGCGACCTTCCGACGGCGCCTCGAACCCGGCAATCAGCCTCAGCATCGTCGTCTTGCCGCAGCCGGACGGACCGAGCAGCGCGGTGAAAGAGCCCGGCGGAAAGGCGAGCGACACACCGTCCAGCGCCGTCGTGTCGCCATATTGCTTGACGAGGGACTCGACCCGGATTTCGCTCATGCTTTTCGTCCACGGCAGAATACGACCTGACCCGGGCAATACTTTGGAAAGCTGTCGTTAGCAATGATCGCAAACTACTCGCCCGCGACCGCACTGAGGTCACATTCCTAGGCCAGAAGGCGGGCAAGGCAACTTTTCGGCACGAACGGCGTTGCTTGCTCGACGCCAGCTCGGGAGACAGGGAATGGACAGACTGCAATTCGAGGTGCCGGTGCGTATAACGCCCGCGCCCGGCCTGCCGGTCGAGGAAATCTACAGCGTCGAACAGGCGCTCGATTTTTTGCAGGATTGGCCGAGGCGGCGGCATGGCAAGGTCTATGAAGCAGCCTTCAATGCCTGTTTCGGCGCGACGGTCGACGTGGCGAGCACCGAGGAAGCATGCCGGGCGTTCATGGCCTTCTGTCGCGTCAGCGGGTTGCTTGCCAGGGACATGATGTCTCCGAGCAAGCGCGCGAACGGGTCGAGGGTGTATCGCGAGGCACGGGCGTAGGCATTTCGCCTCGGTCGGTTCAGGCGGCGAAAGATACGCCCCTGTAGTGCATTCCCACCTGCACGCCGCGCACGATCAGCCGCGACAGGATTTCCAGGTCCACGGGCATCTTCGGGCGCCAGACATCCAGCAGAAGCGCGACCCGGGGCTGATCGGAGCTGTTCATGACCTCGTGCGTGAACGTGTCGTCCCACAACATGCCTTCGCCGTCGGTGATTCGCCGCTCCTGATGGTCGATCATCATGATCGTCGCGGGACGGCCATCTTCCTGCTTCGGGATGGCCAGGCCGAGGTGAAACCGCATGATGCCGCGAAACGGCCCGCGGTGGGGCGGGATGTGCTTGCGCGGCGCCAGGAAGGAAATTGCCGCCGACTTGACCTCGGGGCATTCGGAAAGCAGTCGGCTGAGGACCGGCATCCGCGCGAGGTTTTCCGGGATCGTCATGTCGTAGGCCTTGAGCACGAACATGCGCCAGTCAAGGCCGTCATTGGCCGAGATGTCTGCCTGCTCGGGCATGATGTCGTGGAAGCGCGGCGCCCTGTTCAACTGAACGGCAAGCGCTTCGTCGCGGATGCCCAGCCAGGCAGCCTCGAACTTCGCGGCGTTCGGAAAGTGAATGCGGGAATCAAGAATCGGTGGCGTGTCTATGCGCCTCTCATAGATGCGCCGGACGAGACCAGTTCCAAGATCGTAGATGTGCGACATGGCGTTACCTCGACGTGGTTATAGTATAGTAGATGTTTTCTTTCAGCTGCTCACGGAGATTTGTTGAAGCGTTGAACGGACGTTTGGGCATGAGGCAGATTTCGTGTCACGGCGCCTTCGACGCCAGCCGCGGGCCGGTGCTCACATCGACGATTTCGGGCTTCGTGCTGTCGAGCATTCCGTCCCAGCCACCGCCGAGCGCCTTGTTGAGGGCGATGTAGTCCGTGGCGGTCGACACCCGGCTCTGCAGGAGCGCGTCCTCGGCGGAGTAGGCCGAGCGCTCGGCATCCAGCACATCGAGGAGGCTCGTCTCGCCGGCCTTGTAGCGCGCCCGCTCGAGCCGTGCGGCATCGGTGTAGGATTTCGTGGAGGAGGCAAGCTTGCCGTTCCTTACGCGCTCCTGCGCCAGCGATACGAGCGCGTTTTCCACATCCTCGAGCGCGGTTAGGACGGAGGCCTTGTAGGCGATGAAATACTGGTCTCGCTGGGCCCTCGCCACGTCGACGGCGGCTTCCAATTGCCCAGCGTTGAACAGCGGCACGCTCAGCGTCGGCCCGAACGACCAGCCGATCGTGGAGTTCTTGCCGAGGTCGCCGAGCTGGAAGGCGGCAGTACTGATGTTTCCCGTCAGGCTGACGGATGGATAGCGCGCCGCCTCGGCCTGGCCGATCTTCGCGGTGTACTGGGCATATTGCCGCTCGGCCATGCGCACATCCGGGCGGGAAAGCAGTATGTCGGCCGGAATTCCAACCGGAATCGGCAGACGCGGCGTAGGGATCGGCGCGCCGCGCTTCAACCGGCCGTTGAGCGCGGCGGGCGGCCTGCCGGTAAGCACCGAGAGGCGATGCACGGCTTCGGCATAGCTTGCTTCCAGCGTCGGGACGTCGGCCTCCGTGCTGGCGGCCTGTCCCACCGCCTTGGCGACATCCGCCGCCGTTGCCGTACCGGCCTGGGCCATCATGCGGGTTAAGTCCGCGGTCTGCCTTTGCGATGCGGCAGCGCGGCGGGCGAGCGCGATGCGGGCCTGATAGCCACGCACCTGCGCATAGTTGGAGGCCACGTCCCCGACGAGCGTCAGCAGGGTCGAGCGGAGGTTCTCCTCGGAGGCGTCCACGCCGTAACGCGCGGCCTCGACGCCCCGACGGTTGGCACCGAACAAATCCAGCTCCCAACTGGCATCGAAGCCCGACTGATACTGGGCATAGACGTCGCTGGCCGTTCTGCCCGCCGTGGTCGCTGCGGTCTTGTTGCGCGTCGCGGACGCGGAGCCGGTGGCCGACGGGAACAGCGTTCCGACGGATTCGCGATAGCTTGCGCGCGCCTCGCGAATCCTGGCCTTCGCCGTCGCGACGTCGAGATTGCCTGCAACCGCTTCTTCGACAAGCGTGTTCAGTTCCGGATCGCGCAGCCGCTGCCACCATCTGGAGAGCTGCGCCGGCTTGGCAGATTGCGTCGGCTTCTGATCACTCCAACTCGCCGGCACGGCCAATAGCGGCGTCCGATAATCCGGGCCTACCACGCATCCCGAGAGCAGCACAGCGCCAAACGCAGGCAAAAGCAGCCCCTTCGCGGTCAGCAGACCGCGTTCCAAACCTGTCATGAGAGAACCTTTATTGCTGGTTGAGTGCCGCCGGCGTCTCGCCCGTATCCTGTTTGGCCGCCTTGCCCTTGAAGATGCGGCGCACCGTGACGAACAGCAGCGGCACCAGGAACACGCCGATCACGGTTGCCGCGATCATGCCGCCCATCACGCCGATGCCGACCGAGTTCTGCGCGCCCGAGCCGGCACCGCTGGCGATCGCCAGGGGCGTGACGCCGAGGATGAAGGCCAGCGACGTCATCAGGATCGGCCGCAACCGTTGCCGCGCCGCCTCCAGCGTCGCTTCGACCAGCCCCATTCCGGCCGCCTGCCGCTCGATGGCGAACTCGACGATGAGGATGGCGTTCTTGGCGGCAAGACCGATCGTGGTCAGCAGGCCGACCTTGAAGTAGACATCGTTGGTCTGCCCGAACAGGCTCGCCGCGGCGAGCGCGCCGAAGATGCCGATCGGCACCGCGAGCATGACGGCAAACGGTATCGACCAGCTCTCGTAGAGTGCTGCAAGGCACAGGAAGACGACGAGCGCGGATATGGCATAGAGCGCCGTCGCCTGGTTGCCGGAAAGCTTCTCCTGATGCGACAGTCCGGTCCACTCATGCGAGTATCCGGGAGGCAGTTGCGCAATCAGTTTGTCTACCTCATCCATCGCGGCGCCCGAGCTCACGCCGGCGGCGGCCGCTCCCTGGATCTCGACCGCGGCCGAACCGTTGTAGCGTTCGAGCCGGGGCGAACCGTAGGTCCAGTGACTGGAGGCGAAGGCCGAGAACGGCACCATCGCGCCGCCGGCGTTGCGGACCTGCCATTTGTCGAGGTCTTCCGGCTGCATGCGGAAGTCGGCATCCGACTGCAGATAAACCGGCTTCACCCGACCACGATCGATGAAATCGTTGACGTAGTTGCTGCCCCAGGCGGTTGAGAGCGTGCTGTTGATGTCGGCAAGGCCGACGCCCAGCGCGCTTGCCTTTTCCTGGTCGATGTCGACCGAGAATTGCGGCTGGTCCTCCTGGCCGTTGGGCCTTGTGTTGGCAAGCATCTTGTTCTGGCTGGCCAGGCCCAGAAGCTGGTTGCGCGTCTGGATCAGCGCGTCATGGCCGGCGCCATTGACGTCCTGCAGGTAGAAATCGAAGCCGTTGGTGTTGCCGAAGCCTTGGATAGCCGGAGGGGCAAGCGCGAAGACCTGCGCATCCCTGATCTTGGCGAAGGCGCCCATGGCGCGGCCGGCCACCGCCTTTGCCGCGAGGGCCGGCGTCGTGCGCTTGTCGAAGTCCTTCAACCGCACGAACGCGATGCCGACATTCTGTCCGGCGCCGCCGAAGCCGAAGCCGGAGGCGGTGAACACCCCGTCGACCGCGTCCTTCTCCTCGTTCAGATAATGATCGGTGACCTGGGCCAGCACACGCTCGGTCCGGTCCTGCGTCGCGCCGACCGGAAGCTGCACGCTGGTGATCAGGATGCCCTGATCCTCATCCGGCAGGAACGAGCTCGGCAGCCGAACGAACAACCAACCAACGGCGATGACGATGGCGAGGAAGACCGCCAGGAAGCGCCATGACCGGTTGATGATGCCGTGCGAGCCGTCGCGATAGGCGAGCGTGCCGCGGTCGAAGACGCGGTTGAACCAACCGAACGGACCTCTTTGGGTCGCGTGGTCCTTGGGCGGCCGCAGGATCGTTGCGCAGAGCGCCGGCGTCAACACCAGCGCGACCAGCACGGACAGCACCATCGCCGAGACGATGGTCACCGAGAATTGCCGGTAGATGATGCCGGTGGAGCCGCCGAAGAAGGCCATCGGCACGAACACAGCCGACAGCACCGTGGCGATGCCGATCAGCGCGCCGGTGATTTCGCCCATCGACTTGCGCGTCGCCTCGCGCGGCGGCAGGCCGTCCTCCTGCATCACGCGCTCGACATTCTCGACCACCACGATGGCATCGTCGACCAGCAAGCCGATGGCAAGCACCATGGCGAACATGGTGAGCGTGTTGATCGAATAGCCGAAGAAGGAAAGCACGCCGAAGGTGCCGAGCAGAACGACCGGCACCGCAATCGTAGGGATGATGGTCGCGCGCAGGTTCTGCAGGAAGATGAACATCACCAGGAACACCAGCACGATCGCCTCGGCCAGCGTCTTGACCACCTCCTCGATCGACAGGCGCACGAAGGGCGAGGTGTCGTAGGGGTAGACCACCTCGACGCCTTGCGGGAAGGTCGGACTCAGGCGGTTGATCGTCGCGCGGACTGCCTCGGCGGTGCTTATCGCATTGGCGCCGGTCGCCAGATTGACGGCAACGCCGGCCGACGGCTTGCCATTATAGTGAGCGGACGTGGTGTAGCTTTCGGCGCCGATCTCGACCCTGGCGACGTCGTTCAGCCTCACCAGCGAGCCGTCGGTGTTGCTCTTCAGGATGATGTTGCGGAACTGCTCGGCGGTTTGCAGGCGGCTCTTGGCCGTCACGGTGGCATTGAGCTGCTGGCCCTTGCGCGCCGGCAGGCCGCCGAGCTGGCCGGCGGAAACCTGCGTGTTCTGCGCCTGGATGGCCGAGGCCACATCGCTCGGTATCAAGGCATATTTGGCAAGCTTGTCCGGATCGAGCCAGATGCGCATCGCATAGCCGGAGCCGAAAAGCTGCGTCGAGCCGACGCCCTCGACGCGCTTCAGCGTGTCGTTGACGGTGGCGTTGACGTAGTCGGCGAGGTCGGTCGAATTCATCTTGCCGTCGGAGGAGACGAAGCCGATGACCATCAGGAAGCCGGTCGAGGACTTGGAGACGGTGATGCCGTTGCTCTGGACGACCTGCGGCAGCTGCGACTGCACCAGCTGCAACTTGTTCTGGGTCTGCACCTGGGCAGTGTCGGGATTGGCGGCGCTGGTAAAGGTCAGCGTGATCGAGGCCGCGCCGGTGGAGGTCGACGTCGCCGTCATATAGTCGAGATTGTCGATCCCGGTCATGCCTTGCTCGATGACCTTGGTCACCGAATTCTCCACCGTCTGGGCATCGGCGCCGGGAT
>NZ_JANINM010000070.1 GCF_024509055.1 Mesorhizobium sp. | reverse complement strand
TCGAACGGCGTCAGCAAGGCCAACCAGATGGACATGGGCCTGCTGTTCATCGCCTACCAGGCCGATCTCGAACGGGGCTTCATCGCCGTCCAGAACCGCCTGAGCGGCGAGCCACTGGAGGAATACATCAAGCCGTTCGGCGGCGGCTATTTCTTCGCGCTGCCCGGCGTGAGGGACGAGAACGACCATCTCGGCCGCTCGCTGCTTGAGGCGGCCGCGTCATCTAACACCCACAGCTGATCCCCGAATTCCCGAAACGGAGAGGACATCCCATGAAGTTCCAACGTCAATTGGCCATATCGCTGGTCGCGCTGTCGGCCAGCTTCGCGCCGGCGCTGGCCGCCGTGTCACCGCTTGATCTCGTGCAGCCGATCGCCGACTACAAGATCTATGTGCAGGGCAAGATCGACACGCTGGTGAAGGACACCAAGGCCTTCACCGATGCGGTCAAGGCCGGCGATCTCGCCAAGGCCAAGGCGCTCTACGCGCCAGCCCGCGTCAACTACGAGACGATCGAGCCGATCGCGGAACTGTTCTCCGACCTCGACACCGCCATCGACTCGCGCGCCGACGACCATGAGCAGAAGGAAAAGTCCGCCGATTTCTATGGCTTCCATCGCATCGAGTACGGCCTGTTCAACCAGAACACCACCGATGGTCTCGCCCCGCTTGCCGACAAGCTCTATGCCGATGTGCTGGACCTGCAGAAGCGTGTCGCCGGCCTGACGGTGCCGCCGGAAAAGGCGGTCGACGGTGCAGCCAGCCTGCTGGAAGAAGTGGCCTCCTCGAAGATCTCCGGCGAGGAGGACCGCTACAGCCATACCGACCTTTGGGACTTCCAGGCCAACATCGACGGCGCGCAGAAGATTGTGGCGCTGGTCGAGCCGCTGGCTTCGAAGGAAAACCCGGATCTGATCAAGACCGTGAACGACAATTTCGCCACCGTCGATACGATCCTGTCGAAATATAAGACGGCCGATGGCTTCCAGACCTACGACAAGCTGTCGGAGAGCGACCGCAAAGCACTGGCCGGCCCGGTGACGGCGCTGGCCGAGGACCTGTCGAAGCTGAGGGGAACGCTAGGGCTGAACTGAAGCTCGGCGTCCCCTCCTCCGAGGGGAGTGAGACCTCAGTCCCGCGCCTTCAGCTCCAGCCGCCGCCTGTGCAGCACCGGCTCGGTATAGCCGTTCGGCTGGCTTGTTCCCTTGAACACCAGGTCGCAGGCGGCCTGGAAGGCGATGGAGTGATCGAAGTCCGCAGCCATCGGCTTGTAGAGCGGATCGCCGACATTCTGGAGGTCGACGATGGCCGCCATGCGCTGCAGCGAGTCCCTGACCTGGATTTCCGAGCACACCTTGTGGCGCAGCCAGTTGGCGATGTGCTGCGAGGAGATGCGCAGCGTGGCGCGGTCCTCCATCAGGCCGACGTCGTTGATATCAGGCACTTTCGAGCAGCCGACGCCCTGGTCGATCCAGCGCACGACGTAGCCGAGGATGCCTTGCGAATTGTTGTCCAACTCGCGCTGGATCTCGTCCGGCGTCCAGTTCGGCCGCACGGCCACCGGCACGGACAGAATATCGTCGAGCTTCGCCTTCGGCCGGCTCTTCAGCGCCGCCTGCACGGCGTGCACATCCACCTTGTGGTAGTGCGTGGCATGCAGCGTCGCCGCGGTCGGCGAGGGCACCCAGGCGGTGTTGGCGCCGGCCTTCGGGTGCGCGATCTTCTGTTCCAGCATCGCCGCCATCAGGTCGGGCATCGCCCACATGCCCTTGCCGATCTGGGCATGGCCGGCCAGCCCGCATTCCAGCCCGGTGTCGACGTTCCAGGCCTCGTAGGCGGAAATCCAGGCGGCCTGCTTCATGTCGCCCTTGCGGATCATCGGGCCGGCTTCCATCGAGGTGTGGATCTCGTCGCCGGTGCGGTCGAGGAAGCCGGTGTTGATGAACACCACGCGCTCCCTGGCGGCGCGGATCGCTTCCTTGAGGTTGACGGTGGTGCGCCGCTCCTCGTCCATGATGCCCATCTTGATGGTGTTCCTCGGCATGCCGAGCAGCGCCTCGACGCGGTCGAATATCTCCACGGCGAAGGCGACCTCCTCAGGGCCGTGCATCTTCGGCTTCACCACATACATCGAGCCGGCGCGGGAATTCATCCGTCGGCCGTCGGCGCCGACATCGTGCAAGGCGATCAACGCGGTGATCGCGGCATCCATGATGCCTTCCGGCACTTCATGGCCGTCGCGATCGGTTATCGCCGGATTGGTCATCAGGTGACCGACATTGCGCACCAGCATCAGCGAACGTCCGGGCAGCAGCAACTGGCCGCCATTCGGCGCGGTGTAGCGGCGGTCGGCATTGAGCTTGCGGGTGAAAGTCATGCCGCCCTTGGTGATTTCTTCCGCCAGGTCGCCCTTCATCAGGCCGAGCCAATTGCGGTAGATGACGACCTTGTCTTCCGCATCGACGGCGGCGACCGAATCCTCGCAGTCCTGGATGGTGGTCAAAGCCGACTCCAGGATGACGTCGGCGATGCCGGCCGGATCGGTCCTGCCGATCTGGTTGGCGCGATCAATGACGATCTCGATATGCAGGCCGTTTTTGACCAGCAGCACGGCCTCCGGATTGGCGGCATCGCCGCGGTAGCCGGCGAACTGCTTCGGGTGGGCTAGCGTGGTGGCGCCCGCGCCCTCACCGAGCTTCAATGTGCCGTTCTCGACCGACAGCCCGTTGACGCCGGCCCATTTGCCGCTGGTCAGCGGCACGGACTGGTCGAGGAAATCCTTTGCCCAGGCGATGACTCTGGCGCCGCGCGTGGGATTAAAACCCTTGCCCTTCTCGGCGCCGCCGGTCTCGGGAATGGCGTCGGTGCCGTAGAGCGCATCGTAGAGCGAGCCCCACCGTGCATTGGCGGCATTGAGCGCATAGCGCGCATTCATCACCGGCACGACCAGCTGCGGCCCGGCCACGACCGCGATTTCCGGATCGACATTCTCGGTGCCGACGCTGAACGCCGGGCCTTCCGGCACGAGATAGCCGACCTCCTTCAGGAAGTCCTTGTAACCCGCCATATCGATCGGCGCGCCGTTGGCGCGATACCAGTCGTCGAGCTTTTCCTGGATGGCGTCGCGCTTGGCGAGCAGGGCGCGGTTCTTCGGCGCGAGGTCGTGGACGATATCGGAGAAGCCGGTCCAGAATTGCTCGGCGTCGATGCCGGTGCCGACTGCGGCCTCCTCGGCCACGAAGTCATGGAGCTCCCGGGCGATTTGCAACCCGGCGATCTCAATGCGGTTGGTCATCAGGGCTTCTCCAGATGGTAAGCTTTGCCGGGCGTTTGGCATGTTGAGGCGCAAGGGTCAATTCGGCTTAGGGTGAAGGGCCGCGACCTCCCCTTCCGTTCACACCGCAATCCTCGGCCGCCCCGACGCCACCGCCACCACATGCGCCTCGATGAACATGCGCTGGCTTTCCACCGTGGAGACCTTGAACTCGGTGACGACATCGATCTCGGCGCTGTCGGTGCCGGCATCCCTGGCGCGCTGGGCGGCGATCGCCCGCACATCGGCTTCGGCCGCGGCGATCGCCTTCGCCTCGTCGGTGAAATCGCGCACCATCTGCCCGGACGAGAGCCGGAACAGCCCTTCCTGGGGTTGGCTGACGCGGGCTTCGGCGGAGACGCGCACCTGGCCGACCACGGCGCCGAGCGCATTGGCGACATCGGTGTCCTCCGGCACCACGCAGCCATTGCCGATGAGCGGCGGCAGGCCGGCATAATGAAGGGGCGCCGAGGCGCCGAGGCCGATGACCGGGCGGTCGAGCGCAACGGTGAAGCGGGCAATGCCGGGGTGGGCGTCGACGGCGCGCTGCACCAGCGCATGCGCGACAGTCGCCGCGCCGTCCAGTCCGTCCTCGGCAAAGGCGGTTTCGAGGATATATTCGGCCGACCAGCGCGTCAGCGTGACGAGAACGCGCTCGGCAAGCGCTTCCGGCGTTGCCGCGATCGCCTGGCCGCGGCCGTCACGCCGGCGGGCGAAGAGCTCGGCGCCGAGACGCGCGGCGGCCGGGTCCCAGTTGGCCTGCTTGCCCAGCACATGGGCGGCATCCGAAGGCGTGAAGCCGGAGACATGCACCAGGCCGCGCGACACCAGCCGGTTCAACGTGGCGTTCTGGGCATTCGACGTGAGCAGCCTGTCGAGCGCAAGCGGTGTCGAACCTATCGCCTCATAGAGCTTTGCCTCGGGCGCGGTGAGGCCCGCGGCCAGCCTGTCCGGCACGCCAGTGCGTACTGCGAAGCGCCCGTCCATGCGCCCTGGGTTCGGCGCGCGCAACTGCCTTTCCAGCTCCGATGTCACCGCCTCGCCATGCACCATGCCGGCCAGCGCCAGCGGCACCAGGCGGCGCGGGCCAAGCAGGATTTTCGGATTGAGCGCGCCATCCTCCAGGGCAACTTCGGAGTCGCCGCCCAGGCCGAAGGTGCGCATGGCCACCGCTTCCACCATGGTGCGGAAGCCGCCGACAGTCGCGCCTTCCGGGTCAAGGCGCGGGCGGCCGCCGTCGAGCACGGCGACGTCCGTCGTGGTGCCGCCGATATCCGACACCATGGCGTCGTCGAGACCGGTCATGTGGCGGGCGCCGACAAGGCTGGCTGCGGGGCCGGAGAGGATGGTCTCGATCGGCCGCTGACGAGCGAAGGCCGCAGACACCAGCGCGCCGTCGCCACGCACCACCATCAAGGGTGCCGCGATGCCGCGCTTGGCGAGAAAGCCCTCGGTCGCGGCGACCAGCCGGTCGATCATCGAGATCAGCCGGGCATTGAGCAGCGTGGTGAGCGCGCGGCGCGGACCGCCGAGCTTGGCCGACAATTCATGGCTCGCGGTTACCGGCAGGCCGGTCTTTTCGCGGATCATGTCGCGGGCGGCGAGCTCATGCGCCGGGTTGCGGGTGGCGAAGTAGGCGCAGACGGCAAAGCCCGACACCGAGCCGCCAAGTTCGGGAAGCGCCGCCTCGAGGCCGGAGAGGTCGAGCTTTGCCGCATTGCCATGCACGTCATGCCCGCCGGGGCAGAAGACGACCGGATCGGTACCTAGCGCGGTCTTCAAACCATCCCGTGCGAGATCGGCCTCGGAGAAGCCGATCATGACCAGCGCCACGCGGCCGCCCTGGCCTTCGACCAGCGCATTGGTGGCCAAGGTGGTGGACATCGACACCAGCTTGATCGCCGCCGGATCGGTGCCGGCCTTTTCCAGCACCGCATCGACCGCGCCGGAAATGCCGACGGCAAGGTCGTGGCGCGTGGTGAGCGCCTTGGCCTTGGCCAGAACCTTGCCTTTCGGGCCGCCTTCCTCCGACCACAGCACGGCATCAGTATAGGTGCCGCCGGTATCGATACCGAGGAACAGAGGTTTTGGCTTGGCGGTCATTTGGGGCGGACGTCCGGGGTAAGAGATCGTTGGCTGCCCCTTAGCCGATAAGGATGGATGGATAAAGGCGGGAGCGGTGGGCCAGGGGATGGGGCGTTGGCTATGGAGGATTTATTGAGACGCCGGCGGGGGCAGCACCCCCCTCTGTCCTGCCGGACATCTCCCCCTCAAGGGGCGAGATCAGATGTCGCTGACGGTTTCGCCAATCGCCGACGTTTGCAGCCTGGCCGTTGCAGAAGGAGTGCCGGCCCCCTAAGCAGCCAATCTCCCCCCTTGAGGGGGAGATGCCCGGCAGGGCAGAGGGGGGTGCCTCGCGCCAACCTCAGCGATTG
>NZ_JANINM010000069.1:1934-5761 GCF_024509055.1 Mesorhizobium sp. | reverse complement strand
GTTTGAAGGAGTGTGCGAAAAAATGGCGAATGAAAACTGGCCCGTTTACGGTGAAATCACCGGTCCTGTCGTGATGATCGGCTTCGGTTCGATCGGGCGGGGAACGCTGCCGCTGATCGAACGCCATTTCAAGTTCGACAAGTCGCGCATGACCGTCGTCGACCCCCTCGACACCGACCGCAAGCTGCTCGACGAGCGCGGCATCGCCTTCGTCCAGGAAGCCGTGACCGAGAAGAATTACAAGAAGCTCCTGACGCCTCTGCTGACCAATGGCGGTGGCCAGGGCTTTTGCGTCAACCTTTCGGTCGACACCGGCTCTGTCGACCTCATGCGGCTCTGCCGCAAGCTCGGCGTGCTCTATATCGACACCGTCGTCGAGCCGTGGCTCGGCTTCTACTTCGATGCCGAGGCCGACAATGCCAGCCGCACCAACTATGCGTTGCGCGAGGCGATGATCAAGGAAAAGCACGACAAGCCGGGCGGCCCGACCGCTGTGTCCACCTGCGGCGCCAATCCCGGCATGGTCTCGTGGTTCGTTAAGCAAGCGCTGGTCAACCTCGCGACCGATCTCGGTCTCGAGTTTTCCGAACCCGCGCAGGAAGACCGCGAGGGCTGGGCCAAGCTGATGAAGAAGGCCGGCGTCAAGGGCATCCATATCGCCGAGCGCGACACCCAGCGCACCAAGAAGCCGAAGCCGATGAACGTCTTCTGGAATACCTGGTCGGTCGAAGGGTTCATTTCCGAGGGCCTGCAGCCGGCCGAGCTCGGCTGGGGTACGCATGAGACCTGGATGCCGAAGAACGGCAAGAAGCACAAGCACGGCTCCAAGGCCGCGATCTATCTGGAACAGCCCGGCGCCAACACGCGGGTGCGGTCATGGTGCCCGACGCCTGGCGCGCAATACGGCCTGCTCGTGACGCACAACGAGGCGATCTCGATCGCCGATTTCTTCACCGTGCGCTCGAAGAAGGGCAAGGTCCAGTATCGCCCGACCTGCCACTACGCCTATCATCCCTGCAACGACGCCATGCTGTCGCTGGACGAGATGTTCGGCGCCGCCGGTAAGCCCCAGCCGGTGCACCACGTGCTCGACGAAAACGAGTTGGTCGACGGTGTCGACGAGCTTGGCGTGCTGCTCTATGGCCACGACAAGAATGCCTACTGGTACGGTTCGCAGCTGTCGCTGGCCGAGGCGCGCAAGCTGGCGCCCTATCAGAACGCCACCGGCATGCAGGTCACCTCGGCGGTCCTGGCCGGCATGGTCTGGGCGCTCGAAAACCCTGAGGCCGGCATCGTCGAAGCCGACGAGATGGACTACAAGCGCTGCCTGGAAGTCCAATTGCCTTATCTCGGACCGGTCAAGGGCCACTACACCGACTGGACGCCGCTCGATAACCGCCCGGGTCTTTTCCCGGAGGATCTCGACAAGAGCGATCCGTGGCAGTTCCGCAACATCCTCGTGCGATAGCGGCCAAGCCGATACCCCTCACCTCCTTGCAATCGCCCGGAAATCGGGCGATTGAAAAGCTGCGGCCTGGAGCGACGTGCGTCTGTTCGGACGCATGAACCATGCTCCAGCACTTTGAACAAACGCATCGCGCTTTCCGGAAATAGGAACGGATTTCGGACCGGTGCGAGAGGAGAGGATTTTCGAATGACCATCGCGCGCAAATTGCTTTCGGCGAGCGCCGCGGCAAGCCTTCTGGCCGCCGCCGCCTGCAGCACCACCGGTCCGTCCGGGCCGCCCCCCATGGCGACGCCCAAGGGAGTCGAGGGTTCGTGGATAGACGCCACGGGCCAAGCGGTTTCGACCTTTGCCGGCGGAAAGTACACAACAGTCGCCGCCCAGACCGGCGAGAAATTTGCTGAGGGTACCTACACCATGACCGGCGCCACATCGCTCGAGATCACGGGCACCTCGCTAATTCGCCAGACGCCCATCCATACGAATTGCCTGCTGGTATCCATCAACCAACTGAACTGCACAGATGCGGCTGGGAAGAATTTTGTGTTTACCCGACGCTCTTGAACCGAACGATCCGTTTCAAGGACAGGACGGCGGCGCGAGCCGCCGTCCTTTTTTGCGCCGGCAAATCACTTCCCGATTTCCGCTTGCATCGGCTGGAACGCGATGTGAACATGATCCGAAGCTGGCTGTAATGTTCCAGTCAAGCGCGGACCTTAAACACTTCAAGTCAGCTTATCCGGGAGACGAAGATGAAGAAGATCGCCGCCATTCTGGTTTTGTCCGCCTCGACGCTTGGCCTGTCTGCCGGAGTATCTTTTGCCGACTACACGCTGAACATCCTGCATTTCAACGACTGGCACAGCCGCATCGAAGGCAACAATAAATACGAGTCCACCTGCTCGGCCGAGGAGGAGACCAAGGGCGAGTGCATCGGCGGCGCCGGCCGGTTAATCACCGCTATCGCGCAAGAGCGCAAGAAGCTCGAGGGGCAGAACGTGTTGCTGCTCAACGCTGGCGATAGTTTCCAAGGATCGCTGTTCTACACCACCTACAAAGGCGCCGTGGAAGAGGAATTCCTCAATCAGATCAAACCGGACGCCGTGACGCTCGGCAACCACGAATTCGATGACGGCGAGAGCGCGCTTGTGCCTTTCCTCGACAAGGCGAAGTTCCCGATCATCAGCGCCAATGTCGTGCCCAACGACAAGTCCAGGGCGGCAGGCAAGATCAAGCCCTCGATCGTTGTGGAGGTTGGCGGCCAGAAGATCGGCATCGTCGGCGCCGTCACCAACGACACGCCCGAGCTCTCCTCCCCCGGCCCGAACATTGCCATCGAGGACGACGTCAAGTCGATCACGGCAGAGGTCGAGAAGCTGAGGGCGCAAGGCGTCAACAAGATCATCGCGGTGACCCATATCGGTTATAATCGCGAGCGCGACGTCATCGCCAAGATACCGGGCATCGACGTCGTGGTCGGCGGTCACAGCCATACGCTTTTGTCGAACACCGACCCTAAAGCCGAGGGTCCATATCCGACGATGGTCGACAATCCCGGCGGCTACAAGGTGCCCGTCGTGCAGGCGGCCGCCTATTCGAAATATCTCGGCGAGTTCAAGGTCGTTTTCGACGATGACGGCAAGGTCAAGGAAGCGAGCGGCAACCCTATCTATCTGGACAAGTCGATCACGCCCGACCCGGCGGTGCTTGCCCGCATCAAGGAGCTCGGCGGGCCCATCGAGGCGTTGAAGAACAAGGAGGTCGCGGAGACCACCAAGCCCATCGACGGCAGCCGCGAAAGCTGTCGCGTCCACGAATGCGAGATGGGCAATCTCGTCTCCGACGCAATCCTCGACCGCACGAAGGGCCAGGGCGTCGAGATCGCCATTTCGAACGGCGGCGGCCTGCGCGCCTCGATCGGCCAGGGCAAGGTCACCATGGGCGACGTGCTGACCGTGCTGCCGTTCCAGAACACGCTGGCGACGTTCAAGATCTCCGGCAAGGATCTGGTCGCCGGACTGGAAAGCGGGCTCAGCCAGATCGAGGACGGCGCCGGGCGCTTCCCGCAGGTGGCGGGACTCAAATACGCTTTCGACAGGTCAGTCGCCCCCAATGCCGGCCGCGTCAAGTCGGTCGAGGTCATGGAGAACGGCGCGTGGGCGCCGATCAACCCGGACAAGCAGTACCTCGTCGCCACCAACAACTACGTCCGCCAGGGCGGCGACGGCTACAACGTCTTCGCCGAAAAGGGCACCGACGCCTACGATTACGGCCCGGGCCTCGAGCAGGTGGTGGCCGACTATCTGGGCGCCCACCGCCCATACACCCCAAAGCTCGACGGCCGCATCACCGACATCTCGGC
>NZ_JANINM010000069.1:0-1834 GCF_024509055.1 Mesorhizobium sp. | reverse complement strand
GCGCCCACCGCCCATACACCCCAAAGCTCGACGGCCGCATCACCGACATCTCGGCAACGACGCCCGCTGCCGAGCCGGCCAAGCCGACTGAGCCGGCGAAACCCGCCGAGACAGCGGCATCCGCCCCTGCCCCTGCAGCAACCGAACCGGCCAAGCCGGCACACGCGGCGCCTGCCGAAGCAAAGCAGGCCGAGACCAGCCATGTGATCGCCGCCGGCGACACCTATTGGGGTCTGGCGAAGCAAGCCTATGGCGACGCCAGCAAGTGGATGCTGATCGCCGAGGCCAACAAGGACTACAAGCCACGCCGTCTGCCGCTTGGTGCGACGCTGACCATTCCTGCCGCGAAGTAAGCAATTCCCGGAAATTTCATGGCATCCGCCCGGGAAACCCGGGTGGGTGTTCCGCCTTCTGGCGAGAACGGGATAGAGAGCGTGGTCCCGAAGAGCTGCAGACTTTTCGGAGAGGATCACGCTTCAGAGACAGCATTTGGAGCGAGATGGCATTCAATGACAACCCATCTCGCACTAAGGTGCGGCCAGACGCGGCATTGAAAACCGGCGGGGCATCGCTAGTTTTGCCGCGTGGAGACCGCGATGACCCTTGCCACCCCTATCAATGCGAAAGCCGCCGAGACCGCCAGCCAGACGCCGGCCGGCGCTGCTGCGGTGAAAGCAGGCAAGATCGGCATCATGCTGGTCAATCTCGGCACGCCCGACGGCACCGAGTTCAAGCCGATGTGGCGCTACCTCCGGGAATTCCTCTCCGATCCGCGCGTCATCGAGCTCAACAAGGCGATCTGGTATCCGATCCTCTACGGGCTGGTGCTGACGACGCGGCCGAAGAAGTCAGGCGCCAACTACGCCAGAATCTGGAACCGGGAAAAGAACGAGTCGCCGCTGCGCACCTTCACCCGTGCGCAGGCCGGGAAGCTGGCCGCAGCACTCCGCGACCTGCCCAACGTCACGGTCGACTGGGCAATGCGCTATGGCAATCCCTCGACCGAAAGCGTCGCACGCCGGCTGGTCGAGCAAGGTTGCGAGCGCATCCTCACCGTTCCGCTTTATCCGCAATATTCGGCGACGACGACGGCGACCGCCAACGACCAGTTGTTCCGGGCGATGATGAAGATCAGGCATGCGCCGGCGATCCGCAGCGTGCCGCCCTATTACGACGAGCCGGTCTATATCGAAGCGCTTGCGCATTCGATCGAGAAGCACCTTGCGACGCTCGATTTCGAGCCGGAGGTCGTGATCACATCCTACCACGGCATCCCGAAACCCTATTCAGACAAGGGCGACCCTTATCAGGCGCATTGCCTGGAGACGACGCGGCTGCTGCGGGCCAGGCTCGGTTGGGACGAGAAGAAACTCATCACCACCTTCCAGTCGCGCTTCGGCGCGCAGGAATGGCTGAAGCCTTACACCGACGTCACCGTCGAGAAGCTGGGCAAGGACGGTGTCAAATCGATAGCCATCGTCAATCCGGGCTTTTCCGTCGACTGCATCGAGACGCTGGATGAGATCGGCCGCGAGGTGGCCGAGACCTTCCACCATGCCGGCGGCGAGAAATTCGCCCACATTCCCTGCCTAAACGACAGCGCCGAAGGCATGGCGGTGATCGAGGCGCTGGTGCGGCGCGAGCTCTCAGGCTGGGTGTGACCGGCTTCATCGACCGGCCCTGAAACGGGTGCGCAAAAGCTTCCGCTAACCAATATTAGCGATCACCTGATTGTAACAATGCGGAAACACACTTAAGTGATTCCGTGAGGTCGCCGCCTTTGAGGGAGAAACGAAATGGGTTTCAGCGGTTTCGACATTGCCATCATTGTTCT
>NZ_JANINM010000068.1 GCF_024509055.1 Mesorhizobium sp. | reverse complement strand
CTGCGCAAGGACATGGAGCTGTTCGCCAACCTGCGGCCGGCGATCTGCTATCCGGCGCTGGCGGCGTCCTCCTCGCTCAAGCAGGAAGTGGTCGAAGGTCTCGACATCCTGATCGTGCGCGAGCTCACCGGCGGCGTCTATTTCGGCGAGCCGAAGCAGATCATCGATCTCGGCAACGGCCAGAAGCGCGGCATCGACACGCAGGTCTATGACACCTTCGAGATCGAGCGCATTTCGGGCGTCGCGTTCGAGCTCGCCCGCACGCGCAAGAAGCACGTCACCTCGATGGAAAAGCGCAACGTCATGAAGTCGGGCGTGCTGTGGAACGAGGTGGTCAGCCAGACCCACAAGGCGAAATATTCCGACGTCAAGCTCGACCACATGCTGGCCGATGCCGGCGGCATGCAGCTGGTGCGCTGGCCGAAGCAGTTCGACGTGATCGTCACCGACAATCTGTTCGGCGACATGCTCTCCGACATCGCCGCCATGCTCACCGGCTCGATCGGCATGCTGCCTTCGGCCTCGCTCGGCGCGCCTGATGTGAAGACCAAGAAGCGCAAGGCGCTCTACGAGCCGGTGCACGGCTCGGCGCCCGACATCGCGGGCAAGGGCATCGCCAACCCGATTGCGATGATCGCGTCCTTCGCCATGTGCCTGCGCTATTCCTTCGGCATGGTGGCCGAGGCCGACAAGCTGGAAGGGGCAATTGCCGCGGTGCTCGACGATGGCCTGCGCACCAAGGACATTTTCTCGGCCGGCATGACCGAAGTCGGCACGACCGAGATGGGCGACGCAATCATCGCCAAGTTCCTGGGCTGAACGTGGCGGTCGACGTCCGCTGGGCGACGACCGACGATGCCGGTGCGCTCGCCATCGTGCTGTGCGAGATGGCGGCGCATTACCGCCAGGCGCCGCTCGATCACGGCCATGCCACGGCGACAGTGCTGCAATGGCTCAGGGACGAAAGCCCGGCCTATCCGCATTTCGCGCTGGCCTTCGCGAGTGGTGAGGTCGCGGGCCTGGCATCCGTCGCGATCGCGCATCCCGGGGTCGACCTGCGGCGGCTGATGTTCCTGAAGGATCTGTTCGTGCTGGACTGCGCGCGAAATCAGGGTGTTGGCCGCGCCCTGATCGGTTTTCTCGCCAGCCAATGCTTCGACAAGGGCATCGGGCGCATCGACTTCACGACCGAGGACTGGAACGAAGGCGCGCTGCGCTTTTACGCAAGCCTCGGCGCCGAGCGCCATGGCCAGAAGGTCTTTCTGCGGCTGTCCGGTGACGCGCTGAAGACGGTCGTTAGAACCTGACGCCAGCTGGCACCGGACCCCACCGGTTCTCCCCAAATTGAGAGGGAAGAAGCCCAAAGATGGGAAAGGCAACGGCCCCCAAGGGCGTGTAGCAAAGCAAGACGAGCCAGCCGGTCAGCCCGGCGTCGTGCAGACGCCGCACGACGATCGCGATCGACGGCAGGATTGCTACCAGCATGAAGAGCAACGCAGGAATGTATCCGATCGAGGTCCTTGGACCATCATCGAAGCCGCTTATCGCCAGATTCAGCAGAATGCCGAAACCGAACAGCGCGGCGAACACGACCAAGAGCCAGAGATGGAATGCCCAAAACTCCTTACGGCGGGCCCGGCCTGCGAAATTGCGGTAGTCGTCGCCCAGCGCACGTAGGAAATATGCCCACAGCCCCATGGACTTTGCGGAAGGGGTTTCGGCAGCGAGTCCGCGCTGCGGCGGATTCCGATTCAGCAATTGCTTTCCCGATCTTGCGGCTACGATACCGTGCGCAGTGCCGTCGTCCGGAACGAACTCGACTGGCGCACCTCTGGTCAGCGCCATGTCCTGGGCCAGGTCGCCGCGGCTGAAGATGTAGCGCTTGCCGTCAACGCCGTTGACATAGCCGTAGTCCTGATCCTGGTCGTAATGAATTATTACACCGCGCATGGCTCCCCCCTCGCGTCGTGCTGCCTTATTTCAACTACCTAAGATTGTAT
The DNA here is from genome assembly GCF_024509055.1 of Mesorhizobium sp. Taxonomy (GTDB): domain Bacteria; phylum Pseudomonadota; class Alphaproteobacteria; order Rhizobiales; family Rhizobiaceae; genus Mesorhizobium. The sequence continues at coordinate 3,830 of NZ_JANINM010000068.1, read as the reverse complement.
CTGCTTGCAATATGCATCCTTGCCGTTAATTGCGATGGTCCCAGTCGGTCGGCTTTCGTCCTCTGTCAAATCTGGATAAGAAGCGGCGAATCGCTTCGTGATCGCAGGGGCAATGTCCAAGAAGAAATCAGTCCCGCTGCCGGACGCGACGGAAGAAACCCGCGGCAAGAAACGACAAATCCGCATCGACGCGACCGGCCTGCTCGCCTGGCGCGGCGCGCTCGCCGGCATCCAGCGGGTCGAGGATTTCATGGTCAGGGCGGCTCTGGCCGACCCGGACCCGGACATCGAGGTCGTGACGCTCGATCTTTCGAGCCGACGCTTCCGGCCGCTCGAGAATTTCGAGATGGAGCAGCTGGGCATCCACGACATCGCGCCGATACGACTGCGTCCGAGGCGCAGGCCCCTTGCCGCGTTGCGGCAGGCCTTCGAAGCGGTGCGGCGCTATCCGATGGCGAAAAGGGAGGCGGATCGGCAGCTCGCAACGACTGTCGCCAACGGCCGGGCAGGGCCCGTTTATGCCGCGACAAAGCTGCTTGTGCGTGCCTATCGTCTTTGTCGCAGGGCGGGCCTCAAGACCGGCCTGGTCAGGCTTCCTGCGGCAGGCAACGACACTTCGGCCGAACGCTCACTCGTTTTGATCAGTCATTGGATCCTGGTCGGCGAGAACCCGTCGGCGCTGTTGGGCGCCGGCGACATGGCCTTCCTGTGTCACGACATGATCCCGACCATGCGGCCAGACCTTGTCGGTAAGGGCAAGATGCAATCGGTCTTCGGCCCCAACCTGGAGGCGTTGGCGCGGTCCGGGGCGGCGGCCTTCTGCACCTCCGAAGCCGCGACGGCGATGCTTGCCGACCACATGCAAAAGGCCGGCATCGACCTGCCTGCCGCCCATCGCTTCCCAATGCCGTCGCTGCTCCATGAAAAAGCCAACCGGCTTGGCGCGACGTCGCGCCTCGATGCCGCCGAGCCCTTCGTCCTCTATTGCTCGACCGTCGAGATCCGGAAAAACCACATCCTGCTCGCGCGCATCTGGCAGCAGGCGCTGGATGAAGGGGTCAGGCTGCCGAAGCTCGTCTGCGTCGGCCGCTGGGGATGGATGGTGGAGGAGCTATGCGCCTATCTCGAAGCTCATCCGCGACTGAAGGAACATATCGTCTTCGCGGGCCCGGTGAGCGACGAGGAGCTCATCGGCTACTATCGCAGCGCAAGCTTCGGCGTTTTTCCCTCGCATATCGAAGGCTGGGGTTATGCGGCGTCGGAATGCCTCGATTTCGGCGTTCCGGTGATCGTCTCGACCACGCCGTCGCTGGTCGAAGCGACGGGCGGCCTGATGCCGGCGGTCGATTCGACGGACCAGGCCGGCTGGTACGCCGCCATCCGCCGCATGGCCGAGGATAGCGCATGGCGCGACGAACTTTCGGAACGTATCGCCGAGACGCATCGGCCGACCTCTGCTTCCGACAGCTGGGCCGCGATCAAGGCCGGCCTGAAAGCCAGCGCCGGACGCGCCGATGACCCGGCGCCGACGAGAGGCTGAAGCGATCAGCCCGGGCGCTTCTTCGCCTTCTTGGGCTTGGGCCCAGTGGAATTTTCAAACTTCGGCTTGCTCGGCTTCTTTGCCCATGGCTTCGCCTCCGTCGCGAAGCGCTGGTCGGCGGAAGGGTCGGCGCGTTTGCCAGATTTGTGTTTTGGCGCGCCGTGGTCGAAGCTTCCCTTGCCGCGATGCGGCTTCTTCTGCGGCTTTGGCGGCTGGTAGCCCGCCCGCGACAAGTCGGGCGTGCCGTCGATCCGCTTCACCACGATGTTGTTCTGCAGCTTGCGGTCGGGACCGATCGCGGCGAGGAAGCGGTCGGCCCAGTCGGCCGCGATCTGCACGAAGGTTTCTTCCGGCTGCATCTTGATCGCGCCGATCTCGCGCTTCGACATGCCGCCGGTGCGGCACAGCAGCGGGATCAGCCAGCGCGGCTCGGCATTCTGCCGGCGGCCGACCGACAGCGAGAACCAGACGCTGTCGCCGAAATCATCGCGGCGGGCGGGTGCCTCGTCCCGAGGCGAAAACTTCTCGCCCGACGGCGTGAACGGCGCGGTATCGAGGAGGTCCTCCGGCGCTGAACGGCTCGAACGGCAAAGCCGCACGAAGGCAGCGGCAACCTGCTCGGCGCCATGCTTCTCCAGAAGCGTGGCGATGAAGCCGCGCTCCTCGTCTCTCACGGGCTCGTCGAAGCTCGGGTCGGCGAGGATGCGCTCGTCGTCGCGGCGCAACACCTCGTCGGCCGAGGGCGGGCTCGCCCAGGTCGCTGTCAGCTTGGCATTCTGCAGCAACCGTTCGGTGCGACGGCGGGCATTGTTCGGCACGATCAGCGCGCTGACGCCCTTGCGCCCCGCGCGCCCGGTGCGTCCGCTTCGGTGCAGCAGCGTTTCCGGGTTGGTCGGCAGGTCGGCATGGATGACCAGCTCCAGACCGGGCAGGTCGATGCCGCGCGCCGCGACGTCCGTTGCGATGCAGACCCTGGCGCGGCCGTCGCGCATCGCCTGCAGCGCGTGGCTGCGCTCGTTCTGGCTGAGCTCGCCCGACAGCGCCACGACGGAGAAGTTGCGGTTGTTGAAGCGCGCCGTCAGATGATTGACGGCGGCGCGCGTGTTGCAGAACACCAGCGCGTTCTTCGCCTCGTAGAAGCGCAGCACGTTGATGATGGCGTTCTCGCGGTCTGGCTGCGCGACGCTCAGCGCGCGGTACTCGATATCGAGATGCTGCTTCTCCTCGCCGGCGGCCGAGATGCGCACCGCGTCGCGCTGGTAGCTTTTTGCCAGCGTCGCGATGGAACGCGGCACGGTGGCGGAAAACATCAGCGTTCGCCGATCGGCGGGCGCGGCCTCGAGGATGAATTCGAGATCCTCGCGAAAGCCGAGGTCGAGCATCTCGTCGGCTTCGTCCAGCACCACGGCCCTGAGCGCCGACATGTCGAGCGAGTTTCGCGTGATGTGGTCGCGCAGCCGGCCAGGCGTTCCGACGACGATGTGGGCGCCGCGTTCCAGCGCCCGCCGCTCGGTGCGCATGTCCATGCCGCCGACGCAGGAGGCTATCGCCGCGCCGGTGAGTTCGTAAAGCCATTCGAGTTCACGCTTCACCTGCAATGCCAGCTCGCGCGTCGGCGCCACGGCAAGCGCGAGGGGCGCCGCGGCGCTGGCGAAGCGCTCCGCGCCGCCAAGCAGCGTCGGCGCCATGGCCAGGCCGAAGGCCACGGTCTTGCCCGAGCCGGTTTGTGCCGAGACCAGGGCGTCGGCCTGGCCGAGCTCCGGAGCCAGCACCGCCTGCTGCACCGGCGTCAGCTCAGCAAAGCCGCGTTTTTCCAGCGCCTGCGCCAGCGCCGGGACAATGCCATCGATCTTGATCATCTTCTTCTTTCGGAATTCGGATAAGCGTCCACCCAATCGGGGACGCTGGAGCAGGCTGGCGTCGCGCCAGCCAGGCAATCACGAGCCGTTGGTTACCGCGAGCGGCGGCCAATGTACAGCGCGCGCGACCGCGCATCGCAATTGACTCTTTATGCAAAGCGCGTAAAAGCCGGCAGCGAACGGGATCGTCTTTCGATGCGCGGCCTCTTGATGGCTCTTCTTGCATTCGATGCCCCCAGCCACGATGTATCGCATCGGGCCGGGCGTTTCGACGCGCCCGCTCGTTCCCGCAAAACCACGGCCAAGAAAACCACCACCAAAACGGTGTGATTCCCTTGGCCTAACCACCCTCTCCCGGGTCCGGCCGGGGGACGAGACCCGCATGAGGCCGGCGGGTTTTCTCCAACAACCAAGCGGAGAGGGACAGGAGA
>NZ_JANINM010000067.1 GCF_024509055.1 Mesorhizobium sp. | reverse complement strand
GCTTGACGATGTTGTTCGGCGTCCGCGACAGGTAGACCACGCCGGCGACCCGGCCCGCGACCTCGGCCGGCATGGCGACGAAGACGCGCACCTTGGTGCCGCGGCTCACCGAATAGAGCGGCGGCGCCGGCTGGTCGGGGATCCTGAGGCGAAGCTCGCTGGCATAGACGCCTGTAAGCGCCTGCTGCACTTCCTCCACCTGGGCGAGCGATGAGCCCACCTCGTCGCCGCCCGCGATCACCACCCCATGCGGATCGAGCAACCGGAAGCCTGCGAGTGTCGTCTTCTGCGTTTCGTCGAGAATGCCGGAGAGCCGCGCGCCAATCGCAGCGAAGGCCGGATCGGCGGTCGCGAGACGCGCCGCCGGACGCGCCGGCATGACATAGTCAGAGGCAAGGTCGAGGCTGGGCTCGATCGGCTGGTAGGGATAATTGGTGTTGTCTCGAACCGTGGGCATCTCCACGCCAAGCTTGTCAGGCGCAATGCCGGCCTCGCGCACGAGGTCGGCATAGACGGCGGCGACGACGGCGCCCTGCGCGATGAGCTCGCCCTCGGTCTGGCGGATGAGCTGATTCTCATAGAGCCGGAAGAAGAACAGGCCGACCAGCGGCAGCGCCATCACCACGATGAGGATGGCGACGACGACGGTGGCAAGTCGCGGCCGCCACCTTTCCTTGCTCAACCACCGCATCGGCCGAGCCGGAAGCCGACGCCATGCACGGTCTCGATCGCATCCCCGCAGCCGACCGTCGCCAGCTTGGCGCGGATGTTGCGGATGTGGCTGTCGACCGTTCGCTCGGAGACATGGATGTTCGATGCATAGGCATTGGCCATCACCGCGTCGCGGCCGAGCACATGCGAAGGGCGGGCGAGGAAGCCCTTGACGATTGCGAACTCGATGGCGGTCAGCACCAGCGGCTTGCCGTCGAAGCTCGCGGCATGGCTTGCCGGAACGAGCACCAGCTTGCCATGCGCGAACGCATCCGCTTCCTCCTCCGCCGCCATTGGTCGCGCGCGGCGCAGGATGACGTTGACGCGGGCGACCAGTTCGCGCGGGCTGAACGGCTTGGTCACATAGTCGTCGCCGCCCATTTCCAACCCGAGGATACGGTCGATTTCCTCGTCGCGCGCCGACAGGAACAGCACCGGCACGTCGGAGCGCTGCCTCAGCCTGCGACAGACCTCCAGCCCATCCATCTCCGGCATGCCGATGTCGAGGACGATGAGATCAGGCGCGCGGCGCTCGACCGCCTGCAGCGCGGCGGCGCCGTCGGCGACGCCAAGCGTCGTCATGCCGGCCTTTTCCAGCGCGAAGCAGATGATCTCGCGGATATGCGGGTCGTCGTCAGCGACGAGGATGTTGTGCGGCATTGATCAGCGGCCCGGTGTGTAGGGTTCGGCGACGGCAGGATTAGCAAGCGAGCGTTGTTTGTCGAGAGTGCGCAGCAGACGCCAGCCGCGAAAGCTCCAGGCATGCCAGTTTTTCTTTCCTGTGCGAAAGTGAAGTTCGGTCATCGCGTCAGGCCCGTCACCGGCCTCGCCGTCAGGGAATGTCTTCTTCTGATGGTCGAAATAGCGGCCAAGCGCTGGCAGGGCGTTGGGACCGAGCGAGCGCACATACCAGACATCGAGAGGAACGCCTTTTCCTGTCATCTCAAACGAATAGTCGACATTGTAGTTGGCGATCAGCGCGGCGAAGTTGACGTAGCAGCAGGCATAGAGCGTCGCCGATAACGTCAGAAGGTTGGCGGAGAGCAGCCATTCGCCGGATTTCGCCAGCGCGATGCGGGCGATGATTAAAGCCAGCCCCACCGCCACCAGCCCCATCCAGACGAAGGCCGCGATGCGCAGATAGGTGAGCGCATAGACATCGACATAAAGGTCGAGCCTCAGCATCGAGGAGACCACCAGCACGATGTTCTGCGCCACCCAGAGATAGACCAGCCGCCGGATCGACGGATCCCGCGACGTTTCGCTGCCGGACCTCAGCGCCGCCAGCACGAAAGCCGCGGCAAGCAGTGCGGTGACGACCAGCGGATAGGCGCCGCGATGCGCATAGGCGGCATAAGTCAGCCCGTCCGGCAGCGTCACGCCACCCCATAGATAGGCGGCGTCGAGCGCCGTCTGCACTGCGAACAACGCGTTGAAGACGATCAGCGCGCGCAGGATCGCCGCCTTGCCGAAGATGATGCCCTCGGCCGGGTTCCTTGCCGATCTGGCGGTCGCGGCGAAAGGCAAGATGGGCCTGATCAGGCGCGGCGGGCGCGGCCTCAGAAAGGCCCAGACGCCAGTGAGCACGACGAGCCAGAAGATGAGCCGGCCCACCTCGATGCGTTCGAGCAGGGCATAGAGGTCGATCAGCGAGAGCCAGTGCTCGATGACCGGATTGGCGGCGCCGAACAGCGCGAGGAAGACGAGGCCGAGCGTGAGCGGCATGGTCCAGACCGCGACCGCGGCAAGCCGGACGCGCCCCCGTCCAAGCCTGCGGGCCACCCCGCGCCAGCGCAGGAAGTCTCGGGCGAAGCGGAAAGGCATCGATACCAGGAACAGGCAGAGCTGGCCGGCGATGCGGGCGAGGCTGGCCCGCAGCCTGCCTGCCAGCGACAGCGCGAACACCGCCAGCGCGACAATCGCGACCAGGACGGAGAGCGGGTTGACATTTTCGACGAGCGGTAGCAACGCCACAAAGAGCGCGACTGGCCTGAGCCAGACCCGGCCGTTGCTCAAGGCGGCGGGATGCGTGGCGACGACCGCGCCGGCGAGCACGATGGCGAACAGGAAGACCGAGATGCCGGCAGGCTGGCCGTAAAAGAGGAAATCCGCCAGCACCACCAGCAGCGCGGCGGCGCCGATGCGGCGGCAGTAGCTTGGTGGAAGCGATACCGTCGTCATGGCCGGGCTTTCCTGACGGTCCGGACATTACGTCGCGGTCGAGGCGCGAAAGGCAGCACGATCGCCGTGGGGCGCGTCCTTGGCGGATCGACGAGCCACCAGCCTTCGTAGCGCAGCCGGTATGGCAGGGAGCAGCGGGATTTCCGATGTGTTCGCATGCCGCCTGTTTCGCCGGTTGGCGCGGAAAGCTCGCGGCGGATCGCCTGAGATTTTCAGCAATGATTTGCAGTTTTGGTGCAGGCCCCCGCTGCTTGCCTCATCCGTCTCCAGGCGGCATAGATTCAAGTATGACCAGCGAACCCTACCGCCCGCGCCGCTCGGTGCTCTACGTGCCCGCCTCCAATGAGAAGGCGCTGGCCAAGATCGCTTCCCTGGCCTGCGACGCCGTCATCATCGACCTTGAGGACGCCGTCGCGCCCGGCGCCAAGGCGGCCGCGCGCGAAAGACTGGCGGACATCCTGGCCGCGCCCGGAAGGCGTTGCGAGATGGTGGTGCGCATCAACCCGCTGTCGAGCGAATGGGGTGCCGACGACCTGTTGGCCGTTGCCAGGGCCGGGTCCGACGGCATCCTGTTGCCCAAGATCGGCACGCCGCGCGATGTCCTCGAGGCTGGCGACCTGCTGGACGACAATTTCGCTTCCGACAGCGTGAAGTTGTGGGCGATGATCGAGACGCCCAAGGCGCTGCTCAACGTCGGCGCCATCGCCGAGCTTGGCCGCGATCCGGCTTCACGCCTCAATTGTTTCGTTGCCGGAACCAACGACCTGGTGAAGGCGACCGGCATTCTGGCGACGCCTGACCGGCGCTATCTGATGCCATGGCTGATGCAGCTGGTGCTCGCCGCCCGCGCCGGTGGCCTCGACGTGATCGACGGCGTCGCCAATGATTTTCGCGATCTTGGCGGCTTCGCGCGCGAATGCATGGAGGGAGCCGCCATGGGCTTTGACGGCAAGTCGCTGATCCACCCCAGCCAGATCGAGCCGGCGAACCGCGCCTTCGCGCCGGCGCCCGAGGCGCTGGCCGCGGCGCGCGCGATCAGGGACGCGTTCGCGCGGCCCGAAAATGCCGGCAAGGGCGTCATCGCGATGGATGGCCGCATGGTCGAGCGGCTGCATCTGGCCGCGGCCGAGAAACTTCTGGCAAAGGCGGCCGCCATTCGCGCATGATGGCCGCCAGACACGGGCTGCCTATAACGCATGACAGGATCGAAACAATGAAACTCTACCGCTTCCTGACCGGTCCGGACGATTCGAGCTTCTGCCATAAGGTGACCGCCGCGCTGAACAAGGGCTGGCACCTGTTCGGCTCGCCGACCTACGCCTATGACACGAAGACCAAATCGATGCGCTGCGGCCAGGCCGTGGTGAAGGATGTCGAAGGCCAGGAATACGGCCCGGACACCAAGCTGAGCGACTGGTAGGTACAGCCGATCTCCCCCCTTGAGGGGGAGATGCCCGGCAGGGCAGAGGGGGGCGTGAAGGAACGAGGCGTTAGCCGCTGAAGCGACCTGACGCTCACCCCGCCGCCGTCTGGTCGACCGCTTCCTCGATCCGCTCCATGTCGTCGTCCGACAGGCCGAAATGATGACCGATCTCGTGGATCAGCACATGGGTGACGATGTCGCCCAGCGTCTCCTCGTTCTCGGCCCAGTAGTCGAGTATGGCGCGGCGGTAGAGCGTGATGCGGTTCGGCCCTTCGCCGGTGTGCGGGTTCCAGCGCTCGGCAATGCCGCGCCCTTCGAATAGGCCGAGCAGGTCGAAGGGCGTTTCCAGCGACAGGTCGTCCATGATCTCGTCGGTCGGGAAATCGGCGATCTGGATGATGATCTCGCCGGTGAGCTTGCGGAATTCCTCCGGCAGGTGGGCGTAGGTCTCCAGCGCCAGGAACTCCATCTCATCCATCGATGGCGAAAGCTGGTCGTGCCAGGTGCGGGTCTTATAGATGCGGGCCATTGGGTATCCTTTGATCCCGGCATATAGGCTTTCGCGCCGGTCGAGGCAAATGAGCCGCCCGGTCGGCTTCTCCCAGGGTAAAGCATCAAGGAATAAATTCCTTGTGACTCTGCTTGACTCTTCCAGGGCCCTCTGGAATCTATAGGAACATAACAGGAACAATTGCTACCGGAAGTGAACGTCATGGCGATGAGCGCCGTGGCGCGGGAAACTGTTTTTGCCCTGCGCCGCCAGATCGCGAAGATCGAAGGAACGCTGCCCGAGCGCCTTGAGGCGCCGTCGGGTAACGCACCTTCCGATGCGGCAAGATCGGATATGACGCTTGTGCGGCGCGGTCTTGCGGTGGCTTCGCCGGACGACTTTCTGCGCACCGGCATCGAACGCCTCGACACCGCGCTTGGCGGCGGTCTGCCCAAGGCGGCGCTCAGCGAAATCCATGGCCTGGAAACCCGCGATGCCGGAGCCGTCGCCGGTTTTGCGCTCTCGCTCGTCAGCCTGATCCTCAAGCAAAGACAGGGGCTGCCGATCCTGTGGATCGGCACCGCGGAAATCTTCCACGAGGCGGGCTTTCCCTATGCCAGGGGGCTCCATGCCCTGTTCGGCATCGCGCCGGAGCAATTGCTGTTTTCCGAGGCGCCGAAACTGCTCGACGCGCTGTGGATCGCCGAGGAAGCCGCCCGGATGACGGCCTTCGCCGCCGTTATCCTCGAGATCCGCGGCAACCCGCAGCGGCTCGATCTTACCGCCACGCGCCGCCTCCATGCCCGCGCCCAGAATGCCGGCCGGCCGGTGCTCTTGCTGCGCCAAGCCGGCGAAGCCGAACCCACGGCCGCGCCGGTGCGCCTCGTCGTTTCGGCCGCGCCCGCGGCGGCGCGCCGGACGGTTGCCGGCCCGCTGGCCGGTTCGATCGGCCGCCCCGCCTTCACCGTCGATATCGGCAAGAGCCGCACGGCCCTGCCTGGACAATTCACACTGGAGTGGAACCCCG
>NZ_JANINM010000066.1 GCF_024509055.1 Mesorhizobium sp. | reverse complement strand
CGTGAAGGCGGCCGCACCGTCGGTGCCGGCATCGTCGTCACCATCAAGGAATAATCGATCCGGTTGTTCCGGTTCGACTGGGAAAGGGCGGTCTTCGGGCCGCCCTTTTTGTTTCCGGCGCTTCACGGCGCAAGTATTGGACGGTCTGTTTCAGAGCTATTGCAAGTACCATTGCCGCAACTATTATAGGTTGCATCAAGGGGGCATTTGCTACGCGTGGGTTCGGGGCGCCATCCAGACAAAATAGCAGGCTTGTGGCGTTGGCTGGTCCGCCTGGCACTGGTGAGCACCATGGCCGTGGCCGCGTTCGCCGCGAAGGCAAGTGACCCCTCAGACCCGCGAACATGGAATCCCGATACCTGGTATCTTCAACACCTGCTGTCCGACGGTTTCTCGGAGATGCGGTTCGTCGTCGTGCGCAGCAGCGCCGCCGGTTGCGAGCCGAACTGTCCGGAATGGATTTCGGCGGAAGGCGCCATCGAGACCGGCACCCCGGCCAAACTCAATCGGATATTGAAGACGCTCGGTCGTCGCCAACTGCCGATCATCGTCAATTCCCCCGGCGGCAGTGTCGAAGCCGCATTGCAGCTCGGCCGGATCATCCGCAGGAACAAGCTCGATATCGCCGTTGGCGTTACCAAATTCTCCGGTTGTCAGCCGGGAGTGAAGGACTGCCGGGCCAATGACGGCAAGGGTGCCGCCTATTTCGGCATCGCCTATGATGGCCGCGCCATGTGCAATTCCGCTTGCCCGCTGATGTTTGCCGGGGGCGTCCGCCGCGTCGTCGGCAATTGGGCCTATCTGGGCGTCCATCAGATCACCACGACCTATCGGCGCCAACAGATATACTACCGTACCACCTACAGGATTGTGGGCGGCAGGAAAAAGGTCATCAGCACTAAGGTTATCAGCCGCACGGACGTCGGCAGCTACAAGACCTACGAGATGAGCAGGGGGCTTGAGAGAAAGCTCTCCGCCTATCTCAAGGAGATGGGCGTGGGTCAGGGCGTGCTGGAGAAGATGAGAGCCACGCCCGCCAGTGATATCCGCCAGATCGCGCTCGACGACATGATGGCAACGAAACTGGCCACCAGCAGGGACACCTTTGACCTGTTGACCAGCGCAAGCCTTTGCATGCTGGACAAGCCGGCCGCGAACTGCCGGCTGATACCGGCGAATGCCAAGCCGGCCAACGTGGAATTGGCAAAGGCCGTACCGTCTTTACAGGCCGAAGTCCCGCCGCCTCAGCCGGCCAAGGCTCCACCAGCCACGCCATTCCAGGGAGCAGTAGGAAACGGGGCGCCGGAAATGCGCTTTTTCGTGGTCCGCGGCAGCAATCCGCTGTGCAATCCCGATTGCCCGGAATGGATTTCGGCGGAGGGCGCGATCACGGGCCAGACCCCGCAGAAATTGCGCCAGCTGCTCGCCATACTTGGCAACCGGCGGCTGCCCGTGGTGATCAGTTCGCAAGGGGGCGACCTGTTCGGCGCGCTGATCGCCGGACGAATTATCCGCGAACGGAAGCTCGACGTCGCCGTGGGCCGCACCGATTTCGTTGGCTGCGATCCGACATCGCCATTTTGCCTGGCCTCCGACGGCGCCTATGCCGGGCTTGGCATCGATACGGGAGTGGAGTGCGATACGCCCTGCGCGCTCATGCTTTCAGGCGGCACAAGACGACTGGTCGGTCCGCAGGCGCGGCTCAGCATGTACCCGATGGGCCAAAATCAGATAGTGAAAGCCTACCTCGAGGAAATGGCGATCGATCCCGGTTTGTTCGCCGCGATAGCGCAGCGCACGGTCGAGCGCCGGCTCGAGCCCGACCTGATGAAGAAAATCGGACTGACGACCGGGCCGCAATCGGTGGACGCCCTGACCGGCGCGTCCATTTGCAAATCCTCGCCCAAGCCTGACAACTGCCGCCCGGTCGCCGAGGCTGCGACAGGCAAGCCGGCAAAGCTCTAGCGCAAGACTGTTGCAAGCGCCTTCGCCGCAACTAGTATGGGCTGCATCCAAGAGGCATGCCAAGCGTGGTTCCAGAACGCCGTTCAGACAGTATTTCGTTGTGGTGGCGCAGGCTGGTTCCCTTGGGACTGGCTATAGTCGTGGCGCTGGCCAGCTTTGCCGCGGCCGCCAAGGAAGCTCCGCTGGAGCTTGGACCGACGATGCGCTTCGTCGTCGTGCGCAGCAGCGCGGCTGAGTGCGAACCCAATTGTCCCGAATGGATTTCGGCGGAAGGCACGATCGAAGCCGGCACGCCGGCGCTGCTCAGGCGCACGCTGAAGACGCTCGGCGGCCGCCGCCTGCCAGTCGTCATCAATTCTCCCGGCGGCAACGTCGAAGCCGCGCTGGAGCTCGGCCGCATCATCCGCAAGAACAAGCTTGATACCGCTGTCGGCATGACGGAGTTTTCCGGCTGCGAGCCGGAGATGAAGAATTGCCACGCCAATGACGGCAAGGGCGCATCCTATTTCGGCATGGCCTATGACAGAGGCGCCATGTGCAATTCGGCCTGCCCGCTGATGTTTGCCGGGGGCATGCAGCGCCTGGTCGGCGAATGGGCGTTTCTCGGCGTGCATCAGATCACCACCACCTACCACCGGGAAAGGCTGCTCTACCGCACCACCTACAGGATGGTGAACGGCAGGAAGAAGGTCATCAGCACCAAGATCGTCAGCCGCAAGAGCGCCGGCAGCTACAAGACCTATGAGATGAGCAAGGCGGTCGCGAAGCGGCTTTCGGCCTACCTGAAGGAAATGGGGATAGGCGAGGGCGTCCTGACGACGATGAAGAACACTCCGGCCAGCGGCATCCACCAGCTGGTCACGGAAAACATGCTGCGGATGAACCTCGTCACCAGCGTGGATTCCGTCGATCTGCTCACCGCCTCGACCGTGTGCGAGCCGAAGCCGGTGCCGGTCAACTGCCGCGAAATTCCGGCGAACAGGAACGCAAAGCCGGCCGGTGCTGCGATCGCCGAGGCCAAGCCCGCCCCTGCCGCGCGGCCGATTGCCGCCGCGCCCTCCAGCGAAGGGCGGGAGATGCGCTTCGTCCTCGTTCGCGGCAGCAACCCGCTCTGCAATCCCGATTGCCCCGAATGGATCTCGGCGGAAGGCACGATCACCGCCGGCACCCCCGACAAGCTGCGCCAGCTGCTCGATGGTATCGGTCAGCGGCGGTTGCCGGTGATCATCAACTCGCCGGGCGGCGACGTTCAGGGCGCGCTTGCGGCAGGTCGGCTGATCCATGAGCGCAGGCTCGATGTCGCCGTCGCCCGCACGGATTTCCTCGATTGCGATCCGGACGCGGCCGGCTGCGTTGCCAAGGATGGTCTCCACGCCGGCCTCACGGTCGAGACCAGCGCCGATTGCGACGCTGCCTGCGCCCTCATGATTGCCGGCGGCGCCAAACGCCTTGTCGGGTCGAGCGCGCATCTGAGCCTGCATGCCCTGGAGATGGGAGAGAAGGTCAAGGCCTATCTTGACGAGATGGCGATCGGGCCGGGCCTGTTTCCCGCCATGCAGTCGGTGCTCAATTCCAGCCACAGGGAACTCAGCCAGGATGAGATGCAGGAGTTCGGGCTGACGACAGGCCGCCAGCCCGTGGATGAGCTTACGGGCGCCACCATCTGCAAGTCGACTCCCAGGCCCGACAATTGCCGTGTTCTGCCAGCCGCCAATGCGGCCGCCGCGACCCCCGCGAAATTGTAGCTGGCCATCGGGGCAGGTTGAGTGAGGCCGGGCGTTATCGCTATCCTCTTGGGAATGGAGGAGCCGCGATGACCGACGACATTCCGACTCTGTTCGAATGGGCCGGCGGCACCGAGGCCCTGAACCGTCTGACACGAACCTTCTACGGCAAGGTGGCCCTGGATCCGGTCGTCGGTCCGGTGTTCAAGAACATGTCGCCGGACCATCCGGCTCATGTCGCGGCCTTCATTGGCGAGGTCTTCGGAGGACCCAAGACCTACAGCGAGGATCATGGCGGCCACCGCGAGATGGTCATGCATCATCTCGGCAAGCACCTCACCGAAGAACAGCGCCGCCGCTGGATCAATCTTCTGGCCGATGCGGCGGATGAGGTCGGCTTGCCCGACGATCCCGAGTTCCGGTCCGCCTTCATGGGCTATGTCGAATGGGGCTCGCGCCTGGCCAAGATGAATTCCAATCTCGGCGAGACCTGTGACCCCGAGACCGAGCCGATGCCGGCCTGGGGATGGGGCGTGCCGGGCGGGCCTTACAGGCCAGCAGGCGGGAAATCGTAGGCCTTGGCAGACCATGGCGTAGGCACGGTCCTTTGCTTTGCGGCATGGAAATCCTGTTTTCTGGCAAAGGATGTAAAACCGCGTCCGACTGCTCTTTACAGAGCGCCCGGAAGCTTTTAGGAAGCGCCTGCGCTGAGACGCGTGTACGGGCATAGCTCAGTTGGTAGAGCGGCGGTCTCCAAAACCGCAGGTCGTAGGTTCGAGCCCTGCTGCCCGTGCCATTTCCCAAGTGGCAAATCGAGATTCCCGGCCTCCGGCATTTGAAAATCGGCGGGCGGCTTGCCATATAGGGTGAATTCGGGCATAAGGCCCGCATAGCCGGGACGGGACGACTGGATGGTTCCGAGGCGGCGTTGGACATAAAGCGAGAACTTGCCACTTGCGTGGATCAAGAATCGGTTTTATGTAGACAGAACAGACACGCGACGCGTGGAGCTGGGAAGCCGGCTTTACGCGTCTGATTTGCATGGGCGAAATGGTGGTGCTGATTTGGCGCCGACATGAACCCAGGCGGCACGTCCCGGCCTGCGGGATCATCCAGGAGACCCGGCCTACGGGTCTTGAAGACAGAGCGGCACATGGCTTCGAAAACCACTAATCCTTTCACCTTTCTCCAGCAGGTACGCGCGGAGACGGCCAAGGTGACATGGCCCTCGCGGCGCGAGACCATGATCTCGACGGTGATGGTCCTGGTGTTCGCCGTCATCGCGATGATCTTCTTCTTCGCCGCCGACATAGCCATGGGCTATGCGATCGAGTTCATCCTGGGCCTCGGGCATTAAGTTCGGCGATTATGGAGAGGTGGTGAAATGACTGCGCGCTGGTACATCGTCCACGCTTATTCGAACTTCGAGAAGAAGGTCGCCGAGGACATCGAGAACAAGGCCAAGCAGAAGGGCCTGTCGGGCGACATCGAGCAGATCGTCGTGCCGACCGAAAAGGTCGTCGAGATCCGTCGTGGCCGCAAGGTCGATGCCGAGCGCAAGTTCTTCCCGGGCTATGTGCTGTTGAAGGCCAATCTGACGGACGCCGTGTTCTCGCTGGTCAAGAACACACCGAAGGTCACCGGCTTCCTGGGCGACTCCAAGCCCGTGCCGATCACCGAGACCGAGGCGCAGCGCATCCTGAACCAGGTGCAGGAAGGCGTCGAGCGGCCGAAGCCGTCGGTCACCTTCGAGATCGGCGAGGCGATCCGCGTTTCGGACGGTCCGTTCGCATCGTTCAACGGCTTCGTCCAGGAAGTGGACGAGGAGCGAGCGCGCCTCAAGGTGGAAGTTTCGATCTTCGGGCGCGCCGTGCCTGTCGATCTGGAATTCGGACAGGTCGAAAAGGGCTGATCCGTAAAGCCGCGCCGAGAGGCGCCGGCAAACCCGCGCCGAGAGACGCGGGGGGTGACGTGAAGAAGCGTCGCCATGAACGGTGGGAGGCGAAGGCGGCTTAGCCGGCCGCGGGAACCGCACCACCAGACTGCAACCGCCGGTGTTTCCCGAAAATGGGGCCGGCATGAGAAAAAGGCAGGAATAGAGATGGCTAAGAAAGTTGCAGGCCAGCTCAAGCTCCAGGTTGCCGCGGGTTCGGCCACGCCGTCGCCCCCGATCGGCCCGGCGCTTGGTCAGCGCGGCATCAACA
>NZ_JANINM010000065.1 GCF_024509055.1 Mesorhizobium sp. | reverse complement strand
AAGGCGCTGGTCGGTCCGCTGATCGACAAGGGCGCGTTCGACAACATGCAGAAGGCATTGAAAGAGGCGGAAGCGCATGGCGGCAAGGTGACCGGCGGCGCGCGCGTCGAGAACGGCCATCCGGACGCCTACTATGTGCATCCGGCCCTGGTCGAGATGCCGAAGCAGGTTGCTCCGGTGACGGAAGAGACCTTCGCGCCGATCCTCTATGTGATGAAATATTCCGACTTCGACGCAGCACTCGAGCAGCACAATGCGGTCGGTGCGGGCCTGTCGTCGTCGATCTTCACCCGCGATCTCCAGGAATCGGAGCGCTTCCTCGGCGTCGACGGCTCGGATTGCGGCATCGCCAACGTCAACATCGGCACCTCGGGCGCCGAGATCGGCGGCGCGTTCGGCGGCGAGAAGGAAACCGGCGGTGGCCGCGAGAGCGGCTCGGACGCCTGGAAGGCCTATATGCGCCGGGCCACCAACACCGTGAACTTCTCCAAGGCGCTTCCGTTGGCGCAGGGCGTGTCCTTCGATATCGACTGAAGCAGAAGGAGCGGTTCAGCCTGAACGCCGAACCGCTCCAACTTTGTATCTATCCCGGGCGGAAAAGCTCAGAAGGCTTTGCCGGTCGCCAGGTCGAAGAGGCGAAGCGCGTCTTCGTCGAAGGTGAAGGCGCATGACTGGCCTTTGGCGACACGGGCTCGCGGCGACAAGGTTGCCGTCAGCTTCTGCGTGCCGATCCTGGCGGTGGTGACCTGCTCGGGGCCGGTCAGCTCGACGACGTCGATCTCGACAGGCAGCGACAACTCCGCAGCGCTTCCGGTCCCGAGACGGAGGGCTTCAGGCCTGATCCCGACGACGACCAGAGCGCCGTTCCCCACCACGCTCGCGTAACGAGCCGGCAGGGTCAATCGGGTATCCGCGCCGGCGATGGCAAGCTTGCCGTCCTCGACCACCGCCTCCAGCATGTTCATCGACGGGGCGCCTACGAAGCCCGCGACGTAGAGGGTCGCCGGCTGGTTGTAGATTTCCTCCGGCGTGCCGAGCTGCTCGATGCGACCGTCGCGCATGACGGCGATCCGGCTCGCCAGGGTCATGGCCTCGATTTGGTCGTGGGTGACGTAGACAACTGTGGTCCGCAGCATCTCATGCAGGCGCTTGAGCTCGGTGCGCATTTCGAGGCGCAGCTTGGCGTCGAGATTGGACAGGGGTTCGTCGAACAGGAAGACCTGCGGTTTGCGCACCAGCGCCCTGCCGATGGCGACGCGCTGGCGCTGGCCGCCGGAGAGCTGGCCGGGCTTGCGATCGAGCAGGGCTTCAATCTGCAGGAGCTTTGCCGCTTCGCGCACGGCCTTGTCGCGTTCAGCCGCCGGAACCTTGCGCATCTCGAGCCCGAAGCCGATGTTGCGGCTCACCGTGAGGTTCGGATAGAGCGCATAGGACTGGAAGACCATGGCGATGTCGCGGTTCTTGGGATGCACGCCCAGCACCGAGCGTTCGCCGATCAGCACGTCGCCGCTTGTCGCCTCGGCGAGGCCGGCGATGATGTTGAGCAAGGTCGACTTGCCGCAACCGGATGAGCCGAGCAGCACCAGGAACTCGCCGCTTTCGAGCGCGATGTCGATGCCCTTCAGCGTTTCGACGTTGCCGTAGTTCTTGCGGACGCCGCGTATCTCAAGCGCGCTCATTGATGGCTTCCTCGAAAAACATTCGCCCGCCATAGTCACGGGGCAGGGTTGAGATGGCGCGTGAAGCCACCTGGATGGCAGCGGAAAGGCAACCGGTCAGCGGCCGTTCTTGCGCCAATGCCGCAAGGAACGCGGCGTTGAAGACATCGCCGGCGCCGATCGTGTCGACGACGTTCACACCTGGCGCCGGCACATCGATCAACTGGTCGTCCGCGCCGATGGCGATGGCACCGTCCGGCCCACGCTTGACCACGACGGTGGCGCCCTTCTTCATGCCGTCTCGGATCTTGCGCGCCGCTTCAGCTGGGTTCTCCAGTCCGGCGAGCGTCGTAGTCTCGACCTCGTTGAAAAGAGCAAGCTCGCAACGCGACAGCCAGCGACGCGCAGCAATGCAATT
This sequence comes from Mesorhizobium sp., assembly GCF_024509055.1. Classification (GTDB taxonomy): domain Bacteria; phylum Pseudomonadota; class Alphaproteobacteria; order Rhizobiales; family Rhizobiaceae; genus Mesorhizobium. Next base: position 3,819 of record NZ_JANINM010000065.1, on the reverse strand, counting down.
TGCCGGCGTCCAACCGTCGATCGGCCAGCCGGTGTCCAGCACGACGGCAATCCGGTGCGTGTCCGCCCAGTCGAAAAACGCGTCGTAGTCGTGCGCGAGATCGTCGGTCAGGAACGATCCGCAAAGCAGCGCGTAACCCCCGGACAACCGCCCGCCGTCCAGCACCGCGAGGACGTCTGCAAGGCTGAAGCGGGGCAGGTGGCCGCGCGTCGTGAAGAATGTCCGCTCGCCGTCCGGGTGGGTCATGCCGACCGACAGTGTCGTGCCCTCGGGGCGGACAGGCCATCGCTCGGCCCGTGGACCAAAGGCCTCGCGTAGCCAGCGACCGAACTGATCGTCGCCGAGATTGGCTGCAATCTCGAAATCGATCTCCAGCGCCTGCCAGGCGAGCGCCGTGTTGCCGGCCTGGCCGCCGACGCGCAGATCGTCATGGTCGACAACCGTCTCGGTACCTGCCTTCGGCCATGGCGCGACCGGGCCGACGATCAGGTCGACGTTGACGTTGCCGATCACCGCAAGCGGTCGCATCATTCGCTCCGCGTGATCTTGGTGGTGCGGACCGGCGTCCCGGCATTGTCGACGCGGGCATCGGCAAAGGCGATCATCAGGCGCTGCGCCACCGGCAAGATGGCGAAGACCGCCGCCAGCCCGGCAGCCGGCTGGAAGGTCAGCGTCACCGCGCCCGCAACCGGGGGCTTGCCGGAGGCGTCGAAGACGATCAGCGGCGCGCCGGCTTCGACCACTGAAACCGCCATCGCGGTGACGAGATCGGCGGTAGTGTCGTTGGCACGGAAGAGGACGATGCCGATCTTCGGACCGAGCATTTCCATCGGCCCGTGGCGTAGCTGGCCGCCTTCGAGCGAGTAGCATGGCAGGCGCGACAGTTCGGTGAGGCCGAGCGCCAGTGCCTCGGCCACACCTTGCAGGCTGCGGCCCGAGGTGACGACGGTGGCAACGCCGCTCAAGGCCGTCAGCGCGGCGTCGATCGCAACGGGTTCCGGAGACCTGAGCGTGGCAAGCGCGGCGGCGGGATCCTCGCCAAGCGCGGCCAGGATGGCGAGGTGCAGCGCGAAAGTCACGGTCAGGCTGCGGGTGGCGGCGAAGGCGAGCTCGGTGCCGCCGGCGCCGACGAGGCAAGGCACTGTTCGTCCAAGGAAGGAAGCACCTTCGAGCGTCAGGCCGAATGTGTCGGCATGTTCGCGGGTCTCAGAAAACCAGCGCACCACTTCCGCGCTTTCGCCCGATTGCGAGGTGACGAGAACCGTGCGGCCCGCTAATGGCAATGGCTGTCCAAGCTGCTCGGAGAGAGGCAGCGCGATGGCATCGATCCCATGCGCGCGGTAAAGCGGCTCGACGGCGCGGGCGACCGCGTGCGAGGCGCCCATGCCAAGCAAGATCAGCCTGTCGTTCTTCCTGATCGATGCGGCGACCTTGGCGGCGGCATCGCCGTTGTTCTTGAATGAGGCGAGCGCATCGGTGTACTGGCGCGCCATTTCACGATCGATCGCCACGAGCCCCGCCGGGCGGCTTCTTTCCACAGTCATCATTATCCTTTCACACCACCACTGGTCAGGCCTGATATCAGCGCGCGCTGCATGACGAGGCCGATCAGCACCGGCGGCAGCGCCGCGAGCACTCCCGCCGTTGCGATCAGCCCGTAGTCGGAGACACGTCCGCCAGCCAGGTCGGCGATGGCGACGGTGAGCGTCTTCGCCCTCTGGTCCGAGGTGAAGAGCAGCGCATAGAAGAACTCGTCCCAGGCGAGCAGCACGGCAAACAGCGCCGACGTTCCCACCACGGGCGCTGCCAGGGGCAAGGTGATGATGCGCCAGGTCTGCAGCAGGCCGGCGCCGTCGATCATGGCGGCGGCCTCGATCTCGCGCGGGATGGAATCAAAGCCGGATTTCATCAGCCAGGTGGTGAAGGGCGCCAGGATCGTCAGGTAGATCAGCGCCAGGCCGAAGACGTTGTTGAGCAAGCCGAAATACGACAGGCCCATATAGAGCGGCACCGAGAGCGCGACCGGCGGCAGCATGTAGGTGGCAATGACCATGGACAGCGACCAGCCTACCGAGGGCGTGCGCGAGACCGCCCAGCCTGCTGGGACAGCAAGCAGGATCGCGGCAAGCGTCGCCATGCCGGCGATTTCCAAACTGTTGCGCAACGAGGCGGTGAAGGCAGCGCCTGCGCTGTTCTCGGCCATCGACAGCAATTGCGCATAGCGGGAGAAGTCCGCGCTCTGCGGCCACCAGCGCAGCGGCTTGGCGGCAAGGTCGGCCGCCGGCGAAACGCTCATGATGAACAGCCAGGCGAGCGGCGCCAGGATCACGACCGCAAGCAGGATTGCGCAGGCGTAGATGAAGATGGTGAAGACCGGATTCTTGCGTTCCATCAGGCGGCACTCCCCGCGGTCTTCCTGACCAGCGCGCCGTATGCGACGGCAAGCACGGTGACGAGCAAGGTCACGATCAAGGCGAGCGATGCGCCCGAGCCCGCCCGCTGGAAGGAGAAAGCCTCCTGGTAGACGAGGATCGACAGCGTGCGGGTGCTGTTCGCGGGTCCGCCGCGGGTCATCACCCAGATGATATCGAAGACCTTGAAGGCCTCGATGGTGCGCAGCACCAGCGCGACCATCAGCGGGCCGGCGAGATAGGGCAGGATGACGAAGCGGAAGCGGGCAAACGGGCCGGCGCCATCGACCAGGGCGGCGGCGGTGATGTCGCGCGGCACCGCCTGCAGGGCAGCGAGCGCAATGAGGGCCACAAGCGGGAAATTCTTCCAGCAGTCGGCGACGATCAGTGCCGCCAGCGCGGTGCCGGGCTCGCCGAGCCAGGAGCGGTAGGCGTCGATCAGATGCAATTGCGTGAGCGCCGCGTTCAGCGCGCCATATTCCGGGTTGTAGATCAACCGCCACAGCGTGGCGTTGACGACCGTGGGCAGCGCCCAGGGCAGGATCATCAGCCCGCGCAGCACCGTGCGACCGCGAAATTCCTGGTTGAGCAGAAGCGCCGCAAGCACGCCGATGACCATTTCAGCGGCGACCGAAATGACCGCGAACCAGGTGGTCGTCGCCAGCGTGCGCGTGAAGTTCGAGCTCGTTAGCATCTTCGTATAGTTGTCGATGCCGACGAAATTGCCGGCCGTGCCGACCAGCTGAGCGTCGGTGAAGGAAAGCCTGACGGTGTCAACCAATGGCCAGCCGATGACGGCGACCATGATCACCAGCAACGGCAGCATCAGAAGCCACGCGCGAGTCGTCATCCAGGTGCCTGACATGCGAGGCGCCTCTCTTCCTTCATCCGGTTAGAAATAGCACGGGCGGCACTCGTGCATGAGGCCGCCCGTGTCGGGGAACGACAGGTCAGAGGCCGCTGTTCTGCGCGGCCGTCTTCAGCGCATCCTCAGGCGTCGACTGGCCGAGCAGCGATTCCTGGATGGCCTGCTGCAGCGCCGTCGAGAGCTGCTGGTACTTCGGCGTGGTCGGGCGCGGGTACATCGCGGCGAGGCCGAGCTTGGCGGCGGCGATCAGTTCCTCCTGGCCCTTGGTGACGGCCGGGTCGTCATAGGACGAGGCCCAGATCGGCAGCGAGAGCTTGGCGTACTGGTTCTGCGTCGCCTGCGAGGTCATGAACTCGATGTACTTCCAGGCTTCATCCTGGTGCTTCGACACTGCGGTGATGCCGAGGCCCATCGAGCCGTTGACGGCCGACACCTCGCTTGTGCCGGCAACGCCCGGGGCCGGGACGACGCCGACCTTGCCGGCAACCTTCGAGTCCTTCGGATCGTTGGCCATGTTGTACATGTAGGTCCAGTTCAGCG
>NZ_JANINM010000064.1 GCF_024509055.1 Mesorhizobium sp. | reverse complement strand
GTCCAGATCGCTTGCGCAATGCTATGGATGCGGTGAATGTCGATTCAGCCTAGAGGTCGATCCTGAATTTTAGGCTTTCGACGCCGCCATAGGCGGCATCCTCGAAGAAGCGGCCGACCAGCCTGCCGCCATTGGCCAGGATGACCCTTTGCGAAGCGGGGTTGTCCGGCTTCGCGGTGATCTCGACATAGCCGAGCCCGACCGCCCTCGCCTCGGCGAGCATCAGCCGTAATGCCTGGGTGGCGTAGCCCCGGCCGCGCTTCCACGGCACCACCGCATAGCCGATATGGCCGAGCACGTGCGACGGCAGCGCCGAGGTGCCGGGTTGCCAGCGAAAGCCGATCGAGCCGGCGGCCTCGCCGTCCCATATCCAGCGCCGGAAGCCGGGCAGGCGCGCCACCCTGGTGCCGTCCGGCAAGGTGATCGGCGGCCCTTTCGCCTCACGGTCGTCCAGGCTGGCGAGAAACGCGACCGGATCTTCCTCAATCGCCGCGAGCTGCTCGCGCGTCGCTTCCAGCAGGCGGACATTGTCCGGCGACCAGCCGCGTTCGAGCGCCGCCTTGTAGGACGGCAGGTGTTCCAGCGCGGGTCTGACGATTTCGATCATGCAGTTTTCCCGGTAGCGACGGCTATTTGCCTCAGGCCAGTGCTGCCTGGAGGCGGATTCCGCCTCCGTTCAAGAAGCACATCTTGTCGAAGAGCGACAGGTCGAGCGGGTTCGGCAGCCGCACGTCGTCAAGGTCGGGAAACGGCTTCTTCGACGGGTCGTACGACCGGTCGATCTGCGAAATGAAGATCAGGACCAGTCCCCGGCTGCGCGCGAATGACCGCAGCATCTGAACCTGGACCATCAGGTCCGGATTCTCTCGCCTCTGGTCGAGCAGTTGCAGGTAGTCGATGACAGCCAGCGTCCCGCTGGGCGCGGTTTGCAACTTGCCGATGATGTAGTCTGCGCAGATGGCGTCGGAATTGTCGAACTCGAAGAGACCATCGAAAGGCCCCGGCTCGACGCCGATGGCCCGAAACCGGCCAAGGATGTCCGCGTGCGTATATTCCAGCGTGAAGAACGCGCTGCGCCGGCCCGACTTCATCGCTTGGACCGCAAGCTCGAGGCTCATCAGCGTCTTGCCCTGGCCGGGCCTCGCCCCGACCAGGACGAGATCGCCAGGCGCGAGTTGCGCGAGCAGGCTGGCGGCGGGCTGCGGTTCGGCCACGCTGGCCGCAAGCAGGCTCCAACCGGCGAAACCCTCCCGGGCGGCAACACGATCGAGCGCCTCGTGGAGCGGGATGCCTGCTTCACGCGACAAAAGCCGGGCCCGGCGCTTCAGATGATAGACGGGTGCGGAAAGCCGCATCGAGAAACCTCCTGGTGCGAGCAGTCTTTGCAACCCCTCCTTATGCCTGGTGCTCGAACAGTCGGTTCGTTGATCGAATTGCCCTGCATGAACGATGCTTTCCCGACGGAGGGAGGAGGCTTGGGCGCGCCGGAATCAGATGATAACCCAACGCGAGCGGACCCGAAATCGCGGATGTTCTGGACGCTAAACTAGAAGTGTTTCGCCGATTGGCACACGGCCTTTTATGATTGGACACTGAGGTGATTCACTGCAAGAGACTGCGAACGCTATGACGGGAGATTTGAGCTGGTGCGGTTGAGATCTATTCCGCTGGGTATCCTCGCCATCTTCGGCCTGCTGATCGTCGCCGCCGCGCTCACGGTGTCGGCCCGGTCTTTCGCGGCGCTGCCGTCGGGGGTGCCTGCCTGGCTGCAGCCCCATGTTGGTGAAGGCGAAGGCCAAATCTCGCAAATCGTGCTGGAGCGGGCGCGCGCGCTCTACCAGCAGAAAGTCAGCGAAGGCGCGGTCAGGAACCCCTGCTATTTCGCCATGGATGCCACGCGTCCGGGCGATCTGGGCAATGGTGTGCTGGGCCAGCGCTATTACATCATTTGCGAAGCCAAGCAGGTCTTCCGCGCCATTTCTTCGGGCCATGGCGGCGGCCGCAACCTGAAGGGTGTTGCCGATTTTTCCAACGGCCGGCGCTGCGTGAAGAATTTTGGCAACGCCATGGATTCCGAGCTGACCGCCGGCGGCGCCTATATGACCGCCGAGGCGAAGACGACCTTCAAGGGCTACTACCGCATCGGCGCAAAGCAGGACGCGGTTTTCATGCGCACCTTCGTGCAGTTCGACGGCGAGGGCGAGACGGCGAACGCTAGGCAGCGCCTCATTGGCGGGCACCCGGCCGAACTGCTGCGGGGAATGTGCATGCGCAAGAACCCGAAAAGCTCCTACGCCGACAAGGACGGTTACGTGCCCTATGGCAACCTGGTGAACTATGCCGGTGGCCGCAGCAATGGCTGCACCAGCTGGTCGTCGACGGACGCAACGCAGATCATCCCGATGGTGAAGGACAATCCGACGACGCTCTACATCTATCCGGAGTCGCGCGACATTGCGGCTGTCGCGCGCGCGAAAACCGCAGGCCAATCACTGTCGGGTGCTGGGCTGTACTGGAACGCATCCTGCCTGAAGGAGATCGGCTCTCCGAAATTCTGGCCGAAGAAAACGTTGGAGCCGATCATCGCGCAGTATAAGCAGGATCACCCGGCGCCGCCGCCGCAGCCTGTGCCCATCTGCAAGGGACCGTAGGGCTCCGGCTTTCGGCCGTTAGAAGTCCGGCAAGACTTGAATTCCCGCCAATCCGCGGCTGCTCTGGCCTTGGCAGAGATCGCGATCGCCATTGACCGGCAATCGACCCTCATGGTTAACTTGTCCGTCAAGGGCAGCCCGAAACCGTGAGAGTTGGGTTTGTCATGCGATCGATTTCGGCAATCACCCTCGCAATCGTTACGGCGGCCGTTTGTCATTCGGCGGCCAGGGCGGGTGGCCCGGCGGCGGGCGTCGAAGTCGACCCGGATGCGTATTCCAAACAATCCACGGCAGACGACCCGAACGACGATCATCCGGGCGTTTCCTCAAGGGATATTCAGCTCAGTGACCGGAAACTAACCGGACAGCAGTCCATGGCCGGCGATACGTCGCAGGCGGGTTCCGATGCGAACGTCAGGAATCTGACGCAGTCCACCAAGTTTAGCAACCCGATCCCGAATTCGGTGATTCAATGGTCGCTGCAAAACAACGTCTACCGGGAAGATGCCACGTCATCCGGATTCTCGGTGCCGTTGCCGATGACCCTGCAAAGTCCATTTCAATTTGCGACCACCACGGCGGTGATCAACTACGATGGTATCCTGCCGACCGCGCCTATGGCCGTGCAAGCATGGTACGGGAACAATATCGGCACGATCGGAAACCAGGGGTGGAGCCTCACTGCCGAAGGCAGCGCGCTGCGGGATTATTTGTGGGCCGCGTCGGTTGCGAACGACGCTCAGCAGGTGATCAGAACCTACACGACCGCGCTGCAGATGCCCGAAAGCGACAACCGGACCTATGGGGTAACGCCGCAGCAAGAATCCTACATGCGGCAATCCATCGTCAACGCCCAATCCGCGCTGACGATCGCAACCGACAACATGGCCAAGTTCACCCAGAACAACACCGACGCGCTAAACCTGTTTCAATTGCTGATGCAACCGGGTTCCTCGCCGCCTCCCGCTCCGCCGACCCAGACCGCTCCCGCCGACACATCTCCTCCCGGTCCGTCCACCGATCAGAACGTAGACTCCGGCTCCAACTAGAGGGACAGGGACGCCGGCCCTGGTTCAGGGGGGATTTCGAATGATCACTCGTTCGTTGTTGTCTTTGCTGATCCTTGCGCTCTGTGGCGCCGATGCGATGGCCGAAGCCACGCTGTCGAACGCGCACGGCGGGTTGGCCGCGGGAACCTGGGTGGCTGAAGAGGCCTGCGGAGAAAACAAGGCAGCGAAAGACGCCGAAGGTCGGCGTCCGTTCAGCTGGGAAGTCGATCTGGCGGTCAAGGACGGCCGCGTCAGCGGCACAAAGCATTTCGTCAATCCGACGGGCAACGTCGTCACCGATGTCTCCTACAAGGGGACGATATCGGGTTCGAACATCGAGATCGAAGGCGTCGGCAAACGATCAAATCTCGAACGACCCTGGTTCTATTCCTACAAGGGAGAGGTCTCCGCTACCGGCAGGCTCGAATTGTCCGGCCCGTTGACGATGCAACTCAGCGCGTCGAAGCGGAGCACAACCCTGCGCTCGTGCAAACTGACTTTCCTGGCGCCCAAGAGCGACGATCTGCCATCGACGATGTTCGCCCGCAATGTCGGCGACATGCGAATGGTGAGGAGCGCCATGGTCGCCGGGTTCGCGAAGGAATGCGATGCGGCAGGCGTTGGCAAGGCCAAAGCCACCGCAACTCCGGGCGACGACACCCGCGCATGCGTTGTCGACAAACTTCGAGTTGGTCTCAGCAAGGCCGTTTCTGCGCCTTGGCCGTCGGCGCCCGCGCTCGAACTCACCGAATATGCGCCCTCGCTCATCAAACCCAATAAAGGACCCGCCTCGGCCAAGGGCGTGATCTACTTTGTCGGCGGCTACGGCGTGCACGAGAACGACCAGCGCATTGTCCCCTATTATCTGAAAAGGTTGACCGATGACGGTTGGGACCTCATCGCCACGCGCATCCCGAACGCGAACATCGACGACACCTGGGAAGCCGACGGCTACCAGCTTCCGGGCGGTGTTTCATCCGTCCAGCGGCGCCTCAAGGAAATCAAGGCGCTCGGATACAAGCGCATTGTGCTGGCGGGCTTCTCGTGGGGTGGATGGGTGTCTCTCGTCGCGGCGCAGACGCCCGACCTGCCGATCGACATGCTGCTGGTCAGCGCGCCGGCCGTCTTCGGGCACAAGATTTATGACGGCAAGCCAAATCCATTTTTCGACATCAACCTGACAGCCTACAAATCGGTGATGGCAAAAGCGAAGGTGCCGGCGGTGCTCATCTTCCCCGACGATCCGGTCGGCGAACCGGACGCCAAAATGCGCGGGGCGATCGCCGACATCTACTTGACCAATGCCGGGCGCCCCCATCGCATCATCGCCGCACCGGCCGGTTTCAGGGCCCATTACGCCGCCTGGGTACCCTTCTTCGATTATGCCTATGGCGAATGCATCGCCGGGTTTCTGGATCAGCCGAAGACCTCAATTTGCCCTTACAAGCCCATTTCCAACACTGATTTTCGATCGGTGCTGAATCTCTCCCAGGTGCCCGACGAAAAGTCGAAGCGCGTTGCGTCCGCTCAATCCCTGGCGGGGGAGAAGTTTGTTGCCTACACGCTCCAGGACGAAGACTTCAAACACTTCGATTTTGTATCGGGCAGCAAGCGAATGACTTCGGTATGGAACCGGCGCTTTGAGGAGCCGATCGCATTTCGCAACGACGAGTTCTGCGCCGGCCGATCTTGCGACATCTTGCTTCGCTGGTCGGATGACACCCTGCTGGAATTCGACAAGACCCGGGGCTCGCTCAAAGCCTGGTGGTTCCTGGATAAATAGGAATGTCCGCTCGGTCGGCCCAGATTTTCGGGGGCTCGCCTTACTGCAGCAGTCCCTTGACGACAGCGCTGGCCTTGGCGAAATCCATCTGGCCGGCATATTTCTGCTTCAACGCGCCGATCACCTTGCCCATGTCCTTCTGGCTGGCTGCGCCCGTGGCTGCGATCGCCTCGCGCGCCGCCGCCGCGATGGCCGCGTCGTCGAGCTGCGTCGGCAGGAACTCGCGGATGATCTCCATCTCGCCGCGCTCCTGTGCCACCAGTTCCGGGCGCTTCCCGTCCTCGAAAGCCTTGGCCGACTCCTCGCGCTGCTTCACCATCTTGGAAAGGATCTGCAGGATTTCTTCCTCGCTCGCCGGCGGCTTGCCGGCGCCGCGGTTGGCGATGTCGCGGTCATGGATGGCGGCCTGGATCAGCCGCAGCGTTGGCAGGCGGTGCTTGTCCTGCGCCTTCATCGCG
>NZ_JANINM010000063.1 GCF_024509055.1 Mesorhizobium sp. | reverse complement strand
GAGTATTTTTCAAGATTCATATCTGTCTCCTTCCATCACCGGCCCGCTTTGCGGCACCGGATCAGATTGCGGTGACGGACCCGCTCATTCGAGCCGGGCCCTGTTCAGCCGAGATATGGTGCAGGGGGCGCAGGCTCTCAAGACGTCTCGATATCGGCGCGTGCATATTATTCGACAGGCGCACAAACAAAAACGGCGGAGATGTCTCTCCGCCGTTCAAATACCTGAAATAGCGCCAGGATCAGTTGTTGGCGTCGGCGTTCACGGGTTCGTTGGCGCCCGTCGGTTCGCCCGCGCCTGCGGTTTCGCCGGCGGTGTTTTGGCTCGGCGCCGCATTGGCTTCTTCGGTAGCGGCAACGTGGCCATTGTCGGTCGCGACATGGCCGTTGTCGGGGATATTGCGCGCCTCGACCGGGCTGCTGTCTGCCTGCTCGACCTCACCCTGCTCGGGGCCGTTGGCCTGCTGGTCTCCACCACCGCGCGGGCGGCGCGGACGCCTCGGCCGGCGCCCGCCGCCATTGTCCGCGGCTGCCTCGTTGCGCTCGGCCTGGGCAGCGAGGGCTGCCGGCGAAAAGCTGTCGAACAGCGGCGCGGGCTCGGCCGTCTCGGCGGGCGTGCCGACCACGGCGGGGCCTTCCGGCTGCGCCTGCGCATCGTCACGGCGGTTCGGGTCGAGCTGCTGGCCGCCAGACTCACCGCGCTGGCCTTCGCCACGCTGGCCGTTGTCGCCACGCTGACTGTTCTGGCCGTATTGGCCATAGCCGCCGCCATTGCGGCGATCGCGATGCCTGTCGCGGCCATTGTTGTCGCGTTGGCCACCTTCACGTTGACCCCCGTCGCGTTGACCATTGTCGCGCCGGCTGTTGTTCTCGCGGCCGTTTTCCTGGTTGTAGGCGAGCTCGGCCGGCGTGCCTTCGATCACCGGCTGCGGCCCGGAGCCGTTCGCTGCGGCCGGCGTCTCGGCGCCATTGGAATTGCCGGCGCTGTCGAATTCGTCGCGATCCTCGTCGAGGTCGTCGTCGAAATCGTCGCGGTTCTGCTGAACGTTCTGGATCGGCATCTGCGCCTGCGCGGCGGCAATAATGCGATTGTAATGTTCGGCGTGCTGGAGATAGTTCTCCGCCATCACCCGGTCACCGGAGCTTTGCGCGTCACGGGCAAGTGTGGCGTATTTTTCGGCGATCTGCTGAGCCGATCCGCGGATCTTCACGTCCGGACCGTTGCTCTCGTAGGTGCGCGTGAGGGGATTGGGTCCCTTGCGGTTGTTGTTGTTGCCACCGCCGCCGCCATTGTTGTTGCGACCGCGCATGCGCCTGTTCTGCTGTTGTGGCCTCATTCGACTCTCTTCAACGTGAAATTTTCAAAAAGCTTGTCACGAACGGTGGCGCTCATGCAGCCAGCCGTTTCGTATTTTCACCGGCGTTCGCCCGCATCGATTGCGTTGGCGCCACGTCCCATCCTGTTCCGGTTACATCACTTGCCGGACGATTCCCGCACGAAGCTTCGGCGTCGTTTGCGCAAGAAGGCAGCTATTTCCAAGGAAAACCGAATCGCTAAGAGCACTGCCTGCTTCGTCTCATCCGGTTAAGCCGGACCCTAGCCACATTCCCCGGCGTTGCCAAGCGTTTTTTCGCACTGCATCAGGGGTTTCAACGCTCAAACACCAGAACTCTGTCGTTTCCGCCGAGATCGCGACGTGCCTCGACAAGCCTGTAGCCGGCTGCCGCGAATATCCCGGTGATTTCGTCTTTCTGCGTGTAGCCGATCTCGACCGCTACCTTGCCTTGCGCTTCCAGAAATCTTTCCGCCTCACGGGCGATGACCCTATAGGGGTCCAGGCCGTCCACGCCGCCATCCAGGGCCCGGCGAGGGTCGAAATCGCGGACCTCGTCCTGCAGATTTCCAATCTCTTCGCTTGGAATATAGGGAGGGTTCGCGGCAATTACATGGTATCGCCCCGAAACTTTTTCGAACCAGTTGGAATGCAAGGCTTGGAAGCGCCGGTCAAACCCGAGATCCTGCGCGTTGAGCGTTGCGGTCGACAGCGCGCCGGAGGAAATGTCGACGCCGCTCGCAACCGAAGCCGGAACGGCGCTGAGCAGGGCCAGCGCGATGGCCCCAGTACCCGTGCCCAGGTCGAGGATGCGGCACTCGCCGAGCCTTTCGGCCGTCGCTTTGGCAAAGGGGAGAATAGCGTCGACCAGTGTTTCGGTGTCGGGTCGCGGCTCCAGCGTTTCCGGTGAGAGCGACAGCCGCAGGCCATAGAATTCGCGAAAGCCGAGGATGCGGTGCACCGGCTCGCCTGCGACGCGACGTCTCAGGGCCGCTTCAACCGCCAAGAGGGCTGATGGTCCGATCGTCTGGCCCGGCTCGGCGATGGCATGTGTGCGTGTCGTACCGGAGAAATGCTCGACGATCAGCCTGGCATCGAGCGCGGGATCTGCAACGCCGGCGGCGGCAAGGCGTTCCCGCGCCGCGCGCAGCAACGGCCCGAGCGCGGCGGGCAGCGGCTCAGCCATCAAGGCTCATGTCGGCAAGGAGCTTCGACTGGTGGTCGGCGATCAGCGCGTCGACCACCTCGTCGAGCTCGCCCATCATCACCCGGTCGAGCTTGTAGAGCGTGAGGTTGATGCGGTGGTCGGTGACGCGCCCCTGCGGAAAATTATAGGTGCGGATGCGCTCCGAGCGGTCGCCCGAGCCGACCTGCGACTTGCGTGACTCCGAGCGCTCCTCGTCTGCCCGGCTGCGCTCCAGGTCATAAAGCCGGGCGCGCAGGATCTGCATGGCGCGCGCCCTGTTCTGGTGCTGCGACTTCTCCGCCTGCACCACCATGATGCCGGTCGGCAGGTGGGTGATGCGCACCGCCGAATCGGTGGTGTTGACATGCTGGCCGCCGGAGCCCGAGGCGCGCATCGTGTCGATGCGGATATCCTCGGCGCGGATTTCAATATCGACCTCTTCGGCCTCGGGCAGCACGGCCACCGTCGCCGCCGAGGTGTGGATGCGCCCGCCGGCTTCGGTTTCCGGCACGCGCTGCACACGGTGCACGCCGGATTCGAACTTCAGGTGCGCGAACACGCCCTTGCCCGACACCGAGGCGATGATTTCCTTGTAACCGCCGACCTCGCCTTCGCTGGCCGACACGACCTCGAAGCGCCAGCCGCGCGAGGCGGCATAGCGCTCATACATGCGAAAGAGATCGCCGGCGAACAGCGCGGCCTCGTCGCCGCCGGTGCCGGCGCGGATTTCCAGGATCGCGTTCCTCTCGTCGGCCGCGTCCTTGGGCAGAAGCAGGATCTGGATGTCCTTCTGCAGCGCCTCGATGCGCTCCTTGACCTCGGGCAGATCGGCCTCCGCCAGCGCCCGCATCTCGGCGTCGGTGCCCTTGTCGGCAAGCATCGCCTCCAGATCGGCCTGTTCCTGCTCGGCCGCGCGCAATGCCCTGATCTTGCCGACCATCTCCTGGATGTCGGCATACTCTGAGGCCATTTTGACGTAAGCATCGGCCGACGGCCCGGCCGACATTTGCGCCTCGAGCATGTCGAAACGCTTGACGACTTGATCCATACGGTCGCGGGGCAGGTTGATCATGGTCTTGGTACTTCGGTGGGATTCACGTCAGGGCGCGTCGAAAATGACGAGTTTCGAGAACCGGAGCGGAATGTACATTTAGGTACATGAGCACCGGAAGCGCAGAAAATCGACATTTGCGGACCGCCCTCACGTGAATCTAGAGCGGAATCGAGCGATCGTCTGCAAACGCTTGCAGCAACGCCCGCATCGGCGTTCCCTGGGCGGGAGCCATCAGATTGTCCTTGAAGAAGGTCTGCAACTCGCGCAGCGGCAGCTCGGTCAGCATCGCCTTGACCGGGCCGATCGAGGCCGGCGACATCGAGATCGAACGGAAGCCGAGGCCGATGAGCGCCATTGCCGAGATCGGCTTTCCGGCCAGCTCGCCGCACAGCGTCACCGGCGTATGGTTGCGCGCGCCGGCGTCCGCGATCTGCTTCAACACCCGCAGGAACGGCGCCGACAGCGTGTCGAAGCGGTCGGCAAGCTGGGTGTTGCCGCGATCGACGGCCATGACGAACTGGAACAGGTCATTCGAGCCGACCGAAACGAAATCGACCGCCTTCATCAACTCGTCGAGCTGGAACAGCAGCGACGGCACTTCCAGCATCGCGCCGAGCTTCAGGCTGGTCGGCAGGTGGTGGGCGAAGCGCGACAGGTGCCTGACCTCGCGATCGATGATCTCGCGCGCCTGCGCGATCTCGGAAAGTTCGGTCACCATGGGCAGCATCAGCTTCAGCTCGCGCCCGCCGCTCGCCTTGAGCAGCGCCCGGATCTGGGTCCGGAGCAGGCCGGGACGATCGAGCGTCAGCCGGATCGCCCGCCAGCCGAGCGCGGGGTTTTCTTCCTGCAGCGCGCCCTTGAAGTAAGGGAGCACCTTGTCGCCGCCGATATCGATTGTGCGGAAGGTGACCGGCTTGCCGCGCGCCGCGTCGAGCACGTCGCGGTAGAGCCGTTCCTGCGCTTCGGCGCGCGGGAAGGTCGATGCGACCATGAACTGCAGCTCGGTGCGGAACAGGCCGATGCCGGCAGCACCCGATTCGGTCAGCTGCGGCAAGTCGACGGCCAGGCCCGCATTCATCAACAGGTCGACCGTGACGCCGTCCCTAGTCATCGACGGCTTCTTGCGCAGTTCGCGATAGACCTCCTGCCGCCGCGCCCGGAACCGGACCTTTTCGGCGTAAGCGGCCTCGAGATCGGACTGCGGCCTGAGGTGGATCGTGCCTTCCTCGCCGTCGACGATGATGGCATCGCCGTTTTCCGCCATCGACACGGCGCCCTTCACCTGGCCGGCAACGGGAATGCCCATGGCGCGCGCCACGATGACGACATGGCTGGTCGCCGCGCCATCCTCCAGGACCAGGCCGCGAAGCTTGTCTCTCGGATAGTCGAGCAGCTCGGCCGCCCCCATGGATCGGGCAACGATGATGGCATCCTTGGGCAGCGATGCCGCGACATCCTCCGGGCCCCGTCCCATCAGCTGGCGCAGCAGCCTGTTGGCAAGATCGTCGAAATCGCTCATCCGCTCGCGCAGATAAGGATCGGTCATGTGCAGCATGCGCGCGCGCATGTCGCTCTGCACCTTTTCGACCGCCGCCTCCGCCGTCAGGCCGTTGCGGATGGCCTCTTCCAGCCGCCGCACCCAGCCGCGATCATTGGCGAACATGCGGTAGGCCTCGAGCACCTCGCGATGCTCGCCCTCGAAGGCGACATCGCGGCGCTCCAGCATGTCGTCGATCGAGAGCCTGAGCGAGCCGAGCGAACGGTCGAGCCGGCGCACTTCCTCCTCGCTGTCCTCGTTGAACAGGTTGGTGACGACGATGCGCGGCTCGTGCAGCACGACATGGCCGAGGCCCACGCCGTCGTTGAAGGAGAGCCCGGTGAAGCTCGCCGGGCGGCGCAGGTCGAGCTCCAGCCCCGGCTTGGTCAGGCGCGCGAGATCGCCGGTGGCGATCATCTCGGCGATCACCATCGCCGTCGTTTCGAGCGCCTCGACCTCGTCGTCGCGATAATGGCGCATGGTCTTGTTCTGCACCACCAGCACGCCCAGCGTGCGCCCTGCCCGCAGCACCGGCACGCCGAGGAAGGAATTGTAGATCTCCTCGCCCGTCTCCGGCAGGTAGGCGAAGGCCGGATGCTCCTGCGCGTTGGAGAGATTGAGCGGCCGCGCGCTGGCGGCGATCGTGCCGACAAGGCCCTGCCCGAGCCGGAGCTGCGCCAGGTGGACGGCGTTGGGGTTCAGACCCTCGGTGGCGTAGAGTTCGAGCACCGAGTCGGCGCGCAGCACATAGAGCGAGCAGACTTCGGCGACCATGTTGGAAGCGATGTCGCGCACGATGCGGTCGAGCCGCTCCTGCGGCTCCAGCGGCTCCTGCA
>NZ_JANINM010000062.1 GCF_024509055.1 Mesorhizobium sp. | reverse complement strand
ATGCCGGCACCTCCCGCGTCTTCGCCATGCGCTTCATGGCGTAAACCGCGACGATAGAAAGCACGACGAGGATGGCGAGCGCGATGGCCGCCACATAGCCCCAGATCAGATCCTGCGTGGTGACCTTGTAGATGTAGACCGAGATCGTCTCGGTCGCGACGCCCGGACCGCCGCCGGTCATGATGTAGAGCGTATCGAATATCTTGAAGTTCTCGATCACCCGGATCGCCAGCGCGATGATGATGATCGTCTTCATCTTGGGCAGCACGATGGTGGTGAAGCGCTGCCATGCATTGGCGCCGAGCAGCGTAGCGGCCTTCATTTGATCCTCCGGCACGCCGACGAGGCCGGCGAGCAGGATGAGGAACATCAGCGGCGTCCACTGCCAGATGTCGGCTATCATGACGGCGATCAGCGCCAGGTTCGGATCGGAGAGCCAGGCGATGGTCACCGGCGTGCCGACGATCCGCGACAGGATGTCGTTCACCGGGCCGCCCGACTGGAACAGCATGAAGAACATGTAGCCCGCGACCGCCGGCACGACCATCATCGGCATCAGCAGGATCGAATAGAAGATGCGCTTGCCCGGAAAATCGTCGGCGAACAGCGTCGCCAGCGCCAGCCCCAGCAGGAACTCCGCCGGCACGCAGACAAGCATGACGATCGCGGTTCGCTGCAAGGCGCTCCAGAAGCGCGTATCGGCGGCAAGGTCCGTGTAATTGGCAAAGCTGTTCCACATCTCCCAGGCATTCCACCAGCCGACGCCCGAAAGCGGCGACCAGTCGGTGACGCTGATGTAGAGCTGCATGAGCAGCGGAAAGGCCGAGATGAACAGCACCAGGATCTGTGCCGGCAGGGTGAGCCGGAAACCCAGCCGCGCGCCCTCGTCCCGCTGGGCCGACTTCGCACGCGCGGCGTCCATCCTATCCTCCGAAATCGTCACCGTCGCCGCGCTCATTGCTTGAGCGCTCCGAAGGTCAGCCCGCGCACCAGGTGGCGCTGGATAGCGATGCCCATGATGACCGGCGGCACCGCCGCGATCAGGCCGAGCGCGGCCTTGGCGCCGTAGAGCTGTCCGGTCATCGAGGACGACAGCGACGCCATATAGACCGGGATCGTCACCCATTCGCGTGTCGTGAGCAGCAGCGCGATAAGATAGTCCGACCAGTTGAGGATGAAGACGAAGAGCGCGGCGCTCGCCAGCGGCGCGCGCATCATCGGCAGCGTGATGCGGGTGAAGACGCGCAACCGCGAGCAGCCTTCGACGAGCGCCGCTTCCTCGATCTCGCGTGGCATGTCGTCGAAGAAGGTCTTCATCAGCCAGAAGGCGAATGGCAGCGTCACGATGCCGTAAATCAGCGCCAGCCCCCACCATGTGTCGTTCAGGTTGAGGAACGCCCACATGATCATGACCGGGATCATGACCGCCATCGGCGGAAACAGCCTGAGCTGGATCAGTGCCAGTGGCAGGTTCTGACCGGAGCCGAAGCGCGACAGGCCATAGGCCGCGGCAGTGCCGGCCGACATGGCGATCGCGGTCCCGAACACTGCCGACAGAAGCGACGACAGGATCGGCTTCACCGCCGCGTGGTCGAGCGCGACGATCAGGTCGTTGGTCGAATGGCCGAACACGAACTGGAAATTGGCAAGCGTCGGATGCCTTGGCCACCAGGTCAGGTCGGCGCCCGTCGCCGACCACTCGCCGATCGGCTTGAACGCCATCGACACCATCCACAGGATCGGCACCAGCGTCACCGCCATCGCCGCGAAGATCGCGGCGTAGCGGAATATCTCGAATGGAATGGAACGCTTCATCTGGCTGCTTTGCTGGTGGCGTTGCGGTCGAAGGGGAGGAGCGCTCGCCCCTCCCCTTCTTTCTGATCCAGGGAGACGGATCAGCTGATCGAGTCGAGGACGGTCGGCCATGCCTCCTTGTTGGTCTTGATGGCTTCGAGGAGCTTGTCTTCGCCGATGCGGCGCGAAATCCTCTTCCACTCCCGCTCGGTGTCGGCCATCGCCTGCTCCGGCGTCTTGGCCTTGGTCAGCGAGGCCATGAGGTTCTCGTCGAGCGCATTGTGGAAGGCCGTGGCGCCCGGATAGTTGATGGTCGGCACCGTGCGCGCCACCGTCTCGCGCACCACGTCCATGTGGTAGGCGTGATAGGTCTGGCGAACCAGCGGATCGGCGAAGTCCGAAAGCCGGAACGGGTCGAGATAACCGCCGGGATTTGCGCTCATCCAGGCGTAGATGCGGGCGGAGCCCAGCCACTGCAGCAGCAGGTACGCCACTTCCGGATTTTTCGACTGCGACGAGACCATGCCGGTCAGCGAGAACCACAGCACCGAACGGCTGATCAGCTTGCCGTCGATCTCGCGTCCGGGCGGCAGCATCGAGCCTATCTTGCCGGTGACCTGGGAATCCTTGTTGCCGGCATTGTCGAGGAATTTCGGCAGGTTGGAGAAGGCGCAGGTCATCGCCGCTCCGCCCTTGGCGAAATTGCCGTACTGTTCCGGCCAGCCCCAGGAGATCGCGTCCGGCGAATGGTGCACGAGGGACTCGACGTATTCCCTCGTCGCCGCAATGCCATGCTCGGAATTGATCAGCGGCTTGCCGTCGTCGCCGAACAGGAACTGGTTGGGCGAGGCCATCGAGACATAGCGCTGGTACCAGTTGGTATAGCCCCAACCCTGGTTGCGCAGGTCCGTGGAACCGAACAGCCCCTTGTCCGGCCGATGGAAGAAGGCCGCGACCTCGCTGTGCTGCTTCCAGGTCTTCGGCGGCGCCAAGTCGTAACCGTATTTGTCCTTGAACGCCTTCTTCTCGGCATCGTCGCCGAAGAGATCCTTGCGGTAGACCCAGGTCTGGAAATCGCCGTCCAGCGACACGCCAAAGGTCGAGCCGCGATATTTGTTGAGCAGGGAAACGCCTTTCGCCCCGTCGACATAGCCGGTCTTGGGATCGTCCCATTCGGGCTTGTACTGGGCGACGAAGTCGTCGAGCTTGGCGATGCCGCCGGTTTCTGCAAGATCGCCGAGGCGGTTCCATTCCGTCGAATAGATGTCGTAGGCTCCACCCTTGGTGGAGATGTCCTGCATCGTCTTGGTGAATTCCTGGCCATTGGGCAGGCCGACGATTTCGATCGGAATACCCGTTTCCTTTTCCCAGAGCTCCTTGATCGACGGCGCGCCGGCCGGGAAAGGCTTCGTCAGCTGGCCGATCGAACCGTCCGACAGGCCAAGGACGATCTTTGCCGGAGCCTTGCCGGCTGCCTTCATTGCCTTGGCCGCCTCGACCGCGCGCCCTTCCGGCGTGTCGGGTCCGTACTGGTAGCGCTCGGCGCCGTCGAAGCCCGTCGGCCCGCCGATCATGCCAGGCGCCAGCGCGTCCGCCGCGAAAGCGCGGCCGGGGCGAATGAACTGCGGTGCGATGCCGGTCGCGGCGACGAAAACCGCGGCCTTTCCTCCGGACGCCAGCAGGCGGCGCCGCGACATGCGGATCAAATCAGACATTGAGACTCCTCCCTCAAGGACCTGTTCCTCCATGGCCCTTGCGAGGGATATTGACGGAACCGCATCAAGCCTGTCAACATCATAAATACTCAAAACACTTCATTAGATCGCAAATGAGGGAGAAAATGCCGTTCATTCAGTCTGTCACGCCACGCCAATTGCTTGGATTTGAGGGGTTCTCTTATCAATCGGCTCAGATTTCCCCCATCCTGGCTCCCTGCTTTAACGCGCCGGCTTGCGCACGGGCCAAGGCCGGTTACATCATTTCACATCAGAATCGCGATCGAAGCTGAGCGAACTGCTGGAACCGATTGGACGCTGCCTGATTTTGATGCATGCAATGAGGTGCTCGACGTGCGGTCAACGCTGACAGACATAGCCCGGGAAGCGGGTGTCTCCCCCGCCACGGTCGATCGTGTGCTGAACAACCGCCCGGGTGTTCGGGCACGCACGCGCGAAATCGTCATCGAGATGGCGCAGCGCCTTGGCTACATCGCCGAAGCCTCCAGCGGAACTCAGCCACGGTCTGTGCCTGGACAGACCGTCAGGCTGGATTTCGCTCTGCCGGCCGGCACCAACTCCTTTATCAAGCTGCTGCATCGCCACATCGAGGCGCAGGCGCTGGCACGGCCCGATCTCGATGTGCGAGTGACCACGATCGAGGGTTTCAATCCCGACAGGCTCGCCCGTCTGCTGCAGGATTTGCACGGCCAGACGGAAGGCGTCGGCGTGATCGCGCTCGACCATCCGACGGTGCGCGAAGCGATCCGTTCGCTGTCGGCCAGCGACATCAAGGTCGTCACCATTGCCTCCGACATCCTGCATGTGCCGAGGGTAGCCTATATCGGCATCGACAACCGCGCCGCCGGTCGTCTCGCCGGCTACCTGCTCAACCGCTTCATGGGCAGCGGCCGGCCCGGCAAGGTCGCGCTGTTCGCGGGCTCGCTTGCCTATCGCGGCCATGAGGAGCGCGAGATGGGTTTCCGCCACATCCTGGCGGAGGAGTCACCCAATCTTGAAATCGTCGAGATGCGTGAAATGCTCGACGACCGCGAGAAGGCCTATTCCGAGGCCTCCGCCCTGCTCGAGCGCCATCCCGACCTTGCCGCAATCTACAACGTCGGCGCCGGCAACACCGGCATCGCCCGCGCGCTCAAGGAGCGTGGACGAGCGAAAGACATCATCTTCCTCGGCCATGAAGTGACGGACGGCACCAAGGAACTCCTGCTCGACGGTACGCTGGATGCCGTCATCGACCAGAACCCGCGCGTGGAGGCCAGGGAGGCGCTCAACATCCTGTCCCATTCCGTGCGGGGATTGCCTTATGAACTCCACCAGCCGCGGCTGCAGGTGATCTTCCGCGAGAGCATCCCAGAGATTTGAGCAGGCTCGGCTTGGCTCCAAGGATCGATGGTCTCAGGCCGCGATCAGCACTGTGCTGTCCGGCGACCAGCTGAGCACAACTGGCTGACCTTCGGCGAGGCGCTCCGGACCGGTATTCTGAACGATCACCTTCAGCGTCTGGCCTTCGCGGTCGACGAAATAGGTGCTGTTGTTGCCGGCGAAGATACGCTTCGACACTTGACCCTTGAGCGTATTGGCGCCGCCAGCGACAGGTGTCGTCGCGCCCGTCGAAATCTGGATGCGCTCCGGCCGTACGGCGCAGCTTGCCTTGGCGCCGGCCGCCACAGGTGCCCCCGAAGCGGCATTGATCATCGTGCCGTCCGGCAGCTTGATGCCGGAGCCTGTCGCATCACCGCGAAAGATGTTGGCGTCGCCCAGGAAGGTCGCGGCAAATTCGCTTTGCGGCCGGTCGTAGATCTCTTCCGGCGGCCCCTCCTGCACCAGCCTGCCGTCGCGCAGGATGCCGATGCGGTCGCTCATCGTCAGCGCTTCCTCCTGGTCATGCGTAACGAAGATGGTGGTGATGCCGATCTCGCGCTGGATGCGCTTCAGCTCGATCTGCATGTCGACGCGCAGCGCCTTGTCGAGCGCGCCAAGCGGCTCGTCGAGCAGCAACACGCGCGGCTTAGTGACGATGGCGCGCGCCAGCGCCACACGCTGTCGCTGGCCGCCGGAAAGCTGATGCGGCTTTCGCGCCCCGAGCTTGCCAAGCTGCACGAGGTCGAGCGCGCGCTGCACTTCCGTGGCGATCGTCGCCTTTGCTTCGCCACGCACCGAAAGCCCGAAGGCGACATTGTCGGCAACGCTCATATTGGGGAACAGCGCATAGTTCTGGAACACCATGCCGATGCGTCGCTTCTCGACCGGCACGCGCTCGACGCTCTCGCCGCCGATGGCGATGCGGCCGGTGTCCGGAAAATCGAAGCCGGCGATCTGCCTGAGCAATGTGGTCTTGCCGCTGCCCGAAGGGCCTAGCAGAGCATAGAAACCGCCGTCGGCGAAATCGATCGAGACGTTGTCCAGCGCCTTGTGCGCGCCGAAGC
>NZ_JANINM010000061.1 GCF_024509055.1 Mesorhizobium sp. | reverse complement strand
GTCGGCGTCGGGCATGATGATCATGTGGTTCTTGGCGCCGCCGAAGCACTGCACGCGCTTGCCGGCCGCGGTGCCGCGCGAATAGATGTAGTGCGCAATCGGCGTCGAGCCGACGAAGCCGACGGCCTTGATGTCCGGATCGTCGAGGATGGCGTCGACCACTTCCTTGTCGCCGTTGACGACGTTGAGGATGCCGGCGGGCAAGCCCGCTTCGATGAACAGCTCGGCGATACGAATCGGCACGCCCGGGTCACGCTCGGAAGGCTTCAGGATGAACGCATTGCCGCAGGCGATCGCCGGCGCGATCTTCCACAGCGGGATCATCGCCGGGAAGTTGAACGGCGTGATGCCGGCGACGACGCCGAGTGGCTGGCGCATCGAATAGACGTCGATACCGGGACCAGCGCCGTCGGTGAACTCGCCCTTCATCATGTGCGGGGCGCCGATGCAGACTTCGACCACCTCGAGGCCGCGCTGGATGTCGCCACGGGCGTCGGCAACGGTCTTGCCATGCTCGCGCGCCAGGATGTCGGCCAGTTCGTCATAGTCGCGCTGGACCAGTTCGAGGAACTTCATCAGCACGCGCACGCGGCGCTGCGGGTTGGTGGCGGCCCACTTGGGCTGCGCGGCCTTGGCGTTCTCGACCGCGGCGCGCAGTTCGGCCTGCGAGGCCAGCGCCACCGTGCCGCGCACGGAGCCGTCCATGGGCTGCATCACATCCTGCTTGCGCCCGCTGGTGCCGGCGACGCGCTTGCCGCCGATGAAATGACCGTACTCGATCATGCTTTCTCTCCCTGGTTTTGATGATGACTTATTGTCCGCCTTTGCAACGGCGATGGCAACGCGAGGAAGAACGCAACCGTTGTGCACGAAATAGACAACCATCATCGCCTGTGCATTAATTGCCGCAAATTACGAAACGCGCTTTGGCCGCACAATTGCAGGACCATCCTCATGAACTGGGATGACGTGCGCATCTTCCTCGCCGTGGCGCGCGCCGGGCAGATCCTCGGCGCGGCGAAACGTCTGGAGCTAAACCATGCCACCGTCTCGCGCCGCATCGCGGCGCTTGAGGAGGCGCTGCGGACAAAGCTCTTCCGCCGGCTGACCACCGGCAGCGAGCTGACGCCGGCCGGCGAACGCTTCCTCGACATCGCCGAGCGCATGGAGAGCGACATGATCGCCGCGCGCTCGACAATCGCCGGCGAGGGCGACGATGTTTCCGGCACGGTGCGCATCGGCGCCCCCGATGGTTTTGGCGTCGCCTTCCTGGCCAAGCGCCTCGGCGAGCTGACCGCGCTTCACCGCGAGCTCACCATCCAGCTGGTGCCGGTGCCGCGCTCCTTCTCGCTGTCCCGGCGCGAGGCCGATATCGCGATCACCGTCGAGCGTCCGACCGAGGGACGGCTGGTGGCCGGAAAGCTGGTCGACTACACGCTCGGCCTGTTCGCCTCGCTCGCCTATGCGGACGCCAATGGTTTGCCCGGGACCGCCGCCGAACTCGGTCGACACACGCTGATCGGCTATGTGCCGGACCTGATCGTCAGCCCGTCGCTCGACTATGCGGCTGAATTCAGCCCTGACTGGCGCACGAGCTTTGCCATCTCCTCCGCGCTCGGCCAGGCCGAAGCGGTGCGCTCCGGCGCCGGCATCGGTATCCTGCACACCTTCGTCGCCCGCTCGATGCCCGAGCTCGTGCCCGTCGACATCGTCGCGCCCATCCGCCGTGCCTATTGGCTGGTCTATCACGAATCGGTCAGGCCGCTGCGCCGCGTGCAGATCGTCGCCAATTTCATCACCAAGGCGGTCGAGCGGGAAAGAACCCTCTTCGTCTAGCGCTCGTCGAGGACGAACGATCTGACCACCCTGTCCGCTTGTTCGGCGAGCGGCGCCCACATCAATTTCGTCTGCTCGGCGCTGTCGCTCACCAACCCGCAGGTCACAGGCCAAAGCGGTTGCCACGCATCGAAAGCGCGACCTTGGCATGGCCCGGAAAGCTCGAGTCGCTATCGGTCAGCCGGAAATCCATGTCGGCGATGCGCGCCGGATAGCCGTCAGGGAAGTGTATCAATTCTTCGTTGCTGAATTCGGCGGAATTGAAACCGGCTCCAACGGTCTCCTGCCAGTCCTTCAGCGACCATTCCGTTTCGAAGAGCGCCCTGGGATCGGCCGGCGAATCGGGGGCTGACGGATCGTACGGGCCTGCCGAAACCCGGCATGTCAGGCCTTTTTCACCGGATTTGACCTTGAGCCGGATAGTTTTGCCGGACGGCGGCTCTGTCGTCCATTCCTCGGGATAGGTCAGCGAAAAGCCGTTCTCCTTGTCGTGGACGGTCTTGTCGGCAGCGGCTGCCGCCCAAGCGCAAACCACATATCCGGTTGTCACAGCCAGACGAACAAGCCGCTTCACGATACCCTCCCCTGCCACAACCGATAATAGCATGGGCAGCGCGCTGGTGCCGCCTTGCACTTGCCACAAAGTGGGCGAGTGTGGCACGGCGCATTTGCGTCCGGATGGGCTGGGCGCGAGGGGGATGTGGAAAGCCAGCGGAAACATGCGCGCCGTTCCTGCCATATTGCCGCTGCTGATCCTGGCCGACTGCGCCAATCCCTGGACCCGCGTCCCCGAAGCGGAGTTGCCGAAGCCGGTCCGCTATGCGATGGCGCGTCCCTCGCCTTTCGTCATCGGCAATTACTGCGGCCCCGGCACCCGTACCGGCGATCTTTCCGCCAAACCGGTCGACCGGCTCGATGCCGCGTGCCAGATCCACGACGCCTGCTATATCGCCCAGCACAACCATTGCGACTGCGACGGCGCCCTCGTCGCCTCGGCGAGAGTGATCCGCGACGACAGGAAAGCGCCAAGGGCGATGCGCACCGAGGCGGAACTCCTCATCGCCACTTTCGCCATCCCCGTTTGCAAGGTCTTCCCGCACGGCTTCATGCCGCCGCGCGACCCGGCCTTGCTGAAGACCATGAACGGGGCCGCTGGGTGAGCGCAAGGTTGGTCGGAACAAGGCTGCTGCTAGGGCTGGCGCTGATCGTGCTGGCCGGCTGCGCCGGCATGCCCGGCCGTTCGGCCTGCGCCTTTTTTCCGGGCGACGAAGCCTGCCGGCGTTCCCCGACCTCCGCGGATGTCACCGGCGCCGAAATCGCCACCGCGCGCTATTTCGCCGGCGACGGCAACGACGCTTATGAACGGGCATTCCAGGCATTGCTTGCCCAAAGCCGGATCGACGCACTAGACCGCACGAACGGCACCGGCCGTTTCGGCCGCGATTGGCGCGACGTGCAGAACGGCGATTTCCGGTCTACCTATCGCGCGCTCGGTAAACTGGCGAAGCCGCTCGACTCCGTCGAGTTGCCGGCCGCCTCCGGCAAGCCAGGCAAGGGCCGTTTCGCCGTGCGCTGGCGCATGTCGCGCCAGACGCTCTATCTTAACGCCGCCGCTAGGCCGTCGGAACCAAAGACGTTCAGCTTTTCCGGGCTCGAGGCCCGCTCCGTCGAGATCGTGCTGCGTCAGGACGGCCAGCAGCCAATCGCCATTGATGGCGTTTGCGACGGGCCGCTGGCGATCCACGATGCCGGTCGTTCGAGCACCATCGCCAGGGGCTCCGCATTCCATGTCAGCCTGCCGGCCACCGAGACGTCGGTCAGCCTCTTCCCCGACCAGGCGCTCAACCGTTGCGACCTGCGCGTCAGCTCCGGCATTGCGCCAGCCGGCGCGAAGCTGACCATCCTGCGCGAAGAGGTCGCCGACCCCTGGATTGCCGCGCTGGACAGCCGCTACGACCGCTGCCCGGTGCCCGATCCGGCAGGCCTGGAGGAGCTCGATCGGGCATTCTATGCCGGACGCTGGCTGTCACAGACTTGCGCGCTGCCGCTCGGAGCGCCACGACTGCTGCGCAAGTCGCGCGATGGTTTCAACGCCAAGGTCGAGGCGCTGCTCGGCAAGACCTTGCCCGACAGCGCCTTCGACAAGGCAGACCCGGAACTGCCGCTCGATTTCTCCAACGCGCCGAAGCTCAGGCTGATCTATCTGTCCTCGCTGGAGTTCAAGGCGGATTTCTCCGGCCGCATCATGGAACGGCTGATCCGCCATCACGCCGCCCTGGGCACGAAGGTGCGCATCATGGTGACCGACGTGCTGGAGCGCGAGAAGGACGACGCCCTTCTGCATCGGCTCGCGGCAGAGTACCCCAACGTCCAATTGCAGGAGTACCGCTGGAAGGCCGACCACGGCGCGCCGTTCGACGAACAGATCTCGCAGCTCCACAAGACGCACCACATCAAGATGCTAGCGACGCTAACCGACCAGCCCGGCCGCTCGCGGGTGATCATCGGCGGCCGCAACATCCATGACGGCTTCCTGTTCCACAGCCCGGTCGACCTGATGCGCTACCCCGAACTGCAGCAATACGGCAAGACCGACGGCTTCTCGCTGAACTACTACTCCAACTGGAGCGACTTCGACATGGAGATAGCCGACCAGGCGACCGTCGAGACGCTTGCCGCGCATCTCTCAACCGTCTGGCTGCGTGACGCCGACACCAACTTGTCGCGGCCGTTCTCCATTCCGGTGCGTTCCGACGGCGGCCGCCCGCAAGGCGTGGCGCGGCATTTCATTTCCGTGCCTTATGAGGACGGCCATGCGCTCGAAAACTACTTCGTCGAGCTGATCGACAGCGCCGACCATCACATCGAGATCGTCAATCCATACCTCAATCTCACGCCCGCTATCGCCCGTGCTTTCGACAGGGCGCTGGCACGAGGCGTCAGGATCGACATCGTCGGTCGCATCGACCTCAAGGGCGATATCGGTGGCAGGTTCCTCACCGCGCTCAACAAGCTGTTCGTCGAGAGATATGGCGACCGCGTCAACATCCGCGAATTCAAGGCGCCGGATGTCGTGCTGCATTCCAAGATCATGATGATCGACGAGAGGCTGGTGACGGTGTCCTCGGTCAACCTCAACAACCGCAGCTTCTTCCACGACAGCGAGAACGGCATGGTCGTGCTCGACCCGGCTTTCTATCACCGCATGAAGCCGATCTATGACGACTACCTCGCCCATTCGCGGCCGGTCTCCGCCAATGTCAGCATTGGCTGGGCATACCGGCTGCTGTTCAGCGAGGTCTGGGTCAGGCAGGCGTTCTAGAGCAATTCCAGGAAAAGAGCGAAACGGTTTTCCGTTCGGAATTGCGTAAAAACAAAGAGATAGAGCGGTTCGGCGTTTCCGTGGAAACGCTGAACCGCGCTGAGAGACCGTCTATTTGATGTAGCGATCCGGGCTGAGGTCGAGCGCGTTGATCTCGGGCACCCGGTTGGAGACGATGTCGGCCAGCACCTTGGCCGAGCCGCAGGCCATGGTCCAGCCCAGCGTGCCGTGGCCGGTGTTGAGGTAGAGGTTGGACAATTCGCTGCGGCCCACCAGCGGCGGCCCGTCCGGAGTCATCGGTCTCAGCCCGCACCAGAAGGTCGCCGCTCTGAGGTCGCCGCCACCCGGGAAGAGATCGCCTACGGAATGCTCCAGCGTGCGGCGGCGCGATTCGTGCAGGCGCAGGTCGTAGCCGGAAATCTCCGCCGTGCCACCGACTCGGATGCGGTCGCCAAGCCTGGTGATCGCCACCTTGTAGGTCTCGTCCATGACGGTCGACACGGGTGCCGCGTCCGCATTGGTGATCGGCACGGTGATCGAATAGCCCTTTACCGGATAGACCGGGATCGGCCGCTTCATCTTGCGCATGAACTGCGAGGAATAGCTGCCCATCGCCATCACATAGGCGTCGGCCGTGCGCCAGCCCTTGTCCGTGCTGATGCTGGCGACGCGGTTGCGGTTCCTGATGACGCGGCGGATCGTCGTGCCGTACTCGAAGGTGACGCCGCGCGCCACGCAGAGCTCGGCCAGCCGGTCGGTGAACATCTTGCAGTCGCCGGTCTCGTCGCCGGGCAGCCTGAGGCCGCCGACGAATTT
>NZ_JANINM010000060.1 GCF_024509055.1 Mesorhizobium sp. | reverse complement strand
CGGCGATGGCCGAGGCCAAGACATTCTACTGGATTTCGCATGGCGGCCCGGCCGATCCGGTCTGGACCTACTTCCTGGCCGGCGCCAAGCAATGGGCCACCGACACCGGCAACAAGGTCAACACGTCCTTCCACAACGGCGACGTGGCCTCGCAACAAGAGGCCGTTCGCGCCGCCATCGCGGCGAAGGCTGATGGCATCGTCACCACCAGCCCCGATCCGGGCAGCCTGGTCGAGATCGTCAAGGAAGCCCGCGCGGCCAACATCCCGATCATCAACTTCAACACGCCCGACCCGAAGGCCAATTTCAACGCCTATGTCGGCGGCGACAACGTCACCTTCGGCAAGCACTGGGCGCAGTATCTGGTCGACAAGGGCCTGGTGAAGAAGGGCGACTTCGTCTGGATGCCGGTCGAAATTCCGGGCGCCACCTACGGCGTGCAGGAAGAAGAGGGCATCAAGAGCGTTTTCGGGCCAGCCGGCATCACCTATGAAGTGACCGAAGCAACGCTCGACCAGGCCGAAGTGATCAACCGCATGGTCGACTACCTCACCGCGCACAAGGGCAAGGTGAAGGCGATCATCGGCCTCGGCGATCTCGTCACCGGCTCGATCAAGCGCGTGTTCGACCAGGCCGGCGTCAAGCCGGGCGAAATCCCGGTCGTCGGCTGGGGCAACTCGCTCGACACCACCCAGGAAGTGCTGAACGGCTATGTCAACGCCGGACAGTGGCAGGACCCTCAGGCGACCAGCTATGTGGCGCTTTCGCTCGCCAATATGGCCGCCAGCGGCATTCCTCCGGGCTTCAACGTCATCACCGGCGCGCTCTACGAGAAGGACACCGCCGGCGTCTACGACAAGATCCTGTCCGGCAAATAGTCCATGATCAAAAAGCCATGGCCCGCCATCGGGCCATGGCTTTCTTTCCGTTCCGCCGGGCCTGCGCGATGAGAGCAGGCCTCAGCCAATCATCGATGTCGCGGGTTCAATGGAAAATCGTTCCTTCATCCAAAATCTGATCGCGCGGCCGGAGTTCGGGCCCTTCGTCCTGCTCGTCGTCGAGCTCGCCGTCTTCTGGGGCATCAATCCGGATTTCCTGTCGCCGCAGAACATCTCCAACATCCTGGCCTTCACGGTCGAACTCGGCCTGATCGCGTTGGCGATGACCTTGCTGATGACATCGGGCGAATTCGACTTGTCGGTCGGCTCGCTGTTCGGCTTCTCGCCGGTGCTGATGTGGACGCTCTTCAACAGCGGCGTCACCTCGCTGGAAATGGGTCTGCTCGTTGCGCTGGTCGTCGCGGCCTTCATCGGATTGGTCAATGGCTGGTTCGTCACGCAGCTCAAAATCCCGTCCTTCCTGGTCACCCTCGGCATGCTGCTCGTCGTGCGCGGCACGGCGCTGTTCATCACCGACGGTTTTCCGCAACGCACCTGGAGCGCCGAAGGCAGCTGGCTGGCAAACCTGCTGGTCGGCGATTTCTATGTCGGCCCGTTCCGCATCTATGCGTCGCTGTTCTGGTTCATCGGCGCCGCGATCGTGCTTGGCTACGTGCTGACGCAAAGCCGCACCGGCAACTGGATCCAGGCCGCCGGCGGCAATCCAAACGCAGCCCGCGCGCGCGGCGTCAACGTCAACCGGGTCAAGATCGGCCTGTTCGTCCTGTCCGCGGTGATGGCCTCGCTCGCCGGCGTCATCTCCTCGCTGCGCACCTCGGCCGCCAATCCCAACAGCGGCACCGGCTACGAGCTCGAGGTGATCGCCATGGTGGTGATCGGCGGTACGGCGCTGACCGGCGGCCGCGGCACCATCGTCGGCACGGTGCTCGGCATCCTGATCCTGCGCGTGATGCGCAACGGCATCGTGCTGATCGGCGTGCCGGGCCTCGCCTACAACATCTTCATCGGCGCAATCATCCTCGGCATGATGGCGCTGCATTCGTGGCTCGAACGCCGGCACCAGGCAGGGACGTGAACCATGGCCGAACCGCTGATCCGCATGGAGAACATCCGCAAGTCCTACGGGCGCGTGCAGGCGCTGGTGGACGCCAACTTCCACGTCAACGAAAAAGAGATCGTCGGCCTGCTCGGCGACAACGGCGCCGGCAAGTCGACGCTGATCAAGGTGCTGTCGGGCGCGGTGCCGCTGACCAGCGGCGACATCTTCATCCGCGGCAAGAAGGTGACCTTGCGCAGCACCAGCGACGCCATCGCGCATGGCATCGAAACCATCTACCAGGACTCCGCCCTGGTCACGCAGCTGTCGATCGCGCGCAACCTGTTCCTCGGCCGCGAGCCGATCAAGCCGCCGCGCTTCCTGAACCGGATGGACCAGGAGGCGATGAATTCGGTGGCGCGAGGCCTGCTGAAGCAGGTCGGCATCTCCAAGAACATCCCGCCGACGACGCCGATCGGCTCGCTGTCGGGCGGGGAGCGACAGGCTGTGGCAATCGCGCGCGCCATGCATTTCGACAGCGACCTCATCATCCTCGACGAACCGACCAACAATCTCGGCGTCGCCGAGACGCAAGGCGTGCTGAGCTTCGTGCGCAGCGCGCGCGATTCCGGCCATTCCTGCATCTTCATCGCGCACAACATCCATCATGTGTTCCAGGTGGTGGACCGCATCGTGGTGATGCGACGGGGCAAGGTGGTCGCCGACGACATCGACCCGAAGAAGACCACCGTCGCCGAGGTCGAGCGGATCATCACCGGCATGTCGGACAAGGAGATCCGCGACGCCATCGCCGACGGACCGCAGCCGCATGGCTGATCTGGCCCGAGACGGCTCGCATCAGACCCTATGACTGGCCCCATGAAAGCCACCGTAGCCGACATCGCCCGGAATTGCGGCCTGTCGACCGCGACTGTCGACCGGGTGCTCAACAACCGACCTGGAGCAAGCGCGGCCAACCGGCAGCGCGTGATGGAAGCGGCCAAGCAGCTCGGCTATCTGCCGACCCTCGATCAGGTCGTGCTGCCGTCGAAGCCGGCGCATCTGGAATTCTTCCTGCCGATCGGCAGCAACACGTTCATGGCCGATCTTGCCCACCATATCGAGGACTACGCCCAGCGCCTGCCGCTGGTCGCCTCCTGCCGCATCCACAACCTAGCCGGCATCTCGCCGGGCGCACTGCAGGACGCTATCGAGAACCTGTCGCTGAAGGCCAATGGCGTCGGCGTCATCGCTGTCGACCATCCGCGCACGCGCAACATCCTGCGCGAACTGGTCGAGGCGGGAATCAGGCTGGTGACGCTGGTGTCGGACGTGCCGGCAGCGCCACGCTCGGCCTATGTCGGCATCGACAACCGGGTGGCGGGACGCACCGCGGCGCTGCTCATGGGGCGCTTTCTCGGCGGCCGCGCCGGACATCTGGCGATGATGGTCGGCTCACGTTCCTATCGCGGCCACGAGGAGCGCGAGATGGGCTTCCGCTCCGTGCTGAGCGAGGAGTTCCCCAACCTCACCATTTCGAGCGCGGTCGAGATCAATGACGAGCCGGACGTCAGCTACACCGCGACCATGAAGGCGCTGCACAACGACCCTGAACTGCTCGGCATCTATTGCATCGGCGCCGGACGCTCCGGCGTGGCCAAGGCGTTGCTCGAATCGCGGCTTCGCCGGAAGCCGGTGTTCATCTGCCATGATCTGACGAAGGAAACGCGCCGCTATCTGGTCGACGATCTCGCCGACGTGGTGATCGACCAGAATGCGCGGCTTATCGCCGAGCAATCTGTGATCCGGCTGCTCGGCTCAATCGCCTCGTCGGCGCCCTATCTGACGAAGAAGTTCATCGAGCCGCGGCTGATCTTCAAGGAGAACGTGCCGGTGCAATAAGGGTCATGTGGCTCGGCTGGAGCAAGCGCTCGGATTTGTCAGACGATTGATCCTACAAATCTGCACAGCAGCTATGCATGTTTCGCAATTGCCGAATCGTTGGGCAACTCGTATTTTCGCTCCTGTCGGATGTCTTCCTCCTCCCAGACACCGACGGTGAATACGGTACACCTCCTCCCGTGCCGTATTCGAAATCAAGCCCGCTGTCACCTCCTCCCGACAGCGGGCTTTTTCTTTGCCCGGCATGCCGGCGCTGCTCCCCATCACCCGGATTTGCCAAGTCGAATTGTTTTGTAGTTCGGGTAATCCGACCTCTCCCCTGGAGAGAGAAGCATATCAGCGCCAGCGCCAACCTCTTCGCCTCATGGGGAGAAGGTGGCCGCGAAGCGGCCGGATGAGGGGGAACCGCGCTTAGCGCGCCCGGAATGAGGCGATCAGGCTTTCGGCCATGCGCACGAATTGCGCGCTCGGCCCTTCGGCGCCGACGCTCTGCATCGAGACGCGCGCGCCTTCGAGCAGCAGCGACAGCGTGTCGGCGAGAAGCTCGGCCTGGCCGATACCGGCGTCGCGACACAGCGCCACCAGGCGCTCGCGCTGGGCGTCTTTCAATTCCTTGATGACGCGCCTGGCCGGATGATCGGTTTCGCTGAGCTCGACGGCCGCATTGGCCATATCGCAACCGCGACTGTCGGCGCTGAGCATTTCCGAAGCCTTGCGCACCCAGGCATGCAGCTGGGCGAGTTTGTCGCCGGGATGCTGGGTCTCGAACTCGTCCCATATCCTCGAAGCCTTCGCCGCCGTGGCGCGCAGGCATTCGATGATGAGATCGTCCTTGGATTCAAAGTGACGGTAGAGCGTCATCTTGTTGGTGCCGGCAGCCTCGGTGATGGCGTCGACGCCAACGCCCTTGATGCCGTGCTTGTGGAACATGTCCTGAGCCGTCTCCAGAATCCGATCCCGGGGGCGGGAACGCTCCGCGACGCTGTCGTTCATCATGCTCTCCTTTCGCGTTTCCAAAAAAACCGTCGCCACCTCTTGACTAGGGTGTTACCGGTCTGTAACTTCCGGATGTTACTTACTGGTAACACCTATATCACTCGCCGTCAAACGACAAGGCCCTCCGATCGCCCTGCCAGAGTGAGATAGGACAGAAAACCCGCCTGTCATGCGGCTTCGGCCGGTGAAACCAAAAATCGGACCGTGATCAATCGATGCGGGCCGCAAGCAAGGAGCCACTCCTATGCAAAAGCGTAACGACCTGACGATCGACGAAGCCATCCGGGATCCGATGATCCGGCTGGTGATGAAGGCGGACGGAATCGACCCGAAAGCCTTCGAGCGGATGCTACGCGCGCTTGCGGCGGAACAGGCGTCCGACGACGTCCCGCCGCCCTTCCTGGAGGATTCCGGTTCCGGCCGGACCCGGCGCATGCGCCACTTCGCAAAACCCTTCAGCGAGGCATCCGCGTCATGGTGAACTTCTTCATCCACCGCCCGATCTTTGCGTCGGCGATCGCCATCATCATGGTGCTCGCCGGCGCGATCGCCTATTTCCTCTTGCCGGTTTCGCAGTTTCCCGACATCACGCCGCCGCAGGTCGTGGTCAGCGCCCATTATCCCGGCGCCAGCGCGCAGGTCGTGGCCGATACGGTCACCACGCCGCTCGAGCAGCAGATCAACGGCGTGCAGGGCATGACCTACATGTCGTCGACGAGCTCGAATGACGGCTCCTCGACCATCACCATCACCTTCGATGTTGGCTACCCGCTGAGCACGGCAGCCGTCGATGTGCAGAATCGCGTTTCGCAGGCCGCATCCTCCCTGCCCGCGATAGTCAACCAGGGCGGCGTGACGATCAAGAAGCAGAATCCCAATTTCGTTTTGATCGTCGATCTCACCTCACCGGATGGCTCCGTCGACCCGGTGGCGCTGAGCAACCTCGCCTATCTGCAGGTGGTCGACCCGCTGAAGCGCCTGCCCGGCGTCGGCGACGTGCAGATCTTCGGCGAACGCCGCTATTCGATGCGCGTCTGGCTCGACCCGGACAAGCTTGCCAATCTCGGCATCACCGCCGTCGACGTGCAGAACGCCATCGCCGAGCAGAACGTACAGGTGGCGGCCGGCAAGATCGGCCAGTCGCCCGCACCTGCAGGCACCGCCT
>NZ_JANINM010000059.1 GCF_024509055.1 Mesorhizobium sp. | reverse complement strand
GAAATCCCCATGGATCATCTTGGCACAGGGTTCTAAATAAGGTTTCAAAAAACCCGGTGAACGAATTCCTTAGGATTTGACCGGCTTCTCCCTTCCCCTTGATTCCGAAAGGTATTGTCGATGCGCATGATGTTTGGTCGGCGGCTTGCTGCGGCGTCCGGTCAGGGCGCGGCCGAGCTCGGCGATCTGCCGGAGTGGAATCTCGGCGATCTCTATTCCGGCATGGAAGCGCCCGAGCTGAAGCGTGACATCGCGAGCGCCGCAAGCGATGCCATTGCCTTCGAGGCGCGCTGGAAGGGAACGCTAGCCGCCGAGGCCGGACGCGGCGCCTCCGGCAAGCTGGGCGAGGCGCTGAAGGCATACGAGGCGCTGGAGGAACTGATCGGCCGCATCGTTTCCTATGCGGGCCTCGTCTATGCCGGCAACACGGCCGACCCGCAGCGCGCCAAGCTCTATGGCGACGTCCAGGAGAAGATGACCGACGCCAGCGCGCATCTTCTGTTCTTCGCGCTCGAGCTCAACCTGATCGACGACGCAATCATCGAAACCGCGCTCGCGGCAGACGCCGGCTTTGGCCACTACCGACCCTGGATTCTGGACCTCAGGAAGGACAAGCCCTACCAGCTCGAGGATCGCGTCGAACAGCTGTTCCATGAAAAGTCCGTCACCGGACGCGGCGCCTGGAACAGGCTCTTCGACGAGACGATGACCGACCTGCGCTTCGATATCGACGGCGAGGAGCTCACACTGGAACCGGCACTGAACCGCCTGCAGGATGCCGATGGCGAGACGCGGCGTCGCGCCTCCGAGGCGCTGGCCGCGACTTTCCGCAAGGAGCTGCGCACCTTCACGCTCATCACCAACACTTTAGCCAAGGACAAGGAGATTTCCGA
Organism: Mesorhizobium sp.; assembly: GCF_024509055.1. Taxonomy (GTDB): domain Bacteria; phylum Pseudomonadota; class Alphaproteobacteria; order Rhizobiales; family Rhizobiaceae; genus Mesorhizobium. Next base: position 5,132 of record NZ_JANINM010000059.1, on the reverse strand, counting down.
CCGCTGGCGCGGCTTCGAGGACATCGCCGATTCACGCCACCTCGCAAACCGCGTCGAGCGCGGCGTGGTCGACGCGCTGGCCGCCGCCGTGCGCGAGGCCTATCCGCGCTTGTCGCATCGCTACTATGCGATGAAGGCGCGCTGGCTCGGCATGGACGTGATGAACCACTGGGACCGCAACGCGCCGCTGCCGGAAACCCCGCAGGCGGTGATCCGTTGGGACGACGCCAGGGACACTGTGCTGTCGGCCTATCAGCGCTTCTCGCCGGAGATGGCCGAGATCGCGCGGACCTTCTTCGACCACAAATGGATCGATGCGCCGGTCAGGCCCGGCAAGTCGCCCGGCGCCTTCGCCCATCCCACGGTTCCGTCTGCGCACCCTTACGTATTGCTCAACTACATGGGCAAGCCGCGCGATGTGATGACGCTGGCGCACGAGCTCGGGCATGGCGTGCACCAGGTGCTGGCCGCCGGCCAGGGGGCGCTGATGGCGTCGACGCCGCTGACGCTGGCCGAGACTGCTTCCGTCTTCGGCGAGATGCTCACCTTCCGCTCACTGCTCGACCAGACCACCGACCGGCGCGAGCGCAAGGCAATGCTTGCCCAGAAGGTCGAGGACATGATCAACACGGTCGTGCGCCAGATCGCCTTCTATGAATTCGAGCGCAAGGTGCATGCCGAGCGCCGCAACGGCGAGCTCACCTCCGACAGGCTCGGCGAGTTCTGGCTGGAGGTCCAGGCCGAAAGCCTTGGGCCGGCGATCAAGCTGCGCGACGGCTATGAGGTCTTCTGGACCTATATCCCGCATTTCATCCACTCGCCCTTCTACGTCTATGCCTATGCCTTCGGCGACTGCCTGGTAAACTCGCTCTACGCCGTCTACCAGAACGCGGAGCGCGGCTTTCAGGAGAAGTATTTCGAGATGCTGCGCGCCGGCGGCACCAAGCATCATTCGGAGCTTCTGGCGCCCTTCGGGCTAGACGCGACCGATCCCGCCTTCTGGCAGATCGGACTCGGTGTGATCAGCGCCCTGATCGACGAGCTGGAAACGCTCGAGGGTTGATGTCGCCTTCGCCGGGCCCGACAGCAAGAATAATTTAGCTGGAACGCATGTTTGAGGCTGTTCTATTGTTGCGCTAAATATTTGTTCTTGAATACTCTCTCCCGCATTTTTCAATTAGCTTTCCGCAAGGCGTATGATAGCGTCCGGGCTCAAGCTCAGCCGGACGCATCGCGCAGGCCAGAGACGGCCGGTCGTAACGCCAAGGCGAATGCGATGATGGCCGTCGGCCGGGGTGCAAACCAGTCGCCGATAGCTCGATTTGAAGCCGGCGGTTCCGCAACTGCGGAGCCAATGATGATCCTTGCGGCAAGCTCTCAACTCGGGACCATGGCCGGCAGATCGGACTGGAGAGGGAAATGAGCACTTTCTTCTACATGCTCCTGGCGTTCGTTGTGGGTGTTCTGGTTGGCTGGTTCCTCTGGGGCCGCCTTCGTGGCGAACTCGACAGCCTGCGCGGCGATCTCGACCGTACGCGCAACGAACGCGACAGGTTGCGCATCGACCTCGATGCCTGCAGCCGCGCACGCACCGATCTCGAAAGCCAATTGCGCGCGGCGTCGACCGCTAAGGCAGGAGCCGACAAGGCCGCGGCACCTGCGCCAGCGGCGGTGATGTCGACACCGGCGGCCGCCAAATCGTCGCCGGCCGCTCCCACGGCCGCATCGAAGCCGGCTGCGGCCAAATCCGCAGCACCTAAGGCAGCTCCAAAGAAAGCTGCGGCGCCGGCGGCGAAAGCCGCCGCGACTCCCAAGGCGGTCGGCAAGGGCGACAATCTGCGCCGGCTGATCGGCATCGGCCCGGTCAATGAGAAGCTGCTCAAGGGCCAGGGCGTCACCACCTACGCCCAGATCGCCGCCTGGACACAGGCAGATATCGAGCGGATAGAGCATGCCCTGCAATTCGGCGGCCGAGTGGAGCGCGAGCACTGGGTCGAGCAGGCCAAGCTGCTGGCGGCCGGCGATGAGGCGGAATTCGCCAGGCGCTTCCCGACCGCCGGAAGCGCCAGCAACACCTAACCCGGAAAGCTATCGGCTGGCGAGCGGCGGCCGTGCGGTGACCCCGCCTTTGCCTTGGTCCGCATCTTCGAACGGGGCGCCTTTGCGGCGCCGAACGCCGTTCTCTCGATTGCACCTCGACGAGCCCCCATATAGAGCGATCGACTAGATTGACCGCATTCCGAGGCTTATGTCCCTGCCCTCCGCAATCTTCCGCAACGACGAGACGGCCCGCCAGCTCGTCTTTGACAGGCCCGACGAAATCATCGTCGCGCGCAGCGCGGATGAATTCGCTCCGGCGCTGGAAGCGGCGCAGGCAGCCTCCGACGCCGGCAAATGGCTGGCCGGCTACTTCTCCTACGAGGCAGGCTATCTGCTCGAACCGAAGCTAGTGCCGCTGCTGCCGCAGGGCCGCCGCGCCCCTCTGGTTTGTCTCGGCGTCTTCGACGCTCCGCTTGAGCAAGGTGTGCCGGAAAGCAATGGGCAGACGACCAACGGCCCCATCTTCGATACCCGGGCAGCCTGGTCCGCCAAGGACTACGCCAGCCGCTTCGCGCGACTGCACGACCACATCCGCAAGGGTGATTGCTACCAGGGCAACCTGACCTTCCCGGTCCATGCGCAATGGTCCGGCGATCCGCTCGACGCCTTCGACGCGCTGACCGAGCGCCAGCCGGTGAAATACGGCGCGCTGATTTCGCTGGGCGATCCGGTCGTGCTCTCGCGTTCGCCGGAATTGTTCTTCGAGATCGATGTCGACGGCATGATCGAGACCCACCCGATGAAGGGCACGGCGCCACGCGGCGCGACCAAGGCGGAGGACGCGCGGCTGAAGGCATTCCTGCGCAACGACGAAAAGAACCAGGCCGAGAACCGCATGATCGTCGATCTGCTGCGCAACGACATCTCGCTGATCAGCGAAGTCGGCACGCTCGACGTTCCGGAACTCTTCCGCATCGAGACCTACCCGACCGTACACCAGATGGTGAGCCGGGTGCGGGCGAGGCTCTCGCCCGGTGTCGGCATTCGCCAGGTCTTTGCCGCGCTCTTTCCCTGCGGCTCGATCACCGGCGCGCCGAAGATCCGCGCCATGGAAATCCTGCACGAGTTGGAAGAGGCGCCGCGCGATGTCTATTGTGGCGCCATCGGCTGGATTGCCCCCAACGGCACGATGCGCTTTTCGGTGGCGATCCGCACCATTTCGCTCTTTGCCAATGGCGAGGCCGTCTACAATGTCGGCGGCGGCGTCGTCTTCGATTCCACCGCCGAGGAGGAGTATCGGGAGTGTCTGCTGAAAGCGCGCTTCGCGGCCGGAACGGTGCCGATTTCGAGTTGATCGAGACCATGCGCTGGGAGCCTGCCTCAGGTTTCCTGCGTCTCGATCGCCATCTCGACAGGCTCTATGCTTCCGCCGCCGCACTGGGATTTGCCTGCGATCCGGAACGGATCGACGAGGTTTTGGCCAATGTCGTTGGCGGCGAACCGGCCGCTCTGCGCACGCGGCTCGCATTGCAACGGAACGGAGATGCGACAGCATCCACGCAGCTCTACGAACCGCTCCCCGCCGGCAAGGTGTGGCGATTGCAATTGGCGCGGGTCCGGCTGGATTCCGCCAACATGTTCCTGCGCCACAAGACCAGCCGCCGCGAAACCTACCAGCAGGCGCGCGCCGAATACCCCGCCACCCAGGCCGACGAGGTGATGCTCGCCAACGAGCGTGGCGAACTCTGCGAAGGCACCATCACCAATCTCTTTGCCGACTTCGGAGACGGCGTGCTCGCCACACCCCGGCTCGACTGCGGCCTCTTGCCTGGAATATTGCGCGGCGAGCTTCTGGATGAAGGCCGCGCAGTGGAGGCAGTCTACACTTTTGACGACATGAAATCGGCGAAGGCGATTTTCGTCGGCAATTCGCTGCGCGGCCTGATCCCCGCGCAACTGGGCTGACGCGTTGAAGCCGCCGGCCATTTTTGTTTTGAAGCAAGCATGAACGTTCGCTACCCGACACACACGCCTTACGACGGATCCTCAAAGCTCTTCACGATCGGGCTGAAGCCGCTTGAGTTCGAACGCTGGATCGAAATCGACGAGTTCCTGCTGCCGCACCTGGCGGAGAAGCAGCGGCTCTATACCGAGATTCCGGAAAAGGTCTTTGTCGAGGAAGACGACACAAGAGACGCCCAGGGCGAAGTGCTCGGCCTGCTCGTCACGCATCTCGCGGCAAGACATCGGGCCACCCATTCCGACTCCGGAACCGAAGTCGGCGGCCTCGAAGGAGGGTTGGGCGGATTGGCACCCGCCTTGCGCGGGGCGCCGCTCGTAGAGGCGTCCCTATTGGTCCAGGAAGACCTGATCCTGATGCGGCGCGACGAGCGCGGCTGGCGACTGGCCGCCGGCTCGCTCTGCTTTCCCTCGTCCTGGTCGCTTCGGGAGAAATTCGGCAAACCGCTGCAGGAAATCCATGCGCCGGTGCCGGGCTTCGGCCCCGGCACACGGCCTGCCGAGCTCATCAACCGCATGTTCGATGGCCTGCAAGGCCAGGCGGTCGAACGCTTCAACTGGTCGATACAAGCGGGCGATGCGCTCTATCATCCGCTTTCCAACGTCCAGCGCATCGACCGCGCCACCAACCGCCCGACTCGCTTCCCCGACGGCGACATCAACGCGCATGCCTTCATGCGCGTCGAGCGCCAGACGCTGCGGAAGCTCCCGGTTTCGCGTGACGTCCTCTTCACCATTCGCATCCATCTCGACCCGCTTGCCGTGCTGATCCGCCACCCGGACAAGGCCACGCTTGCCGCCTCTTTCGCCGAGCAGCTCAACGCCCTCGACCAAGCCCAGCTCGACTACAAGGGTATGACCGCCGATCGCGACCGGCTGGTGGCCTTTCTCGATGGCATGGCCAGGGCCGCTTAACCACGCCGCCAAGCCGGCTTGGCCGGTGGTTGGCGCTTTTCACTGGTTTATGACAATGATCTGTGGTGTAGGGCTTCCGGCAAAAATGCCGGAACTTTCCCGCGTTTGAAGGAGTGTGCGAAAAAATGGCGAATGAAAACTGGCCCGTTTACGGTGAA
>NZ_JANINM010000058.1 GCF_024509055.1 Mesorhizobium sp. | reverse complement strand
GCCGCTGCGCGAGGCGATCGCGAAGAAGTTCAAGCGCGAGAACAATCTCGACTACCGGCCGGAGCAGACCATCGTCGGCACCGGCGGCAAGCAGATCCTGTTCAATGCCTTCATGGCGACGCTGAACCCTGGCGACGAGGTCATCATCCCCCGCCCCTACTGGGTGAGCTATCCCGAAATGGTGGCGATCTGCGGCGGTACGTCCGTCTTTGCCGACACCTCGATCGGCAACGGTTTCAAGCTGACGCCCGAAGTGCTCGAAAAGGCGATCACGCCGAAGACGAAATGGCTCTTGATGAACTCGCCGTCCAACCCCTCGGGCGCCGCCTACACCGAGGCCGAGCTTCGGGCGATTGCCGACGTGCTGCTGAAGCATCCGCATGTCTGGACGCTCACCGACGACATGTACGAGCACCTGACCTATGGCGACTTCGTCTTCAAGACCATTGCCGAGGTCGAGCCGAGCCTCTACGAGCGCACGCTCACCATGAACGGCGTGTCGAAGGCCTATGCCATGACCGGCTGGCGCATCGGCTATGCGGCCGGGCCGGTGCAGCTGATCAAGGCGATGGACATGATCCAGGGCCAGCAGACTTCCGGCGCCTGCACCATCGCGCAGTGGGCTTCCGTCGAGGCGCTCAATGGTCCGCAGGACTTCATCGCGAAGAACAAGGCGATCTTCCAGGGGCGGCGCGATCTCGTCGTGTCGATGCTCAACCAGGCGCGCGGCATTTCCTGCCCGTCGCCGGAAGGCGCCTTCTATGTATATCCGTCCTGTGCGCAGTTGATCGGCAAGAAGACGAAAAGCGGCAAGGTCATCGAGACCGACGAGGTCTTCTGCTCGGAACTGCTCGATGCCGAAGGCGTGGCGGTGGTGTTCGGCTCGGCCTTTGGACTCGGCCCGAACTTCCGCATCTCCTACGCCACGTCGGACGCGCTGCTGGAAGAAGCCTGCACGCGCATCCAGCGCTTCACGGCGTCGCTGACCTGACCGACGTCGACATCGAATGACGAAGAACCCGGCTCAGGCCGGGTTTTTCATTGGGCGGGCGCCCAATCGCCATACTGCTCGCCGGAGACCTCCTCCAGCCATTCGGCATGGACGCCGTCCAACGCTTCCTGCATGGCGACGTGGGTCATCGTCGTTTTCGGCCCGGCGCCGTGCCAGTGCTTTTCGCCCGGAGCGAAGGAGATGACGTCGCCCGCCCTGATCACCTCTACCGGTCCACCCCACGTCTGCGCGAGGCCGGAGCCGGCCGTGACATAGAGCGTCTGGCCAAGCGGATGGGTATGCCAGTGAGTGCGGGCTCCGGGCTCGAAGCTGACCAGCGTCGCTCTGAGCCGTGCCGGCGCTTCCCTGTCGATGATCGGAGTCTGCAGCACCCTGCCGGTGAAATAGGTCTGCGGTGCGATGATCGTCGGCACGCTGCCGCACGCTATGATCTTCATTCTTCGATCCTCAAGCCGTTGGCGGGATGGCAGGCAGTTTCGCCCCGATATCGAGACCGCGCAATCGGCCCCGCTTTAGTCGGCGGCGACGACGAAACGCACCTCGGCATGATCGCAGGACGCTGTATAAGCTTTTGTAAATACTGTCATAAATCGTTGCTTTTTAACCATAAGCAAGGAGCGCCAGGCCAAGCGCGGAGGAATACGGCGAGGCCGTTACTATGCTCAATATTTCTTAACGGCTGAGCTCTAGCCATGGCTGGTGCTGTGGGGGCGCGGATATGAGCATTTTGGCGACGATCAAGGACCATAGCGGCAGGATTTACCGCGGCATCCAGGCGCTGCTCGTGGTGAGCATTGCCGCGACGGCGCTCGCCGCCTTCGGACTTACCGAGAATGGTTCTCGCACCACTGCCCTCGCGACGTCGGTAGCCGCCACCTGCCTGGCGCTTCTGGTACTGATGTATATGCGCTCGAGCGTCGTCCAGCGGCTGCAGTCGGCGGCGGCCGCCGAAGCCGAGAAGCATCGCTTTCTCACTATCGACGCCATGACCGGCGCCATGACCCGGCGCTATTTCATCGAAGCGCTTCGCGACAGGCTTGGCGCCCTGCGCAACAAGCGCGAGGCTAGCCTGCTGCTCATCGACCTCGATCACTTCAAGCAGCTCAACGACACGTTCGGCCACCAGTTCGGTGACATTGCCCTGACGCATCTGGTCAAGGAGGCCGAACGTATCTTCACCGACGGCGTCATCGGCAGGGTCGGCGGCGACGAGTTCGGCGTCATGCTGCCGCATGGCGACGCGGCCGCCATCCACAGCGATGCGCGCCGGCTGCTCGACGCGATGCGGGCCGGAAAAAGGCATGAGGGCAAAGTCATCCCGCTGTCGATCTCGGTCGGCGTCGCGCTCGCGCCGCTGCATGCCTCCAACACCACCGAGCTGATGCTTCTGGCCGACCTTGCACTCTACGAAAGCAAGGCTGGCGGACGCGGCCGCGTCACCGTGTTCGACGAGGAGATGCTGTATGACAAGCGGTATCGCCGTCTCGTTGAGCGCGAGTTGCGCGCGGCCGTCTATCTCGGCGAGCTCGAACTCCACTATCAGCCTATCGTCAATCCGGACGGTTCGGTTGATGCGCTCGAAGGCTTGATCCGCTGGCGTCATCCCGTAAGGAGCCTGATATCGCCGGCTGAGTTTATCCCGATCGCCGAGCGATCGACGCTGATCGATATGATCGGCGAATGGGTTTTCAAGCGCGCCTGCCAGGACATTGGCCACTTTCCAGGACGGCGCATCTCGATCAACGTGTCCGGCGAGCAATTGAAGCGCGACGAGATCGTGACGATGTGCGACCGGGTCTTGCGTGAAACCGGCCGGTCGGCGTCCGAATTCATCATCGAGATCACCGAGACGGTGGCGACCGCCGCCACGCCGGAAATCCTCAGGCGCCTGGAGGCGCTGCGCGGCCTCGGCTTCCACATCGCGCTCGACGATTTCGGCACCGGCCACTGTGGCTTCAACTATCTGAAGACACTGCCCATCGACAGCGTCAAGATCGACCGCTCCTATATCCGCAGCCTCGCCCATGACCAGGTGGCGCAAATCTTCGTGTCCGCGCTCGCCCAGATCGCGCGCATCCAGGATATCACCATCGTCGCCGAAGGCGTGGAAACGGCTGAGGAATTCACCCTTGCCCGGACGGCCGGCTGCTGCCGGTTCCAGGGCTATTTCTTCGGCAAGCCGGCGCCGCGCGACAAGATGAGCGCCGTGCGCGCCGCCGGCATCGAGCCGCTTGCCCTGACCGCGTGACGGATTGGATTTCCGCCTGACGGAGCGAAGCCGGCGAATTTCCTATTTTCCTTGCCCTCCCCGCAAACCCGTGTGACGATGTCTTTGGGCACGTGGTGACTAACAACCACGCCCGCGACGGCCGAACAGGCCGGCCGCCGCTCTTCACAGGGTGCGATCGGACGCAAAACCGGTTTCCACTTTTTGCTGATCGCTCTCTTGGGAAACGCCTGAGTGGAGGTCAGCCATGGGTACTCGCGCCGGAGGACGACGCACGGGACCGAAATGCATCGCCATAGTCGGTCCCTTTGCAAGCGGTAAGACGACACTTCTCGAAGCAATTCTCGCCCGCACGGGCGCCATTCCCCGCCAGAATCCCGTTTCTTCGGGCAACACCGTTTCCGATCATTCGCCCGAGGCCCGTGCCCACGCCATGAGCGTGGAGGCCAACTTCGCCACCACCGAATTCATGGGCGAGCAGTTCACCTTCGTCGATTGTCCCGGTTCGATCGAATTCGCGTTCGAAGCCGAACCTGTGCTCGCCGCGTGCGATGCCGCCGTGGTCGTTGCGGAAGCCGACGAAAAGAAGATCCCGGCGCTGCAGCTCATCATGCGCAAGCTCGACGATCTCGGCGTGCCGCGCATCCTGTTCCTGAACAAGGTCGACAAGGCAATCGCCGGCGTCCGCGAGACGCTGAAGATGCTGCAGCCGGCAAGTTCGGTGCCGCTTCTGTTGCGCCAGATCCCGCTGCGCAAGGATGGCGTCGTAATCGGCTCGATCGATCTCGCGCTGGAGCGCGCCTATGTCTATCGCGAGTATGCCGAAAGCCAGGTCGCCGAGATCCCGGACGACGACAAGGCGCGTGAGCTGGAAGCCCGATTCTCGATGCTGGAGACGCTTGCCGATCACGACGACCAGTTGATGGAGCAATTGCTTGAGGAGATCGAGCCGCCGAAGGACGCGATCTTCGACGACCTTTCGGCCGATCTTCGCGCCGGTGCGGTGACGCCTGTGCTGATCGGCACCGCCGAGAGGGGCAACGGCGTGGTGCGGCTCCTGAAGGCAATCAGACACGACGCGCCGGATGTCGAGGCGACCCGCAAGCGCCTTGGCGTGCCGGACGGCAACCAGGCGGTCGTGCAGGTGATGAAGACCATCCACACGGCGCATGGCGGCAAGCTGTCGGTCTCGCGCGTGCTGTCCGGCCAGTTGGCCGACGCGGCCGAGCTTTTCCTTTCCAACGGCGACTCGGCGAAGGTTTCAGGCATCTACAAGATGCTCGGCAAGGACCAGTCCAAGCTGGCATCAGCCAAAACGGGCGACACTGTCGCGCTCGGCAAGCTCGACAACGTCAAGACCGGCCAGACGCTGAGTTCCGCCAAGGGCGGCATCAGGCCCCTGGTCACGCTGGATCCGGCACAACCCGTGTTTGCCTTCGCGCTACGTCCCAAGGAGCGCAAGGACGAGGTCAAGATGTCGGCGGCGATCCAGCGGCTTGCCGAGGAGGATCCCTCGCTCACCCTCCGCCACAACCAGGACTCCGCCGAAACCGTATTGTCGGGGCATGGCGAAATGCACCTTCGTGTGGTGCGTGAGCGCCTCGAAGGCAAGAACCAGATCCCGATCGAGGGACACGCTCCGGCGGTACCCTATCGCGAAACGATCCGCAAATCCGCCCAGCAGCGCGGCCGCCACAAGAAACAATCCGGAGGCCACGGCCAGTTCGGGGACGTGGTGATCGAGATCAAGCCGCTGCCGCGCGGCACGGGCTTCCAGTTCACCGACACGATCACCGGCGGCGTCGTGCCGAAGACCTACATCCAGTCGGTGGAGACCGGCATCCGCGACTATCTGAAGACCGGGCCGCTCGGCTTCCCGGTGGTGGATGTCGCTGTCAACCTGTCAGATGGCTCCTATCATGCGGTCGACTCCTCGGACATGGCCTTCCAGATGGCTGCGAAGCTCGCGATGAAGGAAGGCATGGCCGCATGCTCGCCGGTGCTGTTGGAGCCGGTCATGAAGGTCGAGATCGTGACGCCCTCGGACGCGACCTCGAAGATCATTGCGCTGATCCCGCAGCGTCGCGGCCAGATCCTCGGCTACGACGCGCGGCCGGACTGGCCAGGCTGGGACGTGGTCGAGGCAACCATGCCGCAGGCCGAGATCGGCGACCTGATCATCGAACTGCGTTCGGCGACGGCTGGCGTCGCCAGCTACAAGGCCGCTTTCGACCATATGGCCGAGCTGACCGGTCGCCTGGCCGACGAGGCGATGAACGCCAACGGCAAGGCTGCCTGAAGGCAAATACCAAAACGGCGTCCGGATCATCCGGACGCCGTTCTTTTTGCGGACCGTCTTCCTGGGAGGCAAACGGCAGGTCCGCCGCAGCAGGAAAAATGGTTCGGACGCGGTAGCTGCCTGAGCCCGGCCGTTCGAGTGATGCCCCCATCTCCCGAACCGGCCAACCGCGTCCTATGGTCTACTTAATCCATAGAGTGCGTCCGCGACATGTTACCCGATGTTACATGTCACCGTTACGCGGTGGATAAGGGCGTTTTTTCGGTAGCGTGGCTACCTTCGGGCAACAAAAAAGCCGGATCAATAAAGATCCGGCTGAGTTTGATTGGAAGTGCCGATTAGGGCTAACCTCCAGAGGGGAACACTCGAGGGCGCTAATGGGAGGAGAACGCGCCCCAGAGATGCAACTATATATCTGCTCATCATGCCCAAGAAACAAGCATCTATTTTGCAACACACGCATGCAAAAAGACGCAGGCTGTGGTCCAACC
>NZ_JANINM010000057.1 GCF_024509055.1 Mesorhizobium sp. | reverse complement strand
TGGAAATCGCCGACGCCGCGCTCGACGAGGTCGAGCACCTGCTCCGCCGCCACGGCCGAGGCCACAAGGGCATGTGTCTGCGGATCGTTCTCCAGCCCTTCGAAGCGCTCGGCCAGCCAAGCCGGCACCAGCGCCCCACAGCGCGCCGAGAAGTTGGCGACCTGGGTGAAGTTGTGCACCGGCAGGATGCCCGGCACGATCGGGATATAAATCCCGGCGCGGCGCGCCCGCTCGACATAGCGCTCATAGAGGTCGTTGTCGAAAAAGAACTGGGTGATCGCCCGCGTCGCGCCGTTGTCGACCTTGCGCTTCAACATGTCGATGTCGGTGGCAAAATCCGGGCTTTCCGGATGCTTTTCGGGATAGGCGGAAACCGAGATGTCGAAATCGCCGACGTTCTTCAGCGCCCCGACCAGTTCGGCGCCATTGGCATAGCCCGCCGGATGCGGCCGATAAGCGGTCCCGACGCCAGCGGCAGGATCGCCTCGCAAGGCGACGAAGCGCGTCACACCCATGCCGGCGAATTCCTGGATGACGGCATCCACCTGGTGACGGTCAGCATCCACGCAGGTCATATGCGCCGCCGGTGTCAGCGTCGTCTCCTTGAGGATGCGCCTCACCGTGCGCGCCGTGCGCTCGCGCGTGGAGCCGCCGGCGCCATAGGTGACCGAGACGAATTTCGGCTTAAGCGGTTCCAGCCGAGTGACAGTGTCCCAAAGCCTTGCTTCCATCTCATCGTTTTTCGGCGGGAAGAACTCGAACGAAACCCGGACCTTGTCACCAATGTCGGGGCGTCGGGAAAAGCGGAACTGGTTCATCAGGCTGTTTCCCTTGCTGGCAGTGCGTCGTTGGATGGATCGGCGATCAGCAGCCGGCGGTCGCGGCCGAGCCAGAGCTTGACGGTGAGCCTGGCTTCAGCCTGGCCACGCGGTTCGAACTCCTGGCTATCTTCAAGGTCGAGGCCGGCTTCTGCGAACCATTCCGATATCTGGCGATCGGAAAAACCAAGCCGCATATGCGCATGCTGGTCACGCAGGAATTCCAGCCTGTGCGGCGCGAAATCGACGATGACCAGCCTGCCTGACGGACGCAGCAATCTTGCCGCCTCGCTGACGGCGCGGGCCGGATCGTCGAGATAGTGCAGCACCTGGTGGATGGTGACGAGGTCGAAGGCGTTGCGCTCGACCGGTGGCGAAAAAATGTCGCCAAGCCGCACCTGCGCATTGGCGACGCCCGCCTTGTCGAGATTGGCGCGCGCCACCGTCAGCATCTCGCGTGACATGTCGATGCCGACGCCGCGCCTATAGAGCGGCGCAAAGATTTCGAGCAGCCTGCCCGTGCCGGTGCCGAGGTCGAGCATCGACTGGAACGGCCGCTTGCCGACGAGTTTGAGGAGAGCCGCCTCGACCGCGCGGTCTGGCACATGCAGCGAGCGGATATGATCCCAGCTCGCGGCATTCTCTGAGAAGTATTCGGCCGCGCGGTCCTGCCGCTTGCGCTTGACCGAGGCCAGCCGTTCGAGATCGCGCACCACCTGCGGGTCCGCCTCGCGAACGCCGGAGACCAGCCGCAGTACGAAGTCACGCGAAGAGTCCGTATCCGATAGCCTGAAATAGGCCCAGGAGCCCTCTTGGTAGCGACCGATCAAACCGGCATCAAGCAGCAGCTTGAGGTGGCGCGATACGCGCGGCTGCGACTGGCCGAGGATCTCGGTGAGGTCGGAGACCGTCAGGTCGCCGCGCGACAACAGCACCAGAATGCGCAACCGGCTGGATTCGGCCGCCGCCTTCAATGTATCTACCATCGTGTCGAGCGAGACATGCATGAGCGGCCTCTCGTGAAAGATATAAAGATATGTTTATGTCGATTTTGAGCCCCTGGCAAGCGCTATGTCGCTCCCGGACAAGAAAATGGCGCGACCGCAAGCCAGGCAACGGGTTGCCGTTCCAGCACGGAGGGAGCGAAAGCGATGTTCGAGACGCGTGAAGGCGAACAGCTTCTGGAGGCAGATCCAGCTCAAATGTCGCCGGATGGCCACGTCATCTTCATCGGCCGCATCGTCTCGCCATGGACGAGCCGCGAGGATTGCCCCAAGAACATGCGGGCCGCCCGCGAGACAGGGCGAGGAGCCGCACTGCTGATCGACGAACCATATCGCGCCGGACTGCGGAACCTCGACCGCGCCAGCCATATCGTGATCCTGTCCTGGCTCGATCGCGCGCCGCGGACTCTGATTGTGCAGAAACCTCGTCATGCGGCTGAACCGAAAGGCGTTTTCTCGCTGCGCTCCCCTGCCCGGCCGAACCCCATCGGGCTGCATGTCGCGAGACTGGTCGCGCTGGACATCCAGGCCGGCCGGATCGGGATCGATGGCATCGACGTGCTGGACGGCACGCCCGTGATCGACATCAAGCCCTACTACGCGTCGACCGACGCCTTCCCCGAAGCAGCCATCGCCGGGCGCGACGAGAAATGACCGCGCCGACCGGCCGTCGCCGTGCCATTGCCAAGGCGCTGACCGCACTTTTGCCGCTCGCCCCTTACGCCGACATGGAAAAGATCCGTGCCGATGCCGGCGCCGTGCACATGAAGGCCTTGCCGCCGACGATCGCGGTATGGCTGGCGACGATCGCTCATGTCCGCCACACCCACACCGACTACGAAAAACTGCTCGCCGAGGGCTACGACCGCGACTCGGCGCGCTTCTTCGTCATCGAGCAGACCAATCAGGTGCTCACCCGCTGGCGCGCGACGCGGCTGCTTGAGGAAGACGACGAAGACGAGTGAGGGATTCCAGTCTGTTCCTTGGGTAGGGCATAGAGCAAGTAATTCCGGATTTGCCTTTGGAAAACAGCAAACGGAGCTTCCTCCGCTTATCTCCCTTGGGCAAGGAACCGCCTCAGCCGCGATAAATCCACTGCTCCGGCACGCGCACCGAAATCTCCTCGCCGGCAGTGATCGTGCCCGGCTTCTCGACCCAGGCGACGAGGCCGCGCAACCGCTTCGCCGCCTTCGGGAACAGCAACGCGCCGGCCTCATGGTCGGCCATCCCGGCGTTCTCGGCGATGGAGCGCCCGGCAATGCGGCAAGGCCCGTTCTGCGCGTCGACCTTGATGGTCACTCCGCTCTTGAAGAACAGCAGCGAGCCGGCCGGCAGCATGGAAAGGTTCGGAACGCCCTCAATCAAGAGATTGGCGCCGATCCACTCCGGCTTGATTTCCTTCAGTTCCATGCGCTCGGCGACGATCGCGAGTTCGTCCGCTGCCACCAGCGACAACTGCCGCTCGTTGCGCATCTCGGTGCCGCGCGGATACCACGGCTCGCGTCCGCCGGACCGCCGCGTCGCTCCGCCATGGAAGTCGCCCGCGATGCCGTCGAAGCCGAGCTGCAGCTCTCCCACCGCCCTCGTCTCGAAATGATTGGGCGGAGCAGCATAAAGCGCTGCTGCTTTTGCCGTCAGCTTGCGGCCCGGCACGATATCGACCGTCGGTTCGGCTGGAAAAAGCTCTAGGTTCGTTTCCTGCATAGCGCAGGTCTAGAGGCCCCGGAGAATTGGGTCCAGTCGAAAGCGCTGATGATCCGATCACGCCGCTTGATGGCGATCACGACGTTATTACCGGAAAACGCCACCCCCGCTGCGCCACGGGTCGCATTGCCGCCGCGACGCCGGCATAACGATGGCGCCAAATCGGGAGGAGGCTCGATCATGCAGGTTGGACACGCCGTCGCGGCGCTTTGGCTGTTCTGGGCGATATCCTGGTTGCTCGCGGCGGCCTGGGCCGACCCCGCGCAGAAGCGCGCGGACCTCAAGTCCGAGGCACGCTATCGGGTCCTTTGGCTAGCCGGCACCGTCCTGATGTTCGTGCCCGCGCATGGCTATGTCGGCCGGTTGCGGCTTTGGATGCCGACGCTCACGGAGGCCTGGATCTGCGTTGCCCTGATCGCCATCGGCATCGCTTTCGCATGGTGGGCGCGCCTGCATCTCGGCCGGCTGTGGTCGGCCACGGTGACGGCCAAGGCCAATCATCGCGTGGTTGATACCGGCCCTTATGGACTGGTCCGGCATCCGATCTACACCGGGCTGCTGCTTTCCGTGCTGGCCACCATGGCCGTCAAGGGCACCGTGTGGGGCATTGCCGGCGCGGCATTGATCCTCGTCGGTATTGTCGTCAAGGCACGGCTGGAAGAAAGCTTCCTGCGTGGCGAGCTTGGCCCGGCCTATGACGACTACGCCAGGCGCGTGCCGATGCTGGTGCCTTTCGCGCCGGCCTGATCGCCGGCTACAGCATTCTCAGGAGCGCCCCGCCGATCGAATAGCCGGCGCCGAAGGCGCAGATCAGGCCGAAATCGCCGGCCTTCATATCGGCATGGTTCTCCGACAGCGCGACGATGGCGCCCGCGCCGGCGGTGTTGCCGAGCCGCTCCAGCACCATCGGCGCTCGGTCGTGGTCGACGTCGTGGCCAAAGGACAGTTTCAGGATCATCGCGTTCATGCGCGCATTGGCCTGATGCAGCCAGAAGCGGCGGATGCCTTCCGGCGTCAGCCCGTGCTCAGCCAGGAACTCGACGATGAATTTCTGGCCGGCGACGGTGACTTCCTTGAACACCTTGTTGCCGACCTGCTTGATCAGGTTGCCCTCGAGGTTGATCATGTAGGGATCGTCCTGGGCCGTGCGCGTATGGTAGCCGAGATTGGTGCGGATGTTGTTCGACATCTGCGTCCAGGTGCGCGTGTCGAGCACCTCGAAGCGGCCTGGCCGCTTCTCGCCTTGGGCCAGCCCCTCGACGACCATGGCGACCGAGGCGTCGCCGAAGATGAAATGCGTCTGCCGGTCGCGGAAATTGAGATGGCCGGTGATGATCTCGGGCGTCGACACCAGGATGCGCTTATGCGCGCCTGACCTGACCAGGTTGACCGCGACATGCAGCGCGGCCGCCGCGGACGAGCAGCCAAGCCCCATGTCGAAGCCGGCGCCTTTGGTGCCCAGCGCTTCCTGCATTTCGATGGCGATCGCCGGATAGGGCCGCTGGTGATGCGATGCCGAGCAGATCACCAGGTCGATGTCCGCCCCATCGACACCGGCATGGGCAAGCGCCTTTTTCGCCGAGGCAATGCCGAACTCCGCCTCCAATGACAGCGCGTCGTCCGGCCGCGCCGGAATGCGCGGCGACATGCGGGCCGGGTCGAGGATGCCCTCGCGCTCGACGACATGACGGCTCTTCACACCCGAGGCATGGACGATGAAGTCGCTGTCCGATTTCTGCAGCGGCGTTTCGCCGGTGGTAGCGCGCCGCGCATTCTCGCTGTCGACCCAGCTGTTGAAGCTCGCGACCAGTTCTTCATTGGTGATGACGGGTTCGGGGATTTCGGCGCCGATGCCGCTGATGATGACGCGATGCATGTCCAATCCGTCTTAGGCAGGGCCTTGATGTGGGCACCGAAGCAGCTCGGCGCCACCCTTGTCGCATTTAGCCGGTTTATGCCAGCTTAAACCACCGGGTCACGCCCGCTTGGCCACGATGAAGATGCGCGGGAAGCGCAGCAGCACCTTGCCGTTTGCCGTCCTCGGATAGGCCTTGGCTATCTTTGCCGTGTAGCTGTCGAGGAACACCTTTTTCTCATCCGCGTCGAGCGGATCGAGGAAAGGCTTCAGCCCGGTCGCCTTGACCCATTCGACTATCGCCTCGGCGTCGGCCAGCGGATGGTTGTAGATCGTGTGCCAGATGTCGAGGCGATCGGCGAGCGGCGACAACAGGTCATAATAGAAGGACACCGGCGGCAACGGCGCGCGCGCCGCGCCCTTGAGCTTGGTTGCAAAGGGCACTTCCGTCGCGGTTTCGCGCATCAGCTGGTGCGAGGCTTCGCCGAGATTGTCGGGCATCTGGACGGCCAGGGCGCCGCCCGGCGCCAGCAGTCCCATCAGCCGCTGGAACACCGCCGGATGTTGCGGCAGCCACTGGAAGACAGCGTTGGCGAAGATGACGTCGACGGGGTGCTCGGGCTGCCAGTTAGCTGCGTCGGCGAGCGCGAAATTGACGTTCGGCAGCCGCGCC
>NZ_JANINM010000056.1 GCF_024509055.1 Mesorhizobium sp. | reverse complement strand
CCGAGCGTCACCGGCTCCAGCCCGTGCGAAACGAAGGCGACCTTGGCCGGGAAGCGGCCATGCGGCGTGAAGCACTCGCCGACGCCGATCATCACGGCCGTCATATGCGACAGTGGCGCGAGGTCGCCCGAAGCGCCAACCGAGCCCTGCGCCGGCACCACTGGAATAACGTCGTTGGCGAGCATCGCTTCCAGAAGTTCGATGGTCTCGGTCCGCACGCCGGAAGCGCCCTGGGCAAGGCTCGCGAGCTTCAGCGACATCATCAACCGCACCACCGCGACAGGCATCGGTTCGCCGACGCCTGCGGCATGCGACAGAACGATGTTGCGCTGCAGCGTCTCGAGATCTTCGCCAGGAATGCGCACGCTGGCCAGCTTGCCGAAGCCGGTGTTGATGCCATAGACCGGCTCGCCCTTGGCGAGGATGCGCGCGACCGCCTCGGCGCTGGCCTTGATCTTGGGCCGGCAGGCATCATCGAGCTTCGGCACCGCGCCGCGATAGATGGCGCGCCAGTCGGCAAGCGTGGCGTTGCCGGGCTTTAGGGTCAGTTCGGTCATTGTCCTCTCCAGATACGGGCATGGAGCGGATTGAAGCCCATGCGGTAGACGAGTTCGGCCGGGCGCTCGATGTCCCAGACGGCGAGATCGGCTGATTTGCCGGCTTCGAGCGTGCCGGCGTTGTGAAGCAGCCCCAGCGCTCGGGCGGACTCGCGGGTGACGCCGGCGAGGCACTCGTCGACGGTCATGCCGAAGAGCGTCGCGGCCATGTTCATGGTGAGCAGCAGCGAAGTCAGCGGCGAAGTGCCGGGGTTGCTGTCGGTCGCGATCGCCATCTTCACGCCATGGCGGCGGAACAGGTCGACCGGCGGCTTCTTGGTTTCACGAATGAAATAGAACGCGCCGGGCAGAATGCCCGCCACTGTCCCTGCCTTGGCCATTGCCGCCGCGCCCGCCTCGTCCGTGTATTCAAGATGGTCGGCCGACAGCGCGTCGTAGCGTGCCGCAAGCGCGGCGCCGTGCAGGTTGGAGAGTTGGTCGGCGTGCAGCTTCACCGGCAGGCCGAGGGCCTTCGCCTTGTCGAAGACGCGCGCAATCTGCTGCGGCGAGAAGGCAATGCCCTCGCAAAAACCGTCGACGGCGTCGGCGAGTTTCTCGGCGGCGACCGCCGGCAGGATCGTTTCGGCGACGAGATCGATGAAAGCGTCCTTGTCGCCCTTGGCTTCGGCCGGCAGCGCGTGCGCGGCAAGGCATGTCGTGCGGACAGTTACCCGGCGCTCCTTGTCCAGCCTGCGCGCAACGCGCAGCGACTTCATCTCATTGTCGAGATCGAGCCCGTAGCCGGACTTGACTTCGACAGTGGTGACGCCTTCGGCCATCAGCGCGTCGAGGCGCGGCAGCGTTTCGGCGACAAGCTGATCCTCGTTTGCCGCGCGCAGCGACTTCACCGAGGAGACGATGCCGCCCCCTGCCCGCGCCACTTCTTCATAGGTGGCGCCAGCGAGACGCATCTCGAATTCGTTGGCCCGATTGCCGGCATAGACAAGATGCGTGTGGCAGTCGATCAGGCCAGGCGTGATCCAACGGCCGCCGCAATCGACGCTCTCGGCGCCCTGCGCGACCGACGCCGGCATTTCGGCTTCGGCGCCGGCATAAATAATGAGCCCGTCACGCGCGGCGACCGCGCCTTTCTCAACGACGCCCAGGCCTGCCGCGCCATCGGCCATCGTCGCCAGGCGCGCATTGCGCCAGACCCGGTGACCGCTCTTCCCGATTTCTCCACCCATCATCTTTTCCATTTGAAAGAATGACGATTATGTATATACATATTGAAACGCGACGCAAGTGCTAATGTCGCTCGGGCATTCAGATTCGGGAGTTGGACGTGACGACGATCTTTGCGGAACAGGCACTGCTGCCCGAGGGCTGGCAAGGTAATGTGAGGATCGAGTTTGATGGCGGCCACATCGCCAAGGTCGAGGCTGGCGCCTCCCGGCAGGCCGGCGACGAGCGCCATGCCATTCTTCTTTCCGGCATGCCTAATCTGCACAGCCACGCCTTCCAGCGCGGCATGGCGGGGCTGGCCGAATTGCGCGGCCCTTCGGCCGACAGTTTCTGGAGTTGGCGCGAAGTAATGTACCGTTTCGCGCTGTCGATGACGCCGGACCAGGTCGAAGCCGTCGCGTCGCAGCTTTATGTCGAGATGCTGGAGGCCGGCTTCTCGCGCGTCGGCGAGTTCCACTATCTGCACCACGACCGCGACGGAAAGCCCTACGCCCACATCGCGGAGATGGCGGAGCGCATCGCGGCAGCTGCTTCCGAGACCGGCATTGGGCTGACGCTGTTGCCGGTCTTCTACGCCCACTCCGCCTTCGGAGGCGCCGCGCCCAACGAAGGCCAGCGGCGATTCATCAATGATGTCGAACGTTTCGGGCGATTGCTTGAGAAGAGCCGCGAGGCCGTTCGCCCGTTGCAGCAGGGCGTGGTCGGCGTCGCTCCGCACAGCCTGCGCGCGGCAACGCCGGACGAACTGAACACAGTTGCCGCCATGGCGCCTGACGGCCCGATCCATATCCATGTCGCCGAGCAGGTGAAGGAGGTGGATGACTGCATTGCCTGGTCGGGCGCCCGACCTGTCGAGTTCCTGCTCGCCAACGCCAAGGTGGACAAGCGCTGGTGCCTGATCCACGCCACGCATATGACCGAGGCCGAGACGACCGCGATGGCCAGGAGCGGTGCAATCGCCGGGCTCTGCCCGATCACCGAGGCCAATCTCGGCGACGGCACCTTTGCGGCGCCGCTGTTCATCGAACATGGCGGCCGCTTCGGCGTCGGCTCCGACTCCAACGTGTTGATCGGCCTGCCGGATGAACTCCGCCAGCTCGAATATTCGCAGCGCCTCGTCCACCGCGCCCGCAACGTCCTGGCGCGCGCCGGCGGCTCCACGGGCCGTGCCCTGTTCGATGCCTCTCTCGACGGCGGCAGCCAGGCGCTCGGCGCCGGGCCGCCGCGGATTGCCGCCGGCGCTCCGGCCGACCTGGTTTCGCTCGATGCGGGCCATCCATCGCTTGCCGGCAAGGCAGGCGATGCGATACTCGACGCCTGGATCTTCGCCAATGGCAGCAAGGTCGACTGCGTCTGGGTGCATGGCCAGAAGCAGGTGAGCGGCGGCAGGCATGCGAAGCGCGAGGCGGTCGCCGAGCGGTTCCGCGAGGTGATGACCGCGCTTTCGCAAGGTTGACAGGAACTCGATGAGCCTGGCCGAGACAGATGAGAGTGAAGCGGGCGAGAGCATCTCGCTGCATCAGCGCATCCTGTCGGATATCCAGGACAAGATTCTCTCGGGCGCATGGCCGCCCGGCTATCGCATCCCGTTCGAGCATGAGCTGACGGCTCAATATAATTGCTCGCGCATGACGGTGAACAAGGCGCTGTCGCAGCTCGCCAAGGCGGGGCTGATCGAGCGCCGACGCCGCTCAGGCAGTTTTGTGCGCCAGCCGCAGTCGCAGGCGGCGGTTCTGGAGCTCCATGACATCCGGATCGAGGTGGAGGCGCTCGGCCTGCCCTACCGCTATGAGCGGCTGGAGCGCCTGAAGCGGCGCAGCAATGCCGAGGACCGGGCGCTGCTCGGGCTTTCAGCCCCGGGTTCCGTGCTATGGCTGGAAGGACTTCACTTTGCCGGCAAAAAGCCCTTCGCGCTCGAGCAGCGCGTGATCAATCTCTCGGCCGTGGCCGAGGCCGCGGACGAAGAGTTTTCGGAAATCGCTCCCGGACCCTGGCTTATCGGCCGCGTGCCGTGGAGCGAGGCCGAGCACCGCATCCGCGCCATGGCGGCGGACGACCATGTAGCCGGAGCGCTGGACATCGATGCCGGCGCGCCCTGCCTCGTGGTCGAGCGCCGCACCTGGAGTGCGGAGCACCCGGTGACGCATGTGCGCTTCATCTACCCGGCGGAGAGCCATACGCTGGTGGCGCGGTTTACGCCATCGCAGGGGTGAGTGATCCTCCTCGCCTATCGCCGTCGTCATCCTAGGGCAGAGCAAGGAGCGAAGCGACGCGCACAGACCCTAGGATCCATGCCGTGGCGCTAAAGCTTTGGAACGTTAACAGAATTCCGCACCGCCGCGTCCCTTCTCAAAGGTCACGGCATGCATCCTCGGGTCAAGCCCGAGGATGACGAACGCGGTAGGCCGGCGGGACCGCGCCCGCCTGTGCCCTGCGGGGCATCTCCCCCACAAGGGGGGAGATTGGCAGTTCCAGCGCCGCGCCTTAGATCGCCGCCGTGATGATGATCTCGACCAGGTATTCCGGGCCAGCGAGCTTGGCTTCGCCGGTGGCGCGGGCCGGCGTGTGGCCCTGCGGCACCCACTTGTCCCATTCGGCATTCATCTCGGCGAAGGTCTTCATGTCGTCCAGCCAGATGATCGCCTGGACGATCTTGGTCTTGTCGGTGCCGGCCTTGGCAAGCAATTCGTCGACGGCCTTGAGGATGTCCCGGGTCTGCGAGGCGACGTTGCCACCGGGCTCGCCGACCTGGCCGGCCAGATAGACGGTGTTGCCGTGAATGACGATCTGGCTCATGCGCGGGCCGACATCGATGCGACGAATGCTCATTGAAAGGTTCCTTCGTTATGGGACTCGCGCCTGTTTAGAGAGGCAGCCGGTTTGGGGCAAGGCCGCGCTGCACGAAACCAATTGAGCCAATTGTCCGACCCGTTGGTTCATCGCGCACACGGCGAGTTGACCGCCCGCGCCACAATTCCGCCGGGCGGACGTGTTGACTAATGTAATAACATCACATATCGACAAGACCCCTGAATTCGCGGATCGCCATATCGTCGATGACCAATGCCTGCCTGACCTTCCGCGACCTGACGCTCGGCTACAACAGCCATCCCGCCATCCATCACCTCAACGGCACCGTGAAAAAGGGCTCGCTGACGGCGGTTGTCGGCGCCAATGGTTCAGGCAAGTCGACGCTGATGAAGGGAATCGTCGGCGTGCTGAAGCCGATGGAAGGCGCGGTCACCCGCATGCCCGGTGTGCGCACCGCTTACCTGCCGCAACAGTCGGAACTCGACCGTAGCTTCCCCGCGCGGGTGGTCGACCTTGTGTCGCTTGGCCTGTGGCCGAAGCGTGGGCTGCTTGGACGCTACACGAAGGAAGACCGCGACTCCGTCAGCAAGGCGCTGATGGCGGTCGGTCTCGGCGGCTTCGAGAAGCGGCCGATCGACACGCTCTCCGGCGGCCAGTTGCAGCGCACGCTGTTCGCCCGCGTGCTGTTGCAGGACGCCGACCTGATCCTGCTCGACGAGCCGTTCAACGCGGTCGACGCCAAGACGGTCGGCGACCTCATCCAGCTCATCAAGCGCTGGCATGGCGAGGAGCGCACGATCATGGTCGTGGTCCACGATCTCGACCTGGTGCGGCAGAATTTCCCCGAAACACTGCTGCTCGCCCGCCAGCCCGTCGCCTGGGGCGAGACGCGGGACACGCTGCGGCCGGAAAACCTTCTGCGCGCCCGACGCTTCCATGAGGCCTGGGAGGAGAACGCACCCTGGTGCGAACCTGACGATCATGACCACGATCATGGAGACGGCCACGACCATCATGGCCATGCGCATGATCATCGTCACGATCACGACTCGGGGCCGAGGGCGGTGTGATGGATTTCCTCTATGGCTTCTTCATTGCGCCTTTCGCCGATTTCGCCTTCATGCAGAGGGCGCTGTTCGGCTCGCTGATGCTGTCGCTCGGCGCCTGCCCGGTCGGCGTCTTCCTGATGCTGCGGCGCATGAGCCTCTCGGGCGACGCAATGGCGCATGCGATCCTGCCCGGCGCCGCCGCCGGTTTCCTGCTCTACGGCCTCGAAATCCTGCCGATGACCGTCGGCGGGCTGATCGCCGGCATGGTCGTGGCGCTCGGCGCGGGCGCGGTCTCGCGCTTCACCATCCAGCGCGAGGACGCTTCGATGGCAGCCTTCTACCTCATCTCGCTCGCCGTCGGCGTGCTGATGGTGTCGATCCGCGGCTCCAGCGTCGACCTGATGCATGTGCTGTTCGGCACGGT
>NZ_JANINM010000055.1 GCF_024509055.1 Mesorhizobium sp. | reverse complement strand
TGCGGCAAGGACGGCAACATGGTGTTCGCCGAAAAGGCGCGCAAGACCATGATCGATCCGGACTCCAACATCGAGCGGGTGCTGGATCTCGGCTTCGTCGGCGAGCCGGTCGAGGTCGACCGCACGCTGCTCGACCTGCTGGCGCGTTCGGAGATGATCCCGGTGCTGGCGCCGGTGGCGCCTGGCCGCGACGGCCACACCTACAACATCAACGCCGACACCTTTGCTGGCGCGATCGCCGGCGCCTGCAAGGCCTCGCGCCTGCTGTTCCTCACCGACGTGCCGGGCGTGCTGGACAAGAACAAGAAGCTGATCGACGAGCTGACGGTGGCCGAGGCCAAGGCGCTGATCAAGGACGGCACGGTGTCGGGCGGCATGATCCCGAAGGTCGAGACCTGCATCGAGGCGATCGAGCGCGGCGTCGAGGGTGTCGTCATCCTCAACGGCAAGACGCCGCATTCGGTGCTGCTCGAGCTCTTCACCGAGCATGGTGCGGGCACGCTGATCGTCCCGTAATCAGCCGGCTAATCTTCTTCGATCCGGTGCCTGCTGACCCGGGATGGCGGATATTGCCGACCGTCGCGGGGGACGGTGAGAAACCATCGATTCCTCCTCGGCATCCTGCGGCGCGCCCCAGAATTCGGCGAGCGTCGGGCCGTCCGCCACGCGGCGGTCGCGGGCGAGAAAGCCCCAGATTTCGCGGAACCAGACGCGACGGCCCATCTTGGTGTACCAGCGCATCGAATGCCTCTGCTCGGGATCGCGATGGAAGAGGATGCGCGCCAGCGCCTTCGGTCGCGACTGGATCGCGAGCTCGATCAGCTTGACCGCGAAGAACAGCATCCAGGGCTTCAGCCGCGTCATGTGCAGGACCTGGTGCTTGTAGTCCCAGAGGCGAACGTCTTTCTGGATCACCTTGCGGTTCCGGGCGATGCGGAAGAACGGCGTCCAGCGATGCGGCGTCACATAGAGCGCCTGTATCTGGTCGGGGTCGTAGGCGATGAGCTGGCGGAAGCCGCGCCACAGATCGCGAAAGCCTTCATCCTCGAAGCCGGCAACCCAGGTCGCCATCGACAGGATGCCGTGCCGACGAAGCAGCCGGATCGCCTCGCGATCGGATTTCGTGCTGCCGCCCTTGCGGATCAGTGAAAGCGTCTCTTCGTCGGTGTTCTCCATGCCGAGCAGCCATCTGATGACGCCCGCCTTGCGATAGAGATGCAGGATATCGGCGTCGCGCACGATGTCGTCGGCACGGGTGGAGCCGACGATCAGCATCGGCACGTTCTCGGCGATCATGGCTTCCAGAAAGGCGCGCCACGCCTTCTTCGAGGAAGTCGGGTTCTCGTCGGCCAGATTGATGAGCTCGACGCCGTGTTCCCGATGCAGCCAGGCAATTTCTTTTGCGAATTTCACCGGATCGCGATGGCGCCACCGGGTCCAGAAGCCGCGCTGGCCGCAATAGTTGCATAGATGCGGGCAACCACGTGAGAACTGCATGACCACGGCCCGCTTGCCACCCCAGTAACTGTAACGCTCGTGATCGATGAGTTCCCAGCCGACACGGTAGGCATCGAGATCGGCAATGGTCATGGCCGGTTGCGTGGCGACAGGACGGCCGAGGTCGTCGCGATAGGCGATGCCTGCGACGCTTGCCACCGGCTGGCGCATTTCGATCGCCTCGACCAGCGCCGTCACGGTCGCCTCGCCCTCGCCGCGCACGATGAAGTCGAAGGCATCCGTCGAGGCGAGAATGTCAGGCCAATGATAGGTGGGGAAGACGCCGCCATAGATCACGATACAGCCGGGCGCCCCCGCCTTGATCATGCCGGCGATGCGCAAGGCGGTCGGATGGGCCGAGGTCGAGCCGGAGTGACCGATGAGGATGAAATCCGGATCGTCGCGCAAAGCATCTTCGACCAACGCGGGAAGCGGCATCGGACCGAATTCGGCGTCGACAAGGCGCACCTGATGGCCGGAATCGATCAGCGGACCGCCGATCGCCAGGAGGCCGAGAGGCGGCAGATGGTCGTCGGGCACGCGGCTGCCGATGGCGGTATGCGGTGGATTGATCAGCACGATGTTCATACGGGGGCCCCTGCGGTGATCGTGCGCAGGTCCTAGCCTTCCATTGCGGATGGGGGATTGGCGTGCTTCAGCAATTTCGGCGCAGCATTTCCGCAAAATTCGCTCTGGCCGACGGCTCGGCGTAGCGTCGCAGCGCCGGGAGGCCGAGCCAGCCAATTTACAGCAAGGTTGCCGAAAATCTCTTTTATTCAAGTCCTCTAATGGAGCCTGCGCTAAACTTTTATTAAAACTCTATGCATCTATAATGGCCTATGGGGGACCAGAGGGAACGCCCATGGCTCTAAATCCTGAGCTCAAAATTGATGAAGCAAGCCTCATTACATCGAGGCTGGTCAAAAAGCACAAGTCGACGTCCGCGGAGACGGTCGACCCTGCCGAGCTCAAGACGCGGGCAGCCCAGCTCGCCCTTGTGCTGGATCTCGCCCACCAGGCTTTCGCGCGCGAGGAGCCGGCAGGGCCAATAGTCGACCGTCTGGCCTGTCGATTGCATGAGCTGCGCCGCGATGTCGCCCCGGATCTTTGGCAGGAACTCATACCCCTGGCTCAGCAGCACCGGGTGGCAGACTACCTGAAACAGGATCCGTTCACACGCTGGTCCTTCGAGAAGCCGCGCGGCTATTCGGGCGACGCCACGCTGCTCGACATCTACTACAAGCATCCGAGCGCAAACGAGATCGTGGCTTCGTCGAGCGAGCTTGGCCGCGCCATCTATGCCTATACAAGCGAGGCGGCGAGCTCGGTGGCCGGACGCGAGCGCCGCGACATACTGGCCAAGACGGTCGACGAAACGGCTGCTCGCGTGGAGAACGCCGAGGTGCTGGCAATAGCCTGCGGCCATTTGCGGGAGGCCGAGCTTTCAACGGCGCTCGCCAGGAAACAGTTGAAGCGCTGGATCGGCCTTGATCAGGACCCTGTCAGCGTTGGCACGGTCAACCGCGATCTCGCCGGCACGGCCGTGGAGGCGATGGATGGGTCCGTGCGCGGGCTTTTGCGCCGCGCTTACCCGCTTGGCACGTTCGATCTCGTCTACGCGTCCGGCTTGTACGATTATCTGCCGCTACCTGTCGGCGCGCGCCTGCTTCAGAGAGCGATGGAGCTGGTGAAGCCGGGCGGCGAGTTCCTCTTTGCCAATTTCAGCAATGAGATCACTACCGACGGGTACATGGAAACTTTCATGGACTGGCCGCTCATTCTGCGTTCGGCCGACGACATGTGGGACATCATCAATGCCGCGGTGGACAGGAACCAGGTCGACGCGGAAGTGTACTACGGATCCAACCGGAACATCGTCTACGGCAGCATTCGCAGGCGTGGCGAGCAGGGCGCGCCTGCCTGATCAATAGCGGGCTCATTCACTTGATACGGACGGCAAATGCACGGCATTTTCCGTCCGCGTCGTCTTAGGCGACAAGCTCTCGCCTGGACTGCTTGATCTCTTCGATGGGAACCGGGCGCCCGGTCAGGAAGCCCTGCACCGACTGTATCCCCATATGCTGAAGCAGGTTCTGCTGCTCTTTCGTCTCCACGCCTTCGACCAGAACCGTGTGGCCAAGGTTGCGCAGAAGCCTGACCATATCCTGCAGAAGGCTCAAGCCTCGAATCGTCTGGCAGTCGTGCAAGAAACTTCGATCGATCTTGACGACGTCGAATTTGAAACGGCGGAGCCAGGCCAGACCGGCAAAGCCGGTTCCGAAATCGTCGAGCCAGATTTGCACACCCAAGGCTCGAAGCTGCTCGATGCTTCGGGCGGCCTGCGCTTCCAGGGAAATATCGCTGCCTTCGGTGACCTCGAGCGCCAGTCTATGCGGCGCCATGCCGTGCCGGCCAAGGATCTCGGTGATGTGCAGCGCGAAATTTGGAGCCTTGAGCTGGATGACCGACACGTTCGCCGACACGACGGAGCCCAATCCGTGCTCGACCATGTCGCCGCATGCCCGGTCGATCAACCACAGCCCGAGTTCCTCGATCCCGCCGGTCTGCTCGGCGACGGGAATGAAGACGGACGGGCTGATCAGACTGCCATTGAAGTCGCGCAGCCGCATCAACGACTCATGACCGAGCACATGGCCGGAGGTCGCGTCGCAGATCGGCTGGTAGACGACCGAGACAAGTCCGTCCGAAACAGCATGCTTGAGCAACTCGGAAAGATTCTGGCTGGCCCGCTTCTGGTCGATGGCCTGCGCGTCATAGATCGTCAGGGTGGCGCGACCGGAGAACTTCGATGCATAGAGCGCTCGGTCGGCCTCCTGCAGCAGGATCCGGAGCTCTATGCTTTGTTCGGCGCGAGTCAACGAAGCACCGGCGCTGATGGTGACGATGCCGAGCTTGTCATCCCGATCGGGGTGACAGATTTGCAGCTCCTCGACAGCCTGGCAGAATTGATGCGTTATCTCGCGGAGCTGATCTCGTCCGGTCACCTTGCAGAGCACGACGAATTCCTCGCCGCCGTAGCGTCCCGCGATAGCGTGGTTGGCGGCGGCCGTCTCGTCGAAGGCACGGGCCAGCTCGATAAGACAGTCATCGCCGGCCTGATGGCCGAGCCTGTCGTTGAACCGCTTGAAGTAATCGACGTCCATCAGAATGACGCCGATTTCGCCGGTATCGGTGGCCCATTCCCTGCACAGCTCCGAGAATTCCCGCGTGATCGCCCTGCGGTTCTTAAGCCCGGTAAGCGGATCCGTATCCGCGATCTCGATGAGTTTCTGGCCGTTTTCGATGGCGACTTGTTCCTGGATTTGAGCCTGAAGCGCATGCAGGAAAGTCTGATATCGCTCCATGCTGAGGCGCCACGAAAGATAGAGCGACAAAACAAGGCAATTGGCAAAATAGGTCGAAAGCACCAGGCGCGTGGCAAGGTCGGCCTGAAGAACGAATATCGTGGCGCCGACAAAGGCGATCGTCACCGTCGCCGACGACAGGGCCGAAAGCCACAGCTGGAAATTGAAAAAGAGGTTGGCACCGAGAATAAACACCGTGCCGAAGATTATGAAATGGGACAACGCCTCCTGATGTGAGGTCCCGAGCGCAGACAGCAGCCAACCGATGGCGCCGGCCACGATCGCCAATGCAGCAACATGGTGCAGAGTGGTGAGGGCGGAACCACGTCTCGCAACGAACTCGACGAGCGCCAGGAACGTAAATCCAAGCACGGCACGCGTCAGAATCAGGCGATCGGCAACGTCAGGAAAAAGAAACCAGTCGAAAGCGCCGTACGATATGTAGCTCAACACGGCCGCCGCTATGCCCCAGCGCACGACCCGCCGATTCTGGTCGGCGTT
Organism: Mesorhizobium sp.; assembly: GCF_024509055.1. Classification (GTDB taxonomy): domain Bacteria; phylum Pseudomonadota; class Alphaproteobacteria; order Rhizobiales; family Rhizobiaceae; genus Mesorhizobium. The sequence goes on along the minus strand of NZ_JANINM010000055.1, from coordinate 707 downwards.
CTTCTGCAGGAGCATCGCAAAAAGCGTCGGATCGGCCGATTTCCACGAGGGGCGTGAAATCGCTTCAGTGACCCTCCGAGCCACATCCTCCGTCAGTTGCATACAGCGCTCCTTGGCGATCATCCTCCGCATGAGCAGTTCGGGGTAAGCGAAGTCCGTCTGATTCTCGCGGAAGGACGAAGGCAAGCCTTGTTTATTATAAGACACTAATGTTGCTAACCGGCGGTAAACGGAATGCACAGGCGCCTCGGGACGGTGGCCCGACCAGGATCTCACTCGACAAGCCGGAGCTACACTTCCAGCACCTCTTTGCATACCGCTTTGCCACGCAAGATGCATATCAAAAAGCTTCGAGGCGCTCAGAAATTACGTGGATAATCTTCGTAATATTTATTTGATTTTACTTTTATTTTTATTTGAAACACCGCTTATGTGGTCTTTTTCGCCGCAGGCTCCACATCCGCCGCCCCAGCGATCATTCGCTTTGAATTTAATTCAGCGCCGCAGATGGCTGAGCGGCACGTGGCCAGGTCCCTTGATGTTCTGCAGCACAAGCTGGGTGTGGACGTCACGCACGCCGGAAAGCCGCATCAGCCGGTGCATGACGAAGGCGTTCAGGTCGTCCACCGACGGCACCATCACATGCAGCAGAAAATCGTGGTCGCCGGTCATCGTCCAGCAGGACGAGACCTCGTCCATGCGCTGCA
>NZ_JANINM010000054.1 GCF_024509055.1 Mesorhizobium sp. | reverse complement strand
GGCGCGTTCTTTATGTGTCGCGCCAAGTTTCCCGCGTCCGGGTGTTTTCCCCGTGCTCCAGCGGCCAAAACTCCACGAACATTAACGGACGAATACCATGGCCAAAGCCGCAAACATCAAGATCAAGCTTCTGTCGACCGCCGACACCGGATTCTTCTACGTGACGAGCAAGAACAGCCGTACCAAGACCGACAAGCTGTCGTTCCGCAAGTACGACCCGGTCGCCAAGAAGCACGTCGAGTTCAAGGAAACCAAGATCAAGTAATCTGGTCATCCTGGAATGCCAAAAGCGCCGCCCTCCGGGCGGCGTTTTTGTTTTTCGGCAAAGGCAAAGAAAGCGCCCTGCCGGCGCGAAGTGCTATACGCTTTTTGGAAAAGGGGGCCGGTCGGCGTTTGGCAGCGGTACGAGGAGGCCACTATGTGCCAGCGCCGGCCGGCCGACCCCACGGACCCAGGAGATGCGGCGGACCTGAGCATCATGGGGTATTTTTCGGATCGCGCCGGGCTCTCTACCCTCGTGCCGGCGTCGTCTTCGGTCTACGGGGTGCAGATTTGCGCAGAAGCGTATGAAAATCAACCATTTCTTAACCACGGCTCGCGAATCGCTTGGGTTAAGGTAAATTCGTAACCCTGCCGAGAGACCGGAATCGGCTGCGTCCGCTAGGCGGCTTTGGCGACGACCCGGTTGCGACCGCCGCTCTTGGCTTCGTATAGCGCGAGGTCGGCGCGCTTCATCAGTGCAGCAACGGTGTCCACTCCTTTCAGCACGGATGACACCCCCACGCTGACCGTCACTTCGATCGTCTTGCCGTCGCTTCCGATCGCGAAAGGCGCCTGGGCAATCTCGGCGCGGATGCGCTCGGCCACTTTCTCGGCGACGACGCCGTCGGTGTCCGGCATCACCACGACGAACTCCTCGCCGCCGAAGCGGCAGGCGAGATCGATGCCGCGCACATTCTTGCGCAGACGCCTGGCGAATTCGCGCAGCACGTCGTCGCCGCCGTCATGGCCATGCGCATCGTTGATCGATTTGAAGCGGTCGAGATCGGTGATCATTACCGACAGGGGCCGCCGCCGCGCCACGGCGCGATCGAAAAGCGTCTGCAGGTGGCTGTCGAGATAGCGCCGATTATGCAGTCCGGTCAGCCCGTCGGTCACCGCCATCTCGATGGTCTGGGTGACGCTGGCGCGGAGTTGGTCGTTGTAGCGCTTGCGCCGCACCTGGGTGCGCAGGCGCGCCGTCAGTTCGTGCGGATCGATCGGCCTTGTCAGGTAATCGTTGATGCCGAGTTCGAGCCCGCGGATGATGCGTCCTTCCTCACCCTCGTCGGCCAGGAGGATGATCGGCAGGAACCGCGTCCGGTCGAGGGAGCGCAGCTGCGAGCAGAGCCTGAGCGGATCGAAGTCGGCGAACGCCGTCGAGATCAGAATGCACTCATAAGGCGTCTCGGCGGCCTGAAAGAAACCGGCATTCGGATCGGTCGCGACGTCGACCTTCGCAGTGCCGCGCAGCATCTTCTGGACGCGCTCGAACGACGATTTGCGCTCGTCGATGAGAAGCACCCTGGGCTTGGTGCCCTCGGTTGCAAAGTTGCGGCTCAAGAGCTCCTCGATACCGATGTTGCGGGTGGTCGAGGCGCGCAGCCGCAACTCGTCGGTCAATGACTTCAGCCTGACCAGGCTCTTTACGCGCGTCATCAATTGCAGGTCGTTGACCGGCTTCGTAAGGAAATCGTCGGCGCCGGCCTCCAGACCGCGAACCCTGTCCGAAACCTGGTCGAGCGCCGTGACCATCACCACGGGGATGTGCGATGTCGCCGGGTCGCTCTTCAGCCGCTTGCAGACCTCGAACCCGTCCATCTCGGGCATCATCACATCGAGCAGGACCACATCGACCTTGCCGTTCTCGCAGGTCTCGATTGCGTCCGGGCCGTTGCTGGCCGTCAGCACCTCGAAATACTCGGCAAGCAGCCGAACCTCGAGCAGCCGCACATTGGCCGGAATATCGTCGACGACGAGGATCCGCGCGGTCATCTCAGAGGGCTCTCACTCGGCTCAAGGTAAGCATCAGGCATCGCCCAGGTAGGATTTGATCGTCTCGATGAAGCGCGGCACGGAGATCGGCTTCGAAATATAGGCCTCGCACCCCCCTTGGCGGATGCGCTCCTCGTCGCCCTTCATGGCGAAGGCGGTGACCGCGATGACCGGGATCGAGTGCAATTCGTCGTCTTCTTTCAGCCATTTGGTGACTTCCAGGCCGGACACTTCAGGCAACTGGATATCCATCAGGATCAGGTCCGGCCGATGCTGGCGCGCAAGGTCGAGCGCTTCCAGGCCGTTACGCGTGCGAACCGTCTCGTAACCGCTGGCTTCGATGAGGTCCCGAAAGAGCTTCATGTTGAGCTCATTGTCCTCGACGATCATGACCTTCTTAGCCATCAATTTCCCGTCCCGACCGCCCTCGTAACCGAGGACCGTCGTTATGCGTCCCTTGCGGACCGCACCCAACCCTTCTCCACTCTACGCCAATATCATTGACGAAACGGAAACCGGCGGTTGGAAAAGCTTTCCACCCCCGGCTGCTGAACTGGAGGGACGAAGGCTTGCCGCAAGCGACTCTTGCCATTACTGCGGAGAGACTCAAAAACTCCACGCTTTGCGAAAGGTAATGATGGCAAACGCAGCGTCAATGCGCGAGGAAGCGGAAGGCCTTGCCGTCAAGGCGCTGGGCTTCGTCGCCGCCGACCCGGAGCTCCTGCCCCGTTTCCTCGCGATTACCGGCATCGACGTCCAGTCGATCCGCAGGGCCGCCGCAGAGCCGGGCTTCCTTGCCGGCGTGCTGCAGTTCATCCTGGCTCACGAGCCGACGCTTCTGCGCTTCGCCGAGGAGACGGGCACACCGCCGGCCGCCGTGGGCAAGGCCCTTCGCGCGCTGCCGCTTGGCGATGACGAGTATGAGCGCTCGACATGAGTGACGATCCCGAGACGGCGCGGCAGATCGAGGAGCTGGCCGCCGACGACCGTCCGCTCCTGGTGCTGGATGTCGACGATGTCGTGCTCGAATTCGTCCGGCCCTTCCCGCATTTCCTGAAATCGCGCGGCTTCCAGCTGACGCTCTCTTCCTTCCGCCTGACCGGCAACATCGCCGAGAGTGCAAACGGCCGGCTGATCGAGCAGGCCGAGGTCACCGCGCTTCTGGGCGAATTCTTCGACGCCCAGGCCGACTGGCAAACCGTCACCGATGGCGCGACCGAAGCGCTGGCGATGCTTGGCGAGCACGCCGAGATCATCATGCTGACCGCAATGCCCCACAAGCATCGCGCTGCGCGGCGGGCGCATCTCGACGCCCTCGGCCTGAACTACCCGCTTCTGACGACGGAAATGGCGAAAGGCCCGGCAATCGCCAAGCTGCGCGGCGCAAAGCGCCGGCCGGTCGCCTTTGTCGACGACCAGCCGTCAAATCTGTTGTCGGGCCGCGGCTCGGTTGCCGATGCCCACCTCTTCCACCTGATGGCCGACAATTCGCTGCGCGCCTTCCTGCCGCCGACACCCGACGACATCATTGCCGTCGACGATTGGCGCGAAGCCGCTCCGCTGATCGCCAGGGCGCTCGGGTTCTGAAGCCTCAAGGCTTCAGTTTCGCGCCCGCCCCGCCGTTATCGCTGTCGTCGTCGCTCGGACCGCCGTCCTGCGGGGCGCCCTTGTCCTGGCCCATGCCATTGTCCTGGTCGGCACCGTCGTCCTGACCATTGCCATTGTCCGTGCCAGCGCCCTCATCCTGACCATTGCCATTGTTCATGCCAGTGCCCTCGTCCTGGCCGTTGCCGCTGTCCGGATTCACACCCTGGTCCTGACCGGCGCCGTTGTCCTGGCCGGCGCTGTCGTCCTGAGCCGCGTCAGCCGCCTTCAACGTCGCGCCGTTCACCGTGACCGAGCCGTCGGCCTTGGCGTCGATCACCCATTCCAGCCGGCCGTCCGGCAACGTCTTGGCAAATCCCTTGACGGCCAGGGCGAACGGGAAAGCCTGCGCGATCTGCTGGTCGGTCTTGGCGCCGTCCTGCAGCGCCTGCACGATCTTGTCGTAGCCTGTGACATCGACGGTGATCGTCGCATCCGGCTTCTTGCCCGGAAACGTCATCTCGCCTTCCATCGCGACCTCGATACTGCCGTTCTTCACGGTGCTGTGGCCGAGGACGACCTTGGGCGTCTTGGCCAGGAAGTCCGCAACCAGGCCATTGCCGAACTCGTCGGACAAAGGCGGGTTCTTGTTGAGATCGAAGGCTTCGATCGCCTTCTTCGCCATGCTGTCGAGGTCGATATTGGCGCCGCCGAAGTTCAGGTCAACATCGGTGGGCAGCAGCGCGACGCTCCATGCCGGCAGCATCTGCTGCGGGATGGTCAGCCCGGAGGCCTTGATCGCATAGTCGACCTTTCCGTTCTGGGAGACGCCGTCCATCCCGAAAGCGGTGGTGAACTGCGTGGCGCCGAATTTGCCGACCGGGCTCTCAACCGTGAAATCCTTGAAACCGTAGGTGCCGTCGATTCTCTCCCAGACCGGAAGCGCGGCCAGAAGCAGCGACTTGAGCTCTGCCTGGTTCGCCTTCAGCTTGGTTTCGTCCTCATTGGCCACGGCAAAGGCGAGCAGGTCGAGCAAGGGCTTGGTATGCACGCCCTTGCCCTTCGCATCGACTGACAATTCGGGCGTGCTGAGCGTGACCGGGAAGTTCATTCCCTTGTCAGGGTCGTTGATCTTGATCGTCTCGACGAAGTTCGAAATCTTCTGCGTCGCGGTGAAATCGACGCCACCATTGGCCGATTTGGTCGAGGCAATGGTCGCGGTGCCGGCACCCGCGGTCATATCAGCCTGCTGCTTGGCTTCCTTCGACGTCATCGTCATGCCGGCGATCGAGCTGGTGCCGCTGGTAAAGGCCGCAATGGACGGATCGTAGACCGCCGAGCCTTTGCCGTCCTTAACCGTAAGCTCCATGCTCTGGACGCCTTCCGGTCCGTTGAATTCAAAGGACATGCCCTGGGAAAAGTCCGACGAGACGTCCCACGAGCCGTCGCTGCGCGGCTTCACCATCAAGGCATAAGGCGCGAGGTCCAGTTTCAGCGCCTTCTGCTCCGGCATGGCATTGATCAGCGCCTTGACGTCGACCGCGATTTTATAGGCGCCGCCTTCAACCGAAACCTTGAGCACGCCCTTGTCGAACGCCTGCTTGCCGAAATAGCGAGCCAGATTGTCGGAAAGCTGCTGCGCTCCCTGGGTGTCGACGGTCTGGGCAAAGGCAGGCGCGCTGAACGCGAGAATGACAGCAAGTGGCAGAATACGCTTCACGTCGGGTCTCCGTCGGTTTCGGAAGGCAAATCAGTTCGTGCTTGTGGTAGGAAAACAGCATTACAGCCGCAAGACGGTGAGTGTAAGCCAAACGAACCTTTAGCTAAAGCACCAGCCGCATCAAGGGCCGGCCGGGCTTGCGCTCCAGAAGCCGTTCGAAGCCAGCCTTCTCGAATACGCGCGATGAGCCGACGAACAGCCCGATCGAGCGCGAATCGCGTGACAGATCGATCGGGCAGGCCTCGAGCAGCCTGGCGCCGTTTTCGCGCGCGAATGCTATGCCACCCTCGACGAGGCGGTGCGTGATGCCCCTGCCCCGCGCCTTCACGCGGATGAAGAAGCAGGAGATTGCCCAGACGCCCGGATCACCCGCGTCCGCGGGATCGACCGGCGCCGACCCCCTGCCTTGATTGTTCCATTCGGGCACGTCGGCGCGCGGACCGATCTGCATCCAGCCGACCGCCTTGCCGTCGTCGAAGGCCAGAAGCCCCGGCGGCGGTCCGGCTTCGATACGCGCCTTGATGTGATCCTTGTTGCGTTCCTTGTCGCTGGAGCGGCGTTCCGCCGGCGCCAGCCGGAAATGCGTGCACCAGCAGCCGTAGCACGCACCCTGCTTGCCGAACAGGTCCTCGAAATCGGCCCAGAGCTCAGGCGTCAGCGGCGCTGTGATCGTGCTCATGCGTTCTCCCCAGGCCAAGCTTGTTGCCGGCCCTGCGCTGTCGTACCATTGCATTTGTTCTCTTTATGTTCGCAGCGATG
>NZ_JANINM010000053.1 GCF_024509055.1 Mesorhizobium sp. | reverse complement strand
AATGGCATTCAAGAGGTCGTCGGTTCGATTCCGATTGGCTCCACCAAACAGTCTCCTGCTGCTGGGCATTGCCGCATCCGCGCTTGCCGCTTGCCAGTCGGCTCCTGACAATCCGCCTCCGGTCCAACCTGCTCCTGTCGCGGTGGCAGTTCCCGCGCCTGCTTCGTCGAATTCGGCGGTGCTGGATCAAAACATCGCCATCGTTCCGCCCGGCAAGGGCGTGCCGGCAAAGTATGCCGCATTCTCGGGCATATGGGCCGGACAGCTCAACGGCATGTATGATGGCAAGCTGGCCGTTCTGACGGTGTCGTCGGGCGGGCAGGTGACCGTCAGTTATGCGTGGGGCAATGTGGCCGACAACAAGCCGGGCGTCGCCGACGGCTCGGGCAGGATTGTCGGGAACACAATGAAGCTCGCCCGCCTGCCGAACGGCGCGGACATAGTGTTTACGATGTCGTCGGACGGGACGCTTGCCGCCAGCTATACGCTTGCCGGTCAGACCTACACCGGCCCGTTTGCCAAGGTCAGGCAATAGATCGCGTCCGGCGCGGCTGTCCGTCCGCCACAAGGTCCGCCAGGCTGCTGCAGAATTGTCATCGCCTTGTGCTGGGTCGGTCAGCTACGAATCGGCTATGTCGTTCCCGATGCAGGAAACGTCCCTCTATGAGCCGGTGAAGCGATTCCTCGAAGGCCTTGGCTTCTCGGTCAAGGGCGAGGTGGGTGGCTGCGACGTGGTTGGCGTGCGCGACGGTGAGCCGCCCGTGGTTGTCATCTGCGAGCTGAAACTCCAGTTCAACCTCGAGCTCGTCCTCCAGGCGGTCGACCGCGCGGCGGCCTGTGACGAGGTCTGGCTGGCTGCTTTGATGTCGGCGCGCGGCAAGGGCCGCGAGCACGACCGCCGTTTCCGCGCGCTGTGCCGCCGTCTCGGCTTCGGCCTGTTGGGTGTCGGCAAGAAGGGTGAGGTGGAGCTGCTGCTCAGCCCCGCCGCCTTGCCGCCGCGCCGCGACCCGCGCCGGCGCTCGCGGCTGGTCGAGGAGCACCATCGCCGCAAGGGCGATCCGTCTATCGGCGGCAGCACGCGCAAGAAGCCGATCATGACCGCATATCGGCAGGAGGCGCTTGCCTGCGCCTCCGCCATGGCCGATGGTCCGAAGCGGCCGCGCGACCTGAAAGCTGTCTCGCCTCGCGCGGCCAGCATCCTGCTGCACAACTACTATGGCTGGTTCGCGAGGGCGGAGCGCGGCATCTATGCGCTGACCGAGCTCGGCCAGACCGCCATCCAGGTCACATCGGGTCCTTGAGGCTTCGCTGCAGGTCGGCCCGTATCAGGCCGACCAGCTCGCTATGAAGGTCGGCGCGCGAGCGGCTGCCGCCGTCCGCGCAGATCGGGTCGACCTCGCCCGCTTCTTTCAGCAGCTCGGCGCCACCCGGCTTGCATTCCTGCAGGAAGCTGAAGTGAATGGCGCCTTCGACATTGGCATAAGTTCCGCGTGGCGTGAGCGCGGCCAGCTTCTCTGCCATGATCGTCTCGGGGGCTGTGCCGGCGCTGCCGAGATTGATGAAATCCATCGGGATCGTGAAGCCTTCAGGCTCTCGGCATCGTAGGCCTGCGCCAGCCCGGGATCGACAAGCACGGCTGATTTGACCCGGCGATCCAGGTTCGATTGGTCGAAGCGCGCCCGGTCGATCGTCCGAAGGTCGAGCTTTTCGACATGAACCAGCGCGTCGTTGAGATAGCCGATGCCCCCTGCATACCAGGCGCAGTCCCACTTCTTGTAGGTGTCGCAGAAGCGCGCATAGGCGTCGAGGCTGGCGCGGGCGCCGGCAATCTCCATCGCGGCGGCGCCTCCCAGCGAGAAGCCGACGACGCCTATCCTGTCGCCGTCGACCACGTTGCTCCACGTCGCATCGGTCGTCATCGCGTCGATCACGGCGGAAAGGTCGCGTGTACGCTCCCACAATTTCGGCGTATCGGCCGGCGTCGAGTCGCCGCTGGTGGTGCCGGGATGATTGGGGCCCGCCACGATGAAACCGGCCTTGGCCAGTTCCGTTGCGAGCCAGGCCATGCCCTGGACGCGGCCGCCCGACCCGTGCGACAGCACAACAAGCGGAAAATGCCCATTGAGCGGTGCCGCGCTCTTGACCGCCGCCACGCCTTTGAAAGCCTTGTTGTCGCCCAGAAGGGTTGCCTTGCCGCCTTCCACGGCTGGATACCAGACAAACACCTGGAGATCGCGGCCGCGCTCGGGCGAGGCGATCGAGATCTCGCGGACGCCGACTTCGGCGGCATGTGCCGGTACTGCGATTGCGACGGCAAGCGCCGCGGCGGAGAGGATATGGGAAAGTGCCATTGGGAACCTCGCTCGGTTGGAGAGACCGGCGATGACTTGGCCCTTACGATCTCGGACTGCGTCCTCGATCGCGATCGAGGTCGTTCCCGATCGCGATCCGGGCCATTATCACGGCGTTCGAACGCCCCTCTGAGCCCGCCGTGATTTTTGTTCCGCTTCCTTTCGTCGTCGCCTTGTTGCTGCTGATCCTGCTTGTCAGGGCCTTGCAGGCCGAGCAGCCGTCACGGGCCAATCGTGCGTTTCTGGCGCTCGTGGGCTTATGCGCTCTGCAATCGACCCTTGTCGGTCTGCGCTGGGGCTATGATCTCGTCGATCTGCGCTTCCTGATGCCTGTGGTGGCGAGCTGTCTGCCGCCATTGGTCCTGGCAAGCTTTCGCAGCTTGATCCATCACGAGGCGGCGGAGTCAGGTGGCGCCCGCTGGCTTCACGCGGCTCCTCCGGTGGTGATCGCCGCGCTGGTGTTGCTGGCTCCCGCTTTGATCGACGCCACCCTGGTCGTGATATTCGTCGGCTATGCTTTGGCCGTTCTCAATCTCGGCCGCGCCGGTCCCGACGCGTTGGACGAAGCGCGCTTCGACGGCGCGGTAGCCGCGCATCGCGCGCTTGTCATCGCTGCCGCGTCGCTCTGCGTGTCGGCGCTTTTCGACCTGATGGTGCTTCTGGATTTCGAATGGAGCAGGGGCGAGGACGCGGCTTTTATTGCCGGCAACGCAAACCTTCTCGGCCTGTTTCTCTTCGGTATCACAGCCATTGTCGCTGCCCGCGCGCGGGCAGCTCCCATGCCCGTCGCCGAAACCGAGGCCGCATCCACGGCCGCGCAGGATCGCGAGGTTCTCGACCGCATCCGCAACCTGCTGGTCGAGCAGAAGCTGGCGCGCGACGAGAACCTGACCTTGTCGCGGCTGGCGCGGCGCGCTGGCGTTCCGGCACGCCAGATATCGGGTGCGGTCAACCGGCTTGCCGGCAAGAACGTCTCGCAATACATCAACGACTTTCGCATTGCGGAGGCCTGCCGGCTGCTTCGCGAAACCGACATGCCGGTGACGGCGGCGATGTTCGAGTCCGGCTTCCAGACCAAATCGAACTTCAACCGCGAGTTCCGGCGGGTCACGTCGTTCAGCCCCGCGTCATGGCGCGAGCAGTCGCGGACCACCGACGCCGGATCGCCGGCCAGCTAACTGGCCTTTGTCGCATCCCGCATTTTGGGCTGTTGAAAGATTCTAGACGACCGGTTGACTCACTGCTTTGTTCATGCAGAATTGGTTGGACCATTGAACCACTTTGGGTTTCCGCCGGCGTGACCGATCTACTCCCGCCCATCCACACCACGGCCCGCGACGACGCGGTGCTGAAGGCGTTGGCGGGCTTCGTCCGGCAGGAGGCGCTGGGTCCGGGGGAGAAGCTGCCCACCGAGCGCATCCTCGCCGAACGCCTCAAGGTCAGCCGCAACACGGTGCGCGAGGCGCTCACGCGCTGGGAGGGGCTGGGCCTCGTCGAGCGCCGGCAGGGCAGCGGCACCTATCTCAAGGCGGCCGTCTCGCCCGACATGCTGCACATGCCGCTCACGCTTGCCGGCGGTAACGACTTCGGCGGGCTGATGCGCACGCTGGAGATTCGCCGCGCGCTGGAGGCCGAGGCGGCCGCCCTTTGCGCCATTCGCGCCGGGGAAGAGGAGATCGCCGAGATCGAGCGCAAGCTCGTCGTGATGGAAGACGCCTTCCACACCCGCGCCGGCATGTCGTCGGAGGAGGACTGGGAGTTCCACCAGTCGATCTATCGCGCGTCGGGCAATCCGCTGTTCGAGCAGATCATCGCCGCCATGTACGAGCTGTTCCATCGCTTTTGGGAACATCCGCTCGGCGTGCGCGACTTTGGTCACGCCAGTTTTCCTTACCACCGCACGATTTTCGATTGCATCGCCGCGCATGACCCGGAGGGCGCCAGGCGCGAGGCGCTGAAGCTCATGGCCACCGTCGAGGACGACCTGAAGCGCGGCGCCGCCAACCTCAAACTTTCGGACCGAAAATGAACGAGCAACCCACTCCTTTCGACACGGCTTCCCTGGCCAGCGACTATCTCGGCGAGGCGGCGACGCTTCTGGCGCATGACGATCCCTTCCCCGGCGGTCCCGTGGTGCCGCCGATCTACCAGACCTCGCTGTTCACCTTCGCCAACTACGCCGAAATGGCCGACACCTTCGCCGGCAGGCGAAAGCAGCCGACCTATTCGCGCGGCGACAATCCGACCGTGATGGAATTCGAGTCGCGCGTCGCAGCGCTGGAAGGAGCTGAAGCCGCGCGGGGCTTCTCCAGCGGCATGGCGGCGATCAGCGCCACGGTGCTTGCCTTCGTAGGCGCCGGCGAGCGCATCGTTGCCGTGCGCAACTGCTATGGCGATGCCTATCGCCTGTTCGAGCGCCTGTTCCCGCGCCTCAACATCAAGGTCGACTATGTTGACGGCGCGGACCCGGACGCCGTCGCGGCAGCGCTTCCCGGCGCCAAGCTGCTCTACCTCGAAAGCCCGACCTCGATGATGTTCGAGCTGCAGGACATCGCGCATCTGGCGCGGCTGGCCAGGGAACAGGGCATTATCACCACCATCGACAATTCCTGGGCCTCGCCGGTGTTCCAGAAGCCGATCACGCATGGCGTCGATCTGGTGCTGCACTCGGCCTCGAAATATCTGAGCGGCCACAGCGACACCGTTGCCGGTGTCGTGGCGGGATCGGCGGCCCATATCAAGCACATCAACGAGCAGACCTACTCCCAGCTCGGCGCCAAGCTGTCTCCCTTCGAGGGCTGGCTGCTGCTGCGTGGCCTGCGCACGTTGCCGCTGAGGCTGCCGCATCACATGAAGAGCGGGCTCACGATAGCAGAGCGGCTCAAGGCGCATGGCAGCGTCGAGCGGGTCAACCACCCAGCCTATTCCAATCACCCCGGCAAGAAGACATTGGCCGGTTATGCCGGGCTGTTCTCTTTCGAGGTCACGGAGGATGTCGACATTCCGGCCTTTGTCGATGCGCTGAAGCTGTTCCGTCTCGGTGTCAGCTGGGGCGGCCATGAAAGCCTGGTCGTGCCGGCAAAGGCCTCGCTCGAGCAGACGCCGGGCATCAATTCGATGGCGCGCTTCGGCGTCAGCCCCCGAACCATCCGCTTCAATGTCGGGTTGGAAAACGTCGAGGACCTCTGGGCCGACATCGCCCAGGCCTTCGACAAGTCAAAAAAATAAGGTGTTCAAAATGGGAGTCCTGAACATGAAAAGACTGACGTTCATGCTTGCCGCCGTTGCCGGCCTGGCAATCTCCGCCGGCAGCGCGCTGGCCGATACCACCATCAAGATGGTCGAGGTCATCACCAGTCCGCCGCGCACGGAGTTCCTGAAGAAGCAGATCGCCGACTTCGAGACGGCCAATCCGGGCATCAAGGTCGAGCTCGTCTCGCTGCCCTGGGGCCAGGCCTTCGAGAAGTTCCTGACCATGGTGCAGGCCGGCGACACGCCCGACGTCGTCGAGATGCCGGAACGCTGGATGGGGCTTTATGCCAACAATGCGCAGCTGCAGGACCTCGGCCCGTTCATGGCCAAATGGGACGATGCCAAGACGCTGGGCGACCGCGCCAAGCAGTTCGGCTCGACCGTCAACAACACGCAGTTCATGATCCCCTACGGCTATTATGTGAACGCGCTGTTCTGGAACAAGAAGCTGTTCAAGGAAGCCGGCCTCGATCGTCCGCCGGCAACCCTCGACGAGTTCGTCGACTTCTCCAAGAAGATCTCGGCGATCCCCGGCAAATACGGCTACTGCCTGCGCGGCGGCCCCGGCGCCTTCAACGGCATGCACATGTTCATGAACATCGCCGACGGCAAGGGCGG
>NZ_JANINM010000052.1 GCF_024509055.1 Mesorhizobium sp. | reverse complement strand
CCCTCGCCCGGGTCGAGGTCGAAGACGATCTGGTCGGGCTTGTCGAGCTTCTGGCGATGCGTGCCCCAGGTGTGGAACTCGACGACGCCGAACTGCGCCAGCGCCAGGTAGCCCTTGGCGTCCTCGACCGACAGATAGGTTTTCGTCTCGCCCTCGGAGTTGGTCGACTCGAATACCGCCACCGAAGGCGGCATGCCGGTGAAGGCGTGGCGCTGGAAGAAGCAGTCCTGCGGCTTGCCGGTCGGGCAGCGCACCAGCGACACCGGCCGGCCGATGATGTGCGGCAGCATGAAGTCGCCAACCAGCGCGTAATAGACGGCGATGTCGAGTTTTGTGGGCCCGGTCTTGCCGAACAGGCGCCGCTCCGGATTGGTGACCCAGATGGTGGCGAGATCGGACTCCGCGATCAGCCGCTTGCGCTTGACCGGCACCGGCGTGGTCAGCCCGCCGACATCGCGCAAGCCCCGGAAGACGCCGTGGCGGATCGCGTTGTCGGCGGTGCGGTTGGAATAGCGCACGCGGGCCGAAAGCAGCGGCTTCACCCAATGCATCTCGCGCATCACCTCGCGCGGCGCGCCTTCGGGCGGCGTCGCGCCGGCGGTCATCCGCTCCAGCCGGGCGAGCAGGTCCCGCGCCATGTCGTGGTCGAAGCCGGTGCCGACCTTGCCGCGATAATGCAACTCGCCATCCTCGAACTCGGCCATGCCCAGCGCCGCCAGCCCTTCCGCCCGATCCGACACGGTGTAGCCGGCGATGACGAAATCGTCGGTCTTCTGCGCCTTGGCCTTGGTCCAGCTTCTGGTGCGGCCGCTGATGTAGATGGCGTCGGCGCGCTTGGAGACGACGCCTTCCAGCCCAAGGTCCGAGGCGTGGTCGAAAAGCCCTTGGCCGTCGCCCTCGACATGGTCGCTATACTGGATGGCGGAATTGGCGGCCTGGCCGGCGAGCAGCTCGGCAAGCAGCGCCTTGCGCTTCGTAAGCGGCGCCTTGCGCAGGTCCCAGCCGTCGAGGTGGAGAAGATCGAAGGCGTAGAAATGCAGCTTCGAGCCGGCGCCCTCGGCCAGCGCGTCCTGCAGCAGCGCGAAACGCGAGATGCCCTTTTCGTCGAGCACCACGATTTCGCCGTCGATGATCGCCTCGCTCACCGGCAGCCGCGAAAAAGCCTGCGGCAGGTCGCCGTAGCGCTTCGTCCAGTCGATGCCCGCGCGGGTCATCAATCTCACCGTTCCATCCACGACATGCGCCATGGTGCGGTAGCCGTCGAACTTTATCTCGTGCAGCCAGAGTTCACCGGTGCGCTCGGCGGGATCATCGCCGCCCGGCGGCTTCTGCACTTGCGTCGCAAGCTGCGGCTCGATGCGGATTGGCGGATCGCCTTTCACCGCTCCCGCCAGCGCCCCGGGCTTCAGCGCGCCGCGCTTCAGCGGCAGGCGCTCCGGCTTCTTCGCCGGCGCGACCAGCTCCTCGATGCGGCGGCCCGACTTCACGCTTTCGGGCCGCGTTTCGAGGATGTCAAGTTTGGTGTCGGAGGCGAGGTCGCGCTCCTTGAACAGGAGCCAGTTCTTCTTCGCCTCATCCTCGCCGGGCTTGGGCTTCAGCCTGGTCAGCATCCAGCCGCCATTGAGCTTCTGACCCGCCAGGCGGAACTTGAAGGCGCCGGTGCGCAGGCTCTTCTCGACATCCTCCATCGGCGCCCAGGTGCCGGTGTCCCACACGATCATCGGCCCGCCGCCATACTCGCCCTCGGGGATGACGCCCTCGAAGTCGATATATTCGACCGGGTGGTCCTCGGTCTCCACCGCGAGGCGTTTGTCGGCGGGGTTGAGCGATGGCCCGCGCGGCACCGCCCAGCTCTTCAGCACGCCGCCGACTTCGAGGCGCAGGTCATAATGGTCGGCGGTGGCGTGGTGCTTGTGGACGACGAAGCGATTGGAGCCTTCACCCGCCGTGCCGCCGGCGGGCTCTGGCGTGCGGGAGAATTCGCGCTTGGCGCGGTAGGGCGTGAGTTTGGTGGGCATGACTAGGCAGGGGGAACCAAAGACAAACGCCGCGTTCCTTCGCGCCCCCCTCTGTCCTGCCGGACATCTCCCCCACTTGGGGGGAGATCGGCAGTTCCGGCGCCGGCGCTCCCTTTACAACGTTGGCGATTGGCGAAGGCAGGCGCGACGTCTGATCTCCCCCCTTGTGGGGGAGATGTCCGGCAGGACAGAGGGGGGCGCTGTCCCGCCAGCCTGGCCGTCGTCATGCGCAAATGCTCAATCGTCGGCGGCCGGCGTCAGTTCCAGCTCGGCGGGCGTCAGCCCCTGCCTCAGCTGCGAGAGCCGGAACTCATCGACCCAATAGGCCTCGCCGTCGACCAGCACGCGGGCGCTGTAGGCGCCGCCGGAAAAGCTCTGCGCGGTGACATAGACCTTATGCCGCTCGAGCGCCTGCTTCACCGCGGCGCGGCGGGAATTTTCTCTGGCGACGGGACTGGCCATGGCCTCACTCGCAACACGCTGCCGCTCGAAGGACGGTTCCATAAGGATGGCGGAGAGCGGAGAGCGAGTCAATTTGCCGGGATCGCCGCGACCGGCGAAGGTCAAATTTCGCCTAATAATCCATCCCCGCCCCCGGGGCCATTGCCGGCACAGGCTCCTTCTTCGGCTTTTCCGCCACCATCGCCTCGGTGGTGACGAGCAGGCCGGCGATCGAAGCGGCGTCCTGAAGCGCGGTGCGCACCACCTTGGCCGGGTCGATGACACCTTGGCCGTAGAGATCGCCGTAATCGCCGGTCTGCGCGTTCCAGCCGAACGAGAATTGAGCGTTCTCACGCAGCCTGCCGACGATGATCGAGCCTTCGGCGCCCGCATTCTCGGCGATCTGGCGCACCGGTGTTTCCAGCGCGCGGCGCACGATGTCGATGCCGGTCCTCTGGTCCGGATTGTCAGCGACGGCTCCGTCGAGCGCCTTTGCCGCCCGAAGCAGCGCCACGCCGCCGCCCGGCAGGATGCCTTCCTCCACCGCGGCGCGGGTGGCGTGCAACGCGTCGTCGACGCGGTCCTTGCGTTCCCTGACCTCGACTTCGGTCGAGCCGCCAACGCGGATCACGGCCACGCCTCCGGCAAGCTTGGCCAGCCGTTCCTGCAATTTCTCCCGATCGTAGTCGGAGGTGGTCTCGTCGATCTGCTGCTTGATCTGCGCGACGCGGCCCTCGATGTCGGGCTTTGCGCCGGCGCCGTCGACGATGGTGGTGGTCTCTTTCTCGACGCTCACCCGCCTGGCGCGGCCGAGCATGGCGAGCGTGACATTCTCCAGCTTGATGCCGAGATCCTCGGAGATGACCTGGCCACCAGTGAGGATGGCTATATCCTCCAGCATCGCCTTGCGGCGATCGCCGAAGCCGGGCGCCTTGACGGCGACGACCTTCAGGCCCCCGCGCAGCCTGTTGACGACCAGCGTCGCCAGCGCTTCGCCCTCGACGTCCTCGGCGATGATCAGCAGCGGCTTGGCCGACTGCACCACCGCCTCCAAGATCGGCAGCAGCGCCTGCAGGTTGGAGAGCTTCTTCTCGTGAATCAGCAGATAGGCTTCCTCCTGCTCGGCGCGCATCTTGTCCTGATTGGTGATGAAGTAAGGGCTCAAATAGCCGCGGTCGAACTGCATGCCTTCCACGACTTCGAGCTCGGTCTCGGCGGTCTTGGCCTCCTCGACGGTGATGACGCCTTCGTTGCCGACCTTCTGCATGGCCTCGGCCAGGAAGCGCCCGATCTCGGCATCGCCATTGGCCGAGATGGTGCCAACCTGGGCGATCTCGTCATTGCGGGTCACCTTGCGCGCATTGGCCCTGATCTCGGCGACGACCACCTCGACGGCCCGGTCGATGCCGCGCTTCAAATCCATCGGGTTCATGCCGGCGGCCACGGCCTTCGCCCCTTCCCGCACGATGGCCTGAGCAAGGACCGTGGCGGTGGTGGTGCCGTCGCCGGCGATGTCGCTGGTCTTCGACGCCACCTCGCGCACCATTTGCGCGCCCATGTTCTCGAACTTGTCCGCAAGTTCGATTTCCTTCGCCACCGTCACGCCGTCCTTGGTGATGCGCGGAGCGCCGAACGACTTGTCGATGACGACGTTGCGGCCCTTGGGCCCGAGCGTCACCTTCACAGCGTCGGCCAGGATATCGACGCCGCGCAGCAACTTGTCGCGGGCCTCGGAGTGGAATTTCACTTCCTTGGCAACCATTGGAACCCTCCCTCAACAAGGCTCTCCAGCCGGCCTCGCCGCCTAACGCAACTAGTCTCGGGCGAAGGGGTTTCAAGGGGGCGCCGGTCCGGAATTTATCGGCGCCCGTCTTATTTTCAACGCGCTGTAATCATGGGATTATTCGCGATCCGGGAGCGTGGGCGGCGGCTGGCTCGACGCGCCGTGGAAACCTGTGCGGCGCAACATCGGAACAGTTGCCGCCGCCAATCCGTTCAGAGGGATCCGGCAGCCGCCTCCGGCCAAGCCTCCGACAGGCGCGGAAGGGTGCCGCGTCGGCGAGCAAGGGAGAACACAATGACCCACATCCGCGCGATGACGGCGAACGACCTCAGCGCCGTGTCACAGCTTCTGGGCGGGTCCTGGCGGCGCACTTATTCGCCGATCATGGGTGAGGAAAACACCGCGCGGCTGTCCGACGAGAAGCATGCGCCGGAGAAGCTGGCGGCCGAACTTGCCGACGACGACAAAATGTCCTTCGTGGCCGAGCGCACCGACGGCTCGATCGCAGGCTACGCGATGGCGGCGATGGATGGACAAGGCGACGTCATGCTCGACCGGCTTCACGTCGAGCCGGAAGAGTTCGGCACCGGGCTCGCCGTCGATCTCCTGCATGCCGTGCTTGCCGCCCATGCCGGCATTCCGTCGATCGCGCTGGAGGTGATCGAGGGCAACGACAGGGCGATCGCCTTCTACCGCAGGCACGGCTTCGAGGTGGTGGAGCGCCGGCCGGCCGCGCATGGCGTCGGCGGCCACGCCTCGCTGATCATGCGCCGGATGCTGCCGATGGCTTGAGCGACACTCCATGCACGCGATGCATCACACCCCGAAGAAGGCCTTCAGGTCATCTATCGTGGCAAAGCGCTTTCGCACCCCTTGCCTCTCGCCGACGTAGAAATTGTCGCCGAAATAGGTCCATGTGACGTCCTTGATCTTGCCGGAAGCCCGAACGTCAGCCTCGCTCAACGAGGCCAGGCTGCCGTCATCGGCCCGTTCGGCGGCCATCTTTCGCGTGATGGCCAGGGGCAATGTCGCCGAAGTCGGCTGCGGGGCCGGCCGGGACCTGCGGAGGGCCAGCAAGAACAATCCGATCAGCGGGAATATGGCGCAGACCACGCCCCACGTGACGGGATTGAGGTTCTTCGCATTGGCCCAATAAGCCCCGATACCCCCGAATATCGCAGCCACAATGAAAATCAGCATTCATCCTCCCCCCGAAGCTCGCTGAAATCAATCAATGGCAATTTCATTCGCCAGGCAATCCCAAATGGCGGGCAAGCCCGAAGCGCTGGACGCGTTCAGCCACGGCCCTATAGTTTAGCCGGATTGCAAATTCGGAGACAGACAGGATGAGCCTCGCCAAACAAAAGCTCGGCAGCCAGGGGCTCGAAGTCTCGGCCGTCGGCCTCGGCTGCATGGGCATGAGCCAGTCCTACGGGCCGGCCGACGAGGCGGAGTCGATCGCCACGCTGCACCGGGCCATCGAGCTCGGCTGCACCTTCCTCGACACGGCCGAGGTCTATGGGCCGTTCATCAACGAGGAGTTGCTTGGACGCGCGCTGAAGGGCCGGCGCGACGAGGTGACCATCGCGACGAAATTCGGTTTCCTGATCAAGGATGGCAAGCAGGCCGGCACCGGCCTCGACAGCCGGCCCGAGCACATCCGCGCGGTGGTGGAGGCTTCGCTGAAGCGTCTCGATACCGACCGCATCGACCTTCTCTACCAGCACCGCGTCGACCCCGCCGTGCCGATGGAAGATGTGGCGGGAACCGTCGGCGAACTGGTGGCCGAAGGCAAGGTGCGCTTCTTCGGCCTGTCGGAGGCCGGCATCGCCAACATCCGCCGCGCGCATGCCGTGCACCCCGTGTCGGCGCTGCAGAGCGAATATTCGCTGTGGGAGCGCAACATCGAGCCCAAGATCATCCCGGCGCTCAAGGAGCTGGGCATCGGCCTGGTGCCGTTCGCGCCGCTCGGCCGCGGCTTCCTCGCCGGCGACGTCAGGCGCGC
>NZ_JANINM010000051.1 GCF_024509055.1 Mesorhizobium sp. | reverse complement strand
ATTGGTGAGTGCTAACCAAGTCCGGTTTCGCCGGACGGAGGAACAGTTCTCACCGTTCTCATTCGAGGAAGAAAACATGGCAAAGTCCAAGTTCCGCCCGCTTCATGACCGCGTGGTCGTTCGCCGGGTTGAATCCGAATCCAAGACCGCCGGCGGGATCATCATCCCGGACACGGCGAAGGAGAAGCCGCAGGAAGGCGAAATCATCGCCGTCGGCTCCGGCGCTCGCGACGAAAACGGCAAGCTCGTCCCGCTGGACGTCAAGGCCGGCGACCGCGTCCTGTTTGGCAAGTGGTCGGGCACTGAAGTCAAGCTCAATGGCGAAGACCTTCTGATCATGAAGGAATCCGACATCATGGGCATCATCGGCTGATTATCGGCCTCTCCATCAACTGAATTTTCGGGCTCTTCCCGAGTCCCTGTCAGGAGCTAACAATGGCTGCAAAAGACGTAAAATTCTCCCGCGACGCCCGTGAGCGCATGCTGCGCGGTGTCAACATCCTCGCCGACGCGGTGAAGGTGACCCTCGGCCCGAAGGGCCGTAACGTCGTCATCGACAAGTCGTTCGGCGCCCCGCGCATCACCAAGGACGGCGTCACCGTCGCCAAGGAAATCGAGCTTGAGGACAAGGCGACGGCACGACCACCGCGACCGTCCTGGCCCAGGCGATCGTCCAGGAAGGCAACAAGGCCGTTGCCGCCGGCATGAACCCGATGGACCTGAAGCGCGGCATCGACCTCGCGGTCGGTGAAGTCGTCTCCGCTCTCGGCAAGGCTGCCAAGAAGATCAAGACTTCCGAGGAAGTCGCCCAGGTCGGCACGATCTCGGCCAATGGCGACGAGTCGGTCGGCAAGATGATCGCGGAAGCGATGCAGAAGGTCGGCAACGAAGGCGTCATCACCGTCGAGGAAGCCAAGACCGCCGAGACCGAGCTGGAAGTCGTCGAAGGCATGCAGTTCGACCGCGGCTACCTGTCGCCCTACTTCGTCACCAACGCCGACAAGATGGTCGCCGATCTGGAAGACGCCTACATCCTGCTGCACGAGAAGAAGCTCTCCAACCTGCAGGCCATGCTGCCGGTCCTGGAAGCTGTCGTTCAGACCTCGAAGCCGCTGCTCATCATCTCGGAAGACGTCGAAGGCGAGGCCCTGGCCACGCTGGTCGTCAACAAGCTGCGTGGTGGCCTGAAGATCGCCGCCGTCAAGGCTCCGGGCTTCGGTGACCGCCGCAAGGCCATGCTGGAAGACATCGCCATCCTCACCGGTGGCCAGGTCATCTCGGAAGACCTCGGCATCAAGCTCGAGAATGTCGGCCTCAACATGCTCGGCCGCGCCAAGAAGGTGTCGATCTCCAAGGAGAACACCACCATCGTCGACGGCGCCGGCAAGAAGGCCGAGATCCAGGGCCGCGTCGCCCAGATCAAGCAGCAGATCGAGGAGACCACCTCGGACTACGACAAGGAGAAGCTGCAGGAACGTCTGGCGAAGCTCGCCGGCGGCGTTGCCGTGATCCGCGTCGGCGGTGCGACCGAAGTGGAAGTGAAGGAAAAGAAGGACCGCGTTGACGACGCGCTCAACGCGACCCGCGCGGCCGTGGAAGAAGGCATCGTCGCCGGCGGTGGCGTGGCCCTGCTGCGCGCTTCGGCCAACGTCAAGGCCACCGGCGCCAACTCCGACCAGGCTGCCGGCATCAACATCGTGCGTCGCGCGCTGCAGGCTCCGGCCCGCCAGATCGCGGCCAACGCCGGTGCGGAAGCCTCGATCGTTGCTGGCAAGATCCTCGAGAACAAGGGCGCGACCTTCGGCTACAACGCCCAGACCGGCGAGTATGGCGACATGATCGCCATGGGCATCGTCGACCCGGTCAAGGTCGTTCGCACCGCTCTCCAGGACGCGGCCTCGGTCGCCGGCCTGCTCGTCACCACCGAAGCCATGATCGCCGAGGCTCCGAAGAAGGAGTCGGCCGGCGGCATGCCGGGCGGCATGCCTGGCGGCGGCATGGGTGGCATGGGCGGCATGGACTTCTAAGAAGTCCATAAAGCACGCCCATCAACTAACAATGCTCAAGCCCGCAAGCGGGCTTGAGTGGCGGCATGGACTTCTAATCCACGCTACCAAGTTGATACGGAAAGGGCGCCGAAAGGCGCCCTTTTTCGTTGGAAGATTGGCGTATCTCTCGCAACGTCGTCATCCACGGGCGAAGCAAGGAGCGCAGCGACGCGCGCAGACCCGAGGGATCCATGCCGTGACGTCGAGGCGCCGCCACGGTGCAGAATTCTGCACCGTTGCATTATCGGACCAAGGTCACGGCATGGATTCCAGGGTCTGCGCGCGTCGCTTCGCTCCTTGCTCCGCCCTGGAATGACGACATGAAGATTGTTCCGGCCAATCGCCGCCGCCGGAGCACAATCTCTCCCGTGCTAGCGGCGAAGCGAATGCAGCCCGAAGCGGAATTGCATCGCCGCGAAGACGAGCTGCCGCAGCATCTTCAAGGCAAGCAGGACCTTTCCGTCAGCTCTCATCGCCCGATCCTTCGAGCATCGCTTTCACGCCCGCCAGCCCGGCATCGGCGAATGAAGCGATAGCCTCTTCGGCCAGTGGCCGCGCCGCGATCAGCCGTTCCGCGAGATCGTCCGAAACACCCCGCTCCGCCAGCGCCTGCCGCGCCTGTCCTGCCGGCAGCGCGTTGAACCAGCGGTAACCCGCCGCGCGCCGCGCCGCCTGATCGACCTTGCCCCAAAGCCTGACGCGCGAGATGCCGCCGTCGGGGTAGGCGTCGAGCCGGACGTAGGAAACCAGCGCACCAAGGTCCGGCAGTCGGAAAAGGTGGCGCGTGTCCGGCTGCAACGGCCGGCGCGACAGCAGCGGTGTCCAGCCGTCGCCGCCGGCAAGCACTTCGCTCGCGCCCGAAAGCGCCACCTCGGCGGAAGCGTTGTATTTGAAATGCGCGGTGTCGATCTCGACCAGCCGCACGTAGCCCGGCAGCGCGAGCCGAATGATAGCATGGTCGTTGCCGTCGTCGCGGCGGCGACGCGTTTCCCAGCCCTCGCCCATATGCCGCGCCTTGTCCGGGCGATTGAGCATCGCGGCCGAGGTGTAGAAGCCATCGCTGCTGGTGATCACCTGGCCGCCATGGTCCTGGCCGGCGAGGTCGATGGTAAGGCCGTCGAACAACCGGGGGTCCGGCACGACATGGCCGAACACACGCAACCTCGCGATGCCGCCGTCCGGGAAGGCCGACAGGCGCACGTGGGTGAAGCGGCGGCGGTCGGAAACCTCGAAGCGGTTGTGCGCGTCGCCCTTGAGTGGCGAGCGTGGCACGATCTCCACCCATTCGGTCTCAGCCGACATCAGCGCCTTCGGGTTCGGATAACCCTCGACGCCACACGCCTCGATGCGGCAGGTGGTCGGGAAATTGCCGGTGAAACAGGAGGTGTCGACATCGATGCCGGTGATGATGCCGGCCGCTCCCAGCCGGACCAGCGCCCAGTCGTGGCCGGGCTCGCGCCGGCGCTTGGTCTCCCATCCGTCGACGATCTCACCGCGCGGTCCGTAATTACCGGGCACGAAAGCCGACGGCGTCGGTGTCAGCAGGCTTTCCTTCTCGCCGAAGGACTCGTCGCTCGCGGCCAGCACGCTGCCGCCCAGCCAGCGCGAGGCGAGATCGACCTCGGCGGCGAAATCCTCCTTGAGCTCGGGCATGGCATAGGCGTCCTGCCTCGGGGCCTTCTCGAACATGTTCATCGCCTGCCTCCCGCGCGCAGCGCCAGTTCGGGCCGGGGCCTCAGGCCCAGCGCTTCCGACAGTGGCCAACCCTCGATGCGCTTCTCATCCGGACGGGCGTAGGTCGAAACCTTGCTGGTCTTCAGCCCAAGGCCGACGACGGCTTCGGCGAGCCGCACCGCGGCGGCGACGCCATCGATGACCGGCACGCCGAGCTCGCTGGTGATCGCTTCCTCCAGCCCGGCCATGCCGGCGCAACCGAGGCAGATCACCTCGGCATGGTCCTGCTCGACCGCCTTGCGCGCTTCCTCGACAATGGAGCGCATGGCGGCCGCCGGGTCCTGGTCGACCTCGAGCGTGCTCATGCCGTTGGCGCGTACCGAGGCGCAACGATCGGCGAGGCCTGACAGCCGCAGCCTGTCCTCGATCGGCGGCACCGAGCGCTGCAGCGTGGTGACGACCGAATAGCTGCGGCCGATCATCATCGCCATATGGGCGGAGGCCTCGCAGATCTCGATCACCGGCTGCTCGATCAGCTCCTGCAACCCGTCGCGGCCGTGCTCGCCGAAGCCCGCCATCACCACCGCGTCGAAAGGCTCGTCATAGGCGAGCACGCGGTCCATCACGGCGACGGCCGAAATGTAGCTCTCGAAATTGCAGTCCACCGCCTCCGGCCCGAAGAACGGCGTCAGCGTGACGATGTCGGTGCCGGCGGATGCGGCGGCCTTGGCAGCCGCGTCGATGACGTCGGACATCGACTGGCTGGTGTTGACGTTGACGACCAGGATCTTCATTTCAGGCGCTCCTTCTCAATTCCTTTTTCTCGGCCGGCGTCTGCCTGGCGATCAGCTCACCGCTCGGGCGGCCGAAGAGGTCGATGCGCTTACCGCGCAGGTACGTCTCCCGCACCATGCCGCTCAGCGTTCTGCCGGCATAAGGCGTGACCGGATGGCGATGGTGGAGGTTTGCCGCGTCGACGACGAATTCCGCATCGGGCGAAAACACAGCGAAATCGGCATCGCAGCCGGTCGCGATGCGGCCCTTATGCGCAAGGCCGGCAAGTGCGGCCGGCCGCTCGGCCATCCAGCGCACGACATCGGCCAGCGAATGCCCCCGCTTCCTCGCCTCGCTCCAAGTCAACGGCAGGCCGAGCTGCAGCGAGGAGATGCCGCCCCAGGCAGCGCCGAAATCGCCGGAGACCGGTTCTTTCATCGCAGGCGTGCAGGGCGAATGGTCGGAGACGACCAAGCTGACGATGCCCTCGCCGACACCGGCCCAGAGCTTTTCGCGGTTCGCGGCCTCGCGCACCGGCGGTCCGACCTTGGCGACGGTCTCGCCGTTGCCGATCTCCTCGGCTGAGAGGGCCAGATAATGCGGGCAGGTCTCGACGCTGAGGCGCACGCCGTCGGCAATCGCCGAGGCGATCATCGGCAGCGCGTCGGCGCTGGAAAGATGCAGGATATGGGCGCTGGCGCCGCTGGCGCGGGCCGCCTCGATCACCTCGGCGATCGCCAGGTTCTCGATGCCTTTCGGGCGCGACGCGAGATAGTCGGCGTAGCGACGGGTGTGGACTTCCGCCATCGCGGCCATGGCGCTCGCGCTCTCGGCATGGACGATGAAGAGCGAGCCGAGGCTGGCCACCACGTCCATCACCTTGCGCATATGCTGCGGCGTGATGCCGGGGAAATCGTCGGTGCCGGTATCGCAGAGGAAAGACTTGAAGCCGAGCACGCCGGCCGCGTGCAGCCTGGGCAGGTCGGCAAGGTTCGACGGGATGGCGCCGCCCCAGAAGCCGACATCGACATGGCACTGGCCGTCCGCCGCGTCGCGCTTGGCGGCGAGCGCATCGAGCGTCACCGTGGTCGGCACGCTGTCCAGCGGCATGTCGACCAGCGTGGTGATGCCGCCGGCCGCCGCGGCGCGGGTCGCGGTCAGGAACCCTTCCCACTCGGTGTTGCCGGGCTCGCAGATATGGACGTGGCTGTCGACGAGGCCGGGCAGAAGCACGGTATCGGCGCCGAGCGTGACGGTCTCGCGGGCGCTGGCGGGAGCGTCGAGCGCGGCGATGCGCACGATCCTGCCGTTTGCAATGCCTATGGACACGGCGCGCTCGCCTTCGGGCAGGATGGCGCGTGGCGCGCGGATGATCAGGTCGAGGGATGTCATGGCGATTCCTCCGCGCTGCTTGCGCGACGAACGTTGAAAAGAAGCCTGGGATCATCGTCCGGAGGCGGTTGCCGCCTCCGGACCGGCCTGCCCGTCAGATGCGGGCGAAGCCGAGCAGTGCCTTCACGTCGGCCCGCTTGTGGACCAGCGTCACGCCGATCAGGTAGACGACCGCGCCGGTCAGCCAGGACTGCAGCGCCGGGAAGCCGATATAGGCGCTGTTGATCGCCGGGATCAGGCCGGCCGTGTAGACGCCGACAGCCGTACCGGCGGCCAGTGCGATGACGCCCGGCCAGTTGGCGATGCCGAGCTCGCTCCAGTTGGCGACGCGGTACATCGGCCGCTTGATGCCGAACAGCCAGGGCAGCAGGAACAGGTCGATCGCCATGATGGTGCTTGCCACCGGCACCGTGGTCGATCCGATGCTGGTCACCAGGTTGAACGTGTCCTGCAAGTTCGGCAGATAGAAGGTGAGCACGGCGGCGATCAGGCCGAGGCCGACCACCGTGTACTGGCGCT
>NZ_JANINM010000050.1:2687-65634 GCF_024509055.1 Mesorhizobium sp. | reverse complement strand
CTGGGCGCGCGAGGCGCAGGCCTGGGCCGGCCGCGCGCATATGGAAGCCACCATCAAGTCGCTGGAGGACTACGAGTTTTCCGAGAAGCGCGGCTCGACCATGGTGGTCAAGGAACCGATCGGCGTCTGCGCGCTGATCACGCCGTGGAACTGGCCGCTCAACCAGATCGTCTGCAAGGTAGCCCCTGCCATAGCCGCCGGCTGCACCGTCGTGCTGAAGCCCTCCGAGATCGCGCCGATCAGCGGCATCGTCTTCTCGGAAGTCATGGAGGCCGCCGGCACGCCGAAGGGCGTCTACAACATGGTCAACGGCACCGGCCCCGATGTCGGTCAGATCATGGCCGGCCATCCCGATGTCGACATGGTGTCTTTCACCGGTTCGACGCGCGCGGGCGTCATCGTCGCGCAGACCGCGGCGCAGACGGTCAAGCGCGTGGCGCAGGAACTTGGCGGCAAGTCGGCCAACATCGTGCTGCCCGACGCCGATTTCGAGACGGCTGTGCGCAAAGGCGTCGAAGGCTGCTTCGGCAACAGCGGCCAGTCCTGCGACGCGCCGACGCGCATGCTGGTGCCGGCGGCTCGCCACGACGAGGCATTGGCCATCGCCAAGCGGGCGGCCGAGGCGCACAAGGTCGGCGATCCGCGTTCGGAAGAGACCAAGCTCGGTCCTGTCGTTTCCAACATCCAGTTCGACAAGATCCAGCGGCTGATCGAGGCCGGCATCAAGGAGGGCGCCACGCTGGTCACCGGCGGCCCAGGCCGGCCTGAACATCTCAATCGCGGCTATTATGTGCGCCCGACCGTGTTCGGCCATGTGAAGCCCGGCATGACGATCGAGAAGGAAGAGATCTTCGGGCCGGTGCTCTCGGTCATCTCCTACGACGACGAGGACGAAGCGGTGAAGATCGCCAACGACACCGTCTATGGTCTGGCCGCTTATGTGCAGTCGCAGGACATCGAGCGTGCCCGCAAGGTCGCTGGCCAACTCCGCGCCGGCCAGGTCTCGATCAATTATCCGGAGTGGGACACCTTCGCGCCCTTCGGCGGCTACAAGCAGTCCGGCAACGGCCGCGAATACGCCGACTGGGCGATCCACGACTTCCTGGAGGTCAAGGGCATCGTCGGCTACGGCGGTTGATCTGTTGAAGCTTTTTCCTTGCCCAATGGGCCTTCCGGGGGAATAGGAAGGGAGCGAAGGTCGGAGCGCCCGCGCCTTTTCCTCTCCCCCGTCGATCGGGGGAGAGGTGTCGAGCGAAGCTCGACGGAGTGGGGGTCGACCATTTGCGCGGTGCCCTTTCAAAACATGTGTCGGTGACGGTTGTCAGGTGGTTCCCCCACTCCGTCGCTGCTTCGCAGCGCCACCTCTCCCCCCTCCGGAGGGAGAGGAAAGACGCCAAAGTCGGCAAACTCACATCTTCCTCTTCCTGTCCGATTGGACCCGCTCTGCGGGGCGAGGAAACCAACCCTCGTCACGACGCCTTGGCGAAAAAGCCCTGGTAGTCGGATTTGGCCTGCAGCAGGCGCAGGATACTCTCGCGCGACCCTCGCACATGCGCCCGCGCCCGCTCGCCGGCTAAAGTGACTTCACCAGCACAGATCGCGTCGACGATGCCGGCATGCTCCTCGCGGGTCAGCTTCCACTCGTCCAGCCAAAGAAGCTCGGTCCACACATATTGCTGGCACTTGTCGAGGATGCCGCACAGCATGCCATGCAGCATCTCGTTGCCGCTGATCTCGGCGATAACCCGGTGCAGGTCGATGCCGACCTGCAATTCCTCGAACTTCTCCCGCGTGCTGCGGTCGGGGATCGCCGCGAGCCGCTCGCATTCGGCAAGCATCTCGCGCAGCCGCGCCTTGTCGGCGGCGGTCGCGTTGGCTGTAGCCAACTCGGTCGCGCGGCCATCCAGCAGTTCGCGGATATCGAAAGCCTCGCGAAACATTGTGAGGTTGAATTCTGCGACCACATAGCCCTGGCGCGGACGCCCTATCACCAGGCCGTCGCGCTCCAGCCGATTGAAGGCCTCGCGCACCGGCGTGCGGCTCACTTTCAGGCGTTCGGCGATCTCGTTTTCCGTGACCCGGCCGCCAGGTGGGATCTGGCCGGTGATGATCATCGCCTTCAGCGACTCGAACACCGAATCGCGCAGCGTGTTTTTCCGTTCCTTGCTCAAGCGTCCCGCCTCCAACGGTCCATCGCAGAATCGCAGTCTAGAACCTTAGCCCCTGCTTGAACACGACCGCTCGCCGACCGGTGGCAGGCCGAACCGGCGTTCGCTGCGAAAAATGTTTTCCGGTTCACGAGCCGTGTTGACATCGGGTTCCGGTAAGTTACACTCAAAATTGTATACAAATTCGCATACCAAATCAATGATAATGGGAACACCGGTTGGAGAAGCGAAAATGACGAAGACGATTTGCGTTCACGGCCTGGCGATCGCCGGCCTGTTGGCCTCGGCTGCCGTTCCGGCATTGGCCGCCGACACCATCACGGTCGCCTCCTGGGGCGGCACCTATCAGGAGGCGCAGACCAAGGCCTTCTTCGATCCGACGGCCAAGGAACTCGGCATCACGATCAAGCAGGACACCACCAACGGCCTGGACGACGTGCGGCTGCAGGTCACCGGCAATGCCGTCAAATGGGACATCACCGAGCTTGGCGCCGACGAATGCGCGCGCGGCTCGAAGGAAGGCCTGTTCGAGAAGCTCGACTACAATGTCATCGACAAGAGCGGCATCAACCCGAAGCTCGTCCATGACGATTGGGTGGGCATCTCCTACACCTCGGTCGTGCTGATCTACCGCACCGATGTTTTCGGCGACAAGGGTCCGAAGACCTGGGCCGATTTCTGGAACGTCGAGAAGTTCCCTGGCCGCCGCGCGCTCTCCGGCAGCCAGTCGACCGAGACGCTGAGCGTCGCGGCTTTGGCCAAGGGCATTCCGATCGACAAGGTCTATCCGGTCGACATCGACGGGGCGCTAAAATCGGTCGACAAGATCCGCGGTCACGTCGATGCCTGGTGGACTTCCGGCGCCCAGGCCATGCAACTCGTCAAGGACGGTGAGGTCGACATGGCCAGCATCTGGAACGGCCGCGCTGGCACGCTGAAGAAGGAAGGCGCCCCTGTCAGCTTCTCCTTCGACCAGGGCGTGCTGACCGCCGACTGCATGGTCATTCCGAAGGGCTCGAAGAACAAGGACCTCGCCATGAAGGCGCTGGCCAAGTTCGTCAGCCCCGACCTCCAGGCAAACTTGCCGCTTTACGTCGACAATGGCCCGGCCAACGAGAAGGCGTTCGAGACCGGCAAGATCCCGCAGGAGCGCATCAAGGACATCAATTCCGCGCCTGAGAACGTCAAGAAGCAGGTGCTGCAGGATCCGGAATTCTGGCGCGACAACCTCGTCGAGGCGACCGAGAAGTTCAACAACCTGATCCAGCAATAGCGATCGTATCGGAGCGGCGTCCACGAGGCGCCGCTCCGCATTGTTCGCGAAAATGATCCGGAGTTGAAGGAGATGCTCTTGTCTCTTGCGCAGTCCGCGCTTCCCATCGGCATCAGCGGTATCGAGAAGCGCTTCGGCGGCTTGTCGGTCCTGCACGACCTCGGCCTCGATGTCGCCGCCGGCGAATTCCTGACGCTGCTCGGGCCATCCGGTTCCGGCAAGACGACGCTTCTGATGATCCTGGCCGGTTTCGTGCGGGCGAATGCCGGCAGCATCAAGGTCGGCGGCGAGGAGATCATCGCCATGCCGCCGCACAAGCGCAACATCGGCATGGTGTTCCAGAACTACGCGCTGTTCCCGCATATGAACGTCTTCCACAACATTGCCTTTCCGCTCAAGCAGCGACGCGTGCCAGCGGCCGAAACGGCCGAACGCGTCGAGCGGGCCTTGGACCTGGTGCAACTGAAAGGCCTCGGCGAGCGCCGCGTCGACCAACTCTCCGGTGGCCAGCGCCAGCGTGTCGCGCTGGCGCGCGCCATCGTCTTCGAGCCGCGCATCGTGCTGATGGACGAGCCGCTCTCGGCGCTCGACAAAAGCCTGCGCGAGCACATGCAGATCGAATTGCGAAACCTGCATCGCCGGCTCGGCATGACGACGGTCTACGTCACGCATGATCAGCGCGAGGCGATCACAATGTCGGACCGCATCGCCGTCATGAACGCCGGGCGCATCGAGCAGATCGACCAGCCGGAGACCCTTTACGCCAGGCCGAAGACAAAGTTCGTCGCCGGCTTCATCGGCGAGTCCAGCTTCATCCCGGTCGAGTGCCGCGATGGCGGTGTGTGGTACGAGGGGAGCAGGCTGCGCATGGCGACACCCGTGCCGTCAGCGGGCCGGCATCTGATGATCGTGCGGCCTGAGAAGCTGCGCGTCGTCGCCGGCGCCGAACAGACGGGCGACGCCAACGTGCTGCCGGCGACTGTCGGCGACGTCATCTATCAAGGCGACAGCTTCGTCTGCTACGCAACGCTGAAGGATGGCCGGCAGGTGACGTTGCGCGACTACTGCCGTTCGGACGTGCTGGCGAAACTGCCGGCGCCGGGCGAGCCAATCACCCTCGGCATCGATGCGCAGGACGTCGTTCTGGTGGCGGATCAATGAGCATCGGGACCGCCAGCCTTGACCGTGCCGCCACGCCAGGTGGTGTCCTGAACGCCGATGCGCTGCGGGCCGACGCGCGACGGCAGGCGCTGGGGCTCTTGGCACTCTTGTCGCCGGGCCTGCTTCTGGTCTTCGCCGTCATCATCGTGCCGATCGGCTGGCTGTTCTGGCTCTCGCTGTTCGACGAGACTGGCGCCCTGAGCGCCAGCAACTATGCGCGCTTCTTCGAGCAGGCGTCGTACATCAAGACCTTCGTCACCACCTTCAAGGTGGCGTTCGTCGTCACCGGCGCCTGCGTGGTGCTCGGTTATCCGCTGGCCTACATGCTGTCGCAGCTGCCGCGCCGCGCCGCCTCCATCTGCCTCGTCTTCGTCATCCTGCCGTTCTGGACCTCGGTGCTGGTGCGCACCTACGCCTGGCTGGTCATCCTGCAGCGCAAGGGGCTCATCAACAACTGGCTCATCGACCTCGGCGTGATCGGCCAGCCGCTGCCGCTCGCCAACAATTTCACCGGCGTCGTCATCGGCATGACGCACATCATGCTGCCGTTCCTGGTGTTGCCGCTCTACGCCTCGATGAAGACGATCGATGTCGACTGCCTGCGTGCCGGCATGAATCTCGGCGCCAGTCCGGCCGCCACCTTCCGGCAGGTCTTCTTCCCGCTGTCGCTGCCTGGCCTCGCCTCGGGCGTGGTCATCGTCTTCGTGCTCTGCCTCGGCTTCTTCGTCACGCCGGCGCTGATGGGCGGGGGCAAGGTCATCATGTGGGCGATGCGCATGGAGCAGACCACCAGCCTTTATTCCAATTGGGGCGCTGGTGCGGCGCTTGGCGTCGTGCTGCTTGCCGTCACGCTGGCGCTGCTCGGCCTGTTCCAGCGGCTGCTCGGCGCACGCGCCACCGGTGTCTGGAGCCGGCGATGAGCATGGAAAACAGCCTGCCCATCACCCATTGGCAACGCCTCTGGCTCTATCTGCTGGGCGGCCTCGTCATGCTGTTCCTGATCGCGCCGTCGGTCATCATCGTCATCATGTCCTTTTCCGGATCGACGCTGTTGCAGTTCCCGCCGCAGGAATGGTCGTTGCGCTGGTATGAAAGCTATTTCGGCTCGGTCGAATGGCGCGATGCAACGATAGTATCGGTGAAAGTGGCGGTGATGACGGCGATCGTCGCGACCTTGCTCGGCACCGCCGCCGCCTACGCCATCAATGTCGGGACGCTGCGGCTGACCGGCGCGATCAACGCGCTGCTCACCGCCTCGCTGATCATCCCGGTCATCCTGATCGGCATCGGCACCTTCTTCCTTTACGCAAGCATCGGCCTCAACAACACGCTGACCGGCCTCGTCATCGCCCACACCGTCCAGGCTCTGCCGTTGGTCGTGCTGACGGTGCTTTCGGGTTTGCGCTCTTACGATATGAACCAGGAAATGGTCGCGCGCAGCCTCGGCGCCGGGCGCTTCTCGGCATTTGTCCAGGTGACGATGCCCCAGATACGCTTCTCGGTGGTCTCGGGCGCGCTGTTCGCCTTCATCACCTCCTTCGACGAAGTGGTGGTGTCGCTGTTCATCTCGGGCGGCGAAACGACGACGCTGACGCGGCGCATGTTCAATGCGCTGCGCGACCAGATCGATCCGACGATTGCCGCCATCTCGACTTGCCTGATCGTGCTATCGATCGTCTTGTTGTCAGCTGCCCAGCTTTTCGGCCGCCGAAATTGAAATACAGGGATATCCAAAAACCGCATGCGTGACTTCCAGCTTCCCGGCCGCTCGCCGGTCCGTGCCACCGAGGCGATGGCCGCGACCTCGCATCCGCTCTCCACGCTTGCCGCCATCGACATGCTGCGCTCCGGCGGCAACGCCATGGACGCGGCCGTCTGCGCCGCCGCCGTGCAGGCCGTGGTCGAGCCGCAATCGACCGGCATCGGCGGCGATTGCTTTGTCCTCTATTGCCCCAAGGGGCAGGGCGATGTGCTCGCCTTCAACGGCTCCGGGCGCGCGCCCAAGGCTGCGACAGTCGATTGGTATCTGGACAAGGGTTTCAGCGAATTGCCCAAGCAGGGACCGCATGCGGTGACCGTTCCCGGCGCCGTCGATGCCTGGTGCCGGCTGCTTGAAGACCATGGCCGCAAGGGCATCGCCGACGCTCTAGCGCCCGCGATCCATTACGCCGAACACGGCTATGTCGTGCATGATCGCGTAGCCTTCGACTGGCACGATCCGGAAACCGACCTGTCGGCCGACGAGGTATCGGCGCGCATCTTCCTGCCCGGAGGTAAGCCGCCAAGAGCCGGCGATGTCCATCGCCAGCCGGAATTGGCGGAGACGCTGCGCGTCATCGCGAAAAAAGGCCGGGCCGGCTTCTACGAGGGTTCGGTGGCAGAGGATTTGGTCGACCGGCTTCGCGCGCTCGGCGGGTTGCATACGCTCGACGATTTCGCCGCGACGAAGGGCGATTACAGGACGGCGATCAGCACGTCCTATCGCGGTCACGACATCCACCAGATGCCGCCCAACAATCAGGGTCTGACCGCGCTGTTGATGCTGAACGTGTTGTCGGGCTTCGACCTCGGCAAGCTCGATCCCGACGGCGCCGAACGCCTGCATCTGGAGATCGAGGCGGGACGGCTGGCCTACCAGGATCGCGATGCGTTCTTCGGCGACCAAGATCATGTCGACGTTCCGGTGAGGGAGCTTCTATCCGCTGCCTATGCAGATAGCCTGCGCGCTGTGATCGATCCCGGGCGCGCCATGACCGACCTGCCGCGTCTCGACCTGCCGGGCAGCGACACGGTCTACATCACGGTCGTGGACCGCGACCGCAACGCCGTGAGCTTCATCAACTCTACCTACTATTCCTTCGGCAGCGGCGTCGTCGGTCCGAAGACCGGGGTTGTGCTGCAGAACCGTGGCTCGAGCTTCCGGCTCGATCCGAAGCACCCGAACGTCATCGCCCCCGGCAAGCGGCCGATGCACACGATCATGCCCGGCATGATGACGAGGAACGGCCGAGCCGTCATGCCGTTCGGTGTCATGGGCGGTGGCTATCAGCCCTTCGGCCATGTGCATCTTTTGACCAACATGATCGACTTCGGCATGGACCCGCAGCAGGCCATAGATGCCGCTCGCGTCTTCTACAATCATGATGTCGTCGAAGCCGAACGCAGCGTGCGCGCCGACGCTGTCGAAGGCCTGCGCCGCTGCGGTCATCGCGTCGTGGAACCCGACCATCCGCTGGGCGGTGGGCAGGCGGTGCTCATCGATTGGGAAAAAGGCACGCTGACCGGCGCCTCCGATCCGCGCAAGGACGGCCTGGCGCTCGGTTATTGAGCAGTCCTTTGCTGGACATCGGCCGATCGTTCAAAACATAGTCTGGAACCATGACGAACAGCAAAAACGCCACCGATCTTGCCCATCGCCTCGCACCCGGCGCCGAGGATGCGCCGGCCATTGCCGCGCCCGAGCGAGCAACCCTTTCGCATGGCGGGCTGCGGCGCCTGATCCAGGAGACCGTGGCGCGGCTTAATACGCTCGGCATCGGCCGAGGCGACCGCGTCGCCATCGTGCTGCCGAACGGCCCGGAAATGGCAACGGCCTTCATCGCGGTGGCCGCTGCTGCCTCCACGGCCCCGCTCAATCCGGCCTATCGCGCCGACGAGCTCGACTTCTATCTGAGCGACATCGGCGTCAAGGCGATCCTTGTCGGCAAGGACGAGAAGGGGCCCGCGGTCGAGGTCGCGGAGCGTCTCGGCATCCGCGTGCTGCGCCTGGTGGTCCCTGAAGGTGCGCCAGCCGGCGTCTTCGCGATCGAGGGCGAGCCGGTCGGCCCGGCAGTTGCCTCCGGATTGGCTGAGGACGGCGACATTGCGCTGCTGCTCCATACCTCGGGTACCACCTCGCGACCGAAGCTGGTCCCGCTCAGCCACGCCAACCTTGCCGCCTCGGCCAGGCATATCGGCGCGACGCTCGGCCTGACAGCTTCTGATCGCTGCCTCAACATCATGCCGCTGTTCCACATCCACGGGCTGATCGCGGCCGTGCTTTCCTCGCTCGCCGCCGGCGGCTCCGTATTCTGCACGCCGGGTTTCAACGCGCTGCGCTTCTTCCAGTGGCTGACCGACGCAAAGCCAAGCTGGTACACGGCAGTCCCCACCATGCACCAGGCGATCCTGCCGCGCGCTGCACGCAATCTCGAACAGCTCGCCGGGGCGAAGCTGCGCTTCATCCGTTCGTCGTCCGCCTCGCTGCCGGCGCAGGTGATGGCTGAGCTCGAAACAACCTTCGGCTGTCCGGTTATCGAAGCCTATGGCATGACGGAGGCCGCGCATCAGATGGCCTCCAACCGCCTGCCGCCGGGCCGGCGCAAGCCCGGCAGTGTCGGCGCGGCCGCCGGACCGGATGTGGCCGTCATGGCGCTGGACGGACAACTCCTCAAACCCGGCGAGACCGGCGAGATCGTCATTCGCGGGCCGAACGTCACCACAGGCTACGAGAAGAACCCCGACGCCAATGTCAGCGCCTTCGCCCATGGCTGGTTCCACACCGGCGACCAGGGCGTGCTGGATGAGGACGGCTATTTGCGCGTCACCGGCCGCCTGAAGGAGATCATCAATCGCGGCGGCGAGAAGATCTCGCCGCTCGAGGTCGACGGCGTGCTGATGGACCATCCGGCGGTGGCGCAGGTCGTCACATTCGCCATGCCGCATGACAAGCTCGGCGAGGAGGTCGCCGCCGCCGTCGTGCTGCGCGAAGGCAAGAGCGCCAGCGAGGCCGATATCCGGGGGTTTGCCGCAACCCGGCTCGCCGACTTCAAGGTGCCGCGCAAGGTGCTGATCCTGGACGAGATTCCGAAGGGCGCGACGGGCAAGTTGCAGCGCATCGGCCTCGCGGCGAAGCTGGGTCTCGGCTGATGCGCGTTGCCATTTTCGGCGCCGGCGCGATCGGCGGTTACCTAGCGGCAAAGCTGGCGATCGCCGGCAATGTCGATCTGTCGATCGTCGCGCGCGGCGCGCATCTCGAGGCGATCAAGACCAGCGGTCTGCGGCTGGTCGAGGGCGACAAGGAAACCATCGCTTCGGTCAAGGCCGCCGCACGCGCCGATGAGCTTCGCGAACAGGACTATGTCGTGCTGGCGCTGAAGGCGCATTCGCTGGCGCCGGCCCTAGGCGAAATCAGACCGCTGCTGGGCAAGGGGACCGCCGTCGTCACCATGCAGAACGGCGTGCCCTGGTGGTATTTCTATAAGGCGGGCGGCGCGCTCGAAGGCACGCGACTTGCTTCCGTCGATCCCGGTGGGGCTATCTGGGAAGGTATCGGTCCTGAGCGCGTCATTGGCTCGGTCGTCTATCCGGCTGTCGAGGTCGACGCCCCCGGCCTGATCCGTCATGTCGAGGGTACGCGCTTTTCGCTCGGCGAGCCTTCGGGCGAAAAGAGCGATCGCGTCACATGGCTCGCCAGGGAGTTCGTCGCGGCCGGACTTCAGTCGCCCGTCCGCGAGGACATACGCTCGGAGATCTGGGTGAAGCTCTGGGGTAACCTGTCCTTCAATCCGATCTCTGCGCTGACCGGCAGCACGCTTGCGGCGATCGTCGCCGACGAAGGCACGCGCGCCGTGGCCCGCGCCATGATGCTGGAGGCCCAGGCGATCGGCGAGAGCCTTGGCGTGCGCTTCCCCATTGCCGTCGACCGGCGCATCAAGGGCGCCGGCGATGTCGGCGAGCACAAGACCTCGATGCTGCAGGATCTGGAACGCGGCCGTCCCATGGAGATCGACGCGCTGGTCACGGCCGTGCAGGAACTCGGCCGGCTGACGAGCCAGCCGACGCCGACCATCGACAGCGTGCTGGCGCTGGTCCGGCGGTTGGCCATCGAGCGCGGTTGTTATTCGCTCTTGTAGTTTGTTCTTGATTTGTTCTAGTCTGATCCTTTGGACGATATCCGAAAGGATCAGCCATGAATGGAGAGCCGTGGTACGGGGTCGGCAGGAACGGCCAAGCTTTTTTTCGGTGGGATCGGGCCAGTCGCGATCCGACTGACCGGTTGTTCTTCGCCATTCCTGCCGAACAGATGATCGCCTCTGTTTTGGAGTCGCGTGCTCTAGCCTGGCAAAGAGAGTTGGGGCTTGGAGGCAAGCTGGTTCGTCCTAATCATCGCCATATCTCGCTTGCTATGCTGGGCAATTACGACGGTTTGCCGAAGCTTTTGGTTGAGGATGCCTGTTACGCAGGCTCACTGGTACGAGCCCAGGTCTTCGATGTTTCTTTCAACCGTCTGTCGGCCTTTGGCGGTGGTGCGCTGGTCTTGCGGGCAAGTGATGGCATTCCACAATTTGAAGCCTTCTGGCGGGCGTTCACGGCAGCGCTTCTCGATAGCCCGCTACGGCCCTTTGTCCCGAATTCAATAGAGCCGCATGTTACTTTGCTGCGCGACAAGGCGCGTGTTCCGAGAGTTGAGCAGCGGCCAGTCGAACCGATCGGTTGGACCGTGCGCGAGTTCGTATTGGTACACAGCTTCCTGCGTCAGGATCGGTACCAGGTCATCAGACGCTGGCAATTGAGTGGTCAGGACGACGCACATGCTGTCATGTGAGCACCTCATATCGTCGTTATCGTCACCGCATGCCGCCATGCTGACACGAATTGTCACCTGCGGAGCAGCGCCCCAGTGGCAGGCGCGCGATCGGTTCCTACTTGATGTCTGGTTCAAACCGGGAGGATCCCATGACCACTGCCGACATTGCCAAGGACTTCACCGAACTCCTCAAGAAGGGCGACAGCCACGGCGCCGCTGCAAAGTACAATGCCGAAGACATCGTCAGCTACGAGGCGATGGAGGGGCCGATGGCCGTCTGCAACGGCAAGCAGGCCGTCAAGCAGAAGGGCGAATGGTGGGAAGCAAACCACGAGGTTCATGGCGGCTCGATCGAGGGGCCATATGTCAATGGTGACCAGTTCGCCTTGCGCTTCACCTTCGACATCACGCCCAAGTCGACCGGCGAACGCGTCAAAATGGACGAGGTTGGCCTCTATACGGTCAAGAACGGCAAGATCAGCGAAGAGCGCTTCTATTACTGAGGCCGGAAACAGCCAGCCTCCAGCAGCCAGTGCACATCGCTGCGCTTCAACAGAGTGAGGCCGGGGCCAGGACGAGGCTCCGGCTCCGCGAGGCACATCAGACCGTCCTGCTGGAAAAGGGGGCAGGGCAGGCCTAGGGTTCGGTTCGATTCGTAACCCCCATCCAACCGAGGTCTGCCTTGACCATAACCATGTACGGCATCACCAACTGCGATACGATCAAGAAGGCGCGCGTCTGGCTGGAGAGCCATGACGTCCCTTATCGCTTCCATGACTACCGCGCCGAAGGCATCGAGGCGGATCGGCTGAACGGCTGGGTCGGCAAGGTCGGCTGGGAAAAGCTGCTCAACAAGGGCAGCATGACCTTTCGCGAACTGCCGGATGCGGACAAGGAAGCGCTCGACGAGAAGAAGGCCAAGAAACTGATGCTCGCCAAGCCAACGATGATCAAACGCCCGGTTCTGGAGGTGGGGAATGACGTTCTCGTCGGCTTCAAGCCGGAGATCTACGAGGCGAAGGTGAAGTAGAACTCAACCTTGTAGATCGCGTTCCTTCGCGCCCCCCTCTGTCCTGCCGGACATCTCCCCCACGAGGGGGGAGATTGGCAGCCGGGGCGTCTCGTTCATTTCTTGCAACGTTTATGATTGGCGAAAGCCGATGCGACAGCTGATCTCCCCCCTTGTGGGGGAGATGTCCGGCAGGACAGAGGGGGGCGCTGTCCCGCAGCGTCCCAATGAATTGATCCTACGAGCGGGCTTGCAGGTACTCCTTCAGCGCCACCGCATTGTTGTGCGCCTCGTCATGCGCGCCGTAGAGCAGCGTCACCTTGCCTTCGCGCAGCACGCCGCGCAGTTGCGCCACCGCCTCCTTGTTGGCGTCGAGCTCAGCCCGGTACCGTTTCTGGAACTCGGCCCAGCGCTCCGGATCGTGCCCGAACCATTTGCGCAGATCGTCGCTCGGCGCGATCTCTTTCAGCCATAAAGCCAGAGCGGCGTCCTTCTTGGCGACGCCGCGCGGCCAGAGGCGGTCGACCAGCACCCGCTGGCCGTCGGATTTCTCCGGCGGCTCGTAGACGCGCCTAACAGCTATGTCGAAGGCCATTTGCGTTTCCTTCGCGGAGGTCTTTACGCCCACTCGCCCTTGCGCATCACCGGCACGCGGCTGCCGTCCTTGGCCACGCCGTCGATGTCGATCTTGTCCGAGCCGATCATCCAGTCGATATGGATGAAGCTCTTGTTGCCGCCGCGCTCAGCGATCTCGTCCTGGCTGAGCGAGGCGCCATCGACGAAGCACTTCGAATAGCACTGTCCCAGCGCGATGTGGCAGGCCGCGTTCTCGTCGAACAGCGTGTTGAAGAACAACAGCCCGCTCTTCGAGATCGGTGAGGAATGCGGCACCAGCGCCACTTCGCCAAGGCGGCGCGCGCCTTCGTCGGTGTCCAGCACTTTCTTCAGCACATCCTCGCCCTTCGAGGCCTTGGCTTCGACGATCCGACCGCCCTCGAAGCGCACGGAAATCTCGTCGATCAGCGTGCCCTGGTAGGAGAGCGGCTTGGTGGAGGAGACATGGCCTTCGACGCGCCTTGCATGCGGCGTGGTGAAGACTTCCTCGGTCGGGATGTTCGGGTTGCAGGTGATGCCGTTCTTGGCCGTCGAGGCGCCACCCATCCATTCGTGGCCTTCGGCAAGGCCAACGGTCAGGTCGGTGCCCGGCCCGGTGAAATGCAGCGCGTGGAAATTGTGCCCGTTCAGCCATTTCGTGCGCTCGGCGAGCGCGGCGTTGTGCGCTTTCCAGTTGCCGATCGGATCCTCGACATCGACGCGCGAGGCCGAGAAGATCGCGTCGGCAAGCTTGACCACCGCGACGTCGTCGGGCTCGCCCGGAAAAACCTGCCTTGCCCAGGCGAGGTCGGGATAGGCGACGATGTTCCAGTTGATGTCGAAGCCCGTGATCTTCTCCAGCGCCGGCTGGTAGGCCATCGAGTTCGCCTTGTTGGCGCGCGCCACCTTGGCAGGGTCCTGCGCAGACAACAGCGAGGGGTCCTCGCCGCGCACCGCAAGCCGAGCCGCGTTGTTGGAAAAGGCGTTCGCCATGCCTTCATAGAGCCAGCCGGCGGCGCGGTCGAAGCCGGCGTCCGCGCCATAGCGGAAGCGCGCCAGCGTGATTTCGTCATCGTTGAAGATCGGCGTCACCAGCCCGGCGCCGGCCTTGTAGGCATGCTCGACGATGCGCCTGGTCAGCGGCAGCGCAGCGATCGACGAGGTCAGCACCAGATCCTGCCCGGGCTGCAGCTGCAGGCCGACCTTGACGGCGACTTCCGCCAGCCTGTCGAGCTTCACCGGGTCGATGGTTGCCGAGACGCCGCGCGAATGTGTGGTCATGATCCTGCCTGCCGTGTGGTTTGGGGTCTGGTTCTTACATAGACCGACGAGCCCCGCCTTTCCACCGCGATCGACTGGTTTAGGCGGCGCTGTCGAGCGCCCGGAACTGAGCCATGGTCGCCTCGATCTCCTCGCGGACCCAGGCTTTGAAGTCGCGCACCTTGCGGCTCTCGCTTTTGGTCGGTGATGTAACCAGCCAGTAACCGAGCCCGCTCTGCGCCCGCACGCCGAAGGGCGCGACCAGCCGGCCGTCGGCCAGCGCGTCGGCGGTGAGCAATTGCCAGGCGAGCATCACCCCGTGGCCGGCGATCGCCGATTCCAGGCAAAGCATCGGGTCGGTGAAGCGCGCCCCTTTCTGGAAGGTCACCGGTTCGACACCAGCCGCCTCGAACCAGCCATCCCAACTGAACATCGCCCGCTCGTCGGTGATTGCGCAGGTCTGCGAAAGATCCTCGATCGACCTCAGCCTGGCGGCGATCGATGGCGCGCAGACCGGAAAGACCTCTTGCGCAAGTAGCAGTTCCGCCCGCCCGCCCGCCCACTTGCCGTCGCCGAGCCTTATGGCGATGTCGAT
The DNA here is from genome assembly GCF_024509055.1 of Mesorhizobium sp. Taxonomy (GTDB): domain Bacteria; phylum Pseudomonadota; class Alphaproteobacteria; order Rhizobiales; family Rhizobiaceae; genus Mesorhizobium. The sequence continues at coordinate 51,006 of NZ_JANINM010000050.1, read as the reverse complement.
GTCGGAATGGTCGAGATCGGCTATGCGAGCCGAGGCGTCGATGCGTAGCAGCACCTTCGGATGGCGGGAAAAATGTCGCGACAGCCTGGGCAGCAGCCATTTCGAAGCGAAGGCCGGGGCCACCGACACCACCAGCGTGCATTCGCTCGCCTCGTCGGCCAGCGCTACCGCCTGCGCGAGCTCGCGGAAGCCCGTGCTCAGCCGTGCGGTGAAGGCGGTCCCGAATTCCGTCGGCACCAGCCCGCCCGGCGTGCGTTCGAACAGCGCCTGGCCAAGCTGGCTTTCCGTGCGCTTGACCTGTTGGCTGACGGCGCTGACCGACACGTTCAACTCCGCCGCCGCGGCCGCGAGCGAGCCCAGCCGGGCGACAGTTTCCACGGCGCGCAAGCCGTTGAGATGGACGCGGTTCAGCATTGCCATTCAGTTTTTCTAAACTGAATGACCTGAAATCTCAATTGAAACCTGTCTGGAAAGGGCGGAATTTAGCGAGGGACGCCAGACCTTGGAGGCAAATCCAATGAAGATTTTATCCTTGCTGAAGGGGCTATCGGGCCTGGACATGAAACAGGGTCGCTCCGACGAGGGCGAGGTTGCCCGCTGGGTCGTCGATCCTTTGTCGCATCCGGCCCTCGAGATGATGTCGGAACGCGAGCTCGGCGACATGCCGTTCCGGCTTACCGCCCGCCGCACGGCTTACGAAACAGCCTGCCACTAATAAGCCGCCTGAAAGCGGCGGTTGGCGCCGATATTGCTGGCCCAACGCAAGCACATTGTTTCGCGTGCGCGCACATCTATTGTGCACTGCAATGAACGCCGCTTCTCCATCCCCTTTGCGCCTTGCCTTCGCCGGCATGGCGGCGCTTGCCGTCGCCATGGGCATCGGCCGCTTCGTCTATACGCCGATCCTGCCCGGCATGATGGAGGAACTGCATCTATCGCCGGCCGATGCCGGCTGGATCGCCTCCGCCAATTATCTCGGCTATCTGATCGGCGCACTTGCCGCCGGCGGTGGCTGGGCGCATGGCCGTGAGCGGTTGCTGATGTTCGGCAGTCTCGCCGCCAGCGCCGCGCTGGCCGGCCTGATGGGCCTGAACGAGACGATGGCCGTCTTCATCGTCATCCGCTTCCTGGCAGGACTCGCCAGCGCCTTCGTCATGGTCTTCATGTCGTCAATCGTCTTCAGCCACCTCGCCGCGGCGGGCCGTGGTGACCTGCAGGCGTTGCATTTCGGCGGCGTCGGGCTTGGGATCGCGGGGTCCGCCGCTCTGTTGGCAATCCTCGTCACCGAACATGCCGGCTGGCAGGCGGGATGGCTTTGGTCCGGCGCGATCTCGGTGGCAGGCCTGTTTCTCGTCGCACTGCTCACCGGCTCTGCAGGGCCAGCCAACGGCGTCGACGGCCGAGAGCCGGCATTGCCCCGCGACAGATCGCTGACAAAGATGATCGTCGCCTACGGGCTATTCGGATTCGGCTACGTCGTGACGGCAACCTTCCTCGTCGCCATCGTGCGCCAGGGCGGCGGGGGGCGCGTCTTCGAGGCGACTGTCTGGATGGTCACCGGCCTCGCGGGTTTCCCCTCGACGTGGCTGTGGCAGAAGCTCGCCGGCAGGATCGGACTCTATGGCGCCTACGCTCTGGCCTGCCTGATCGAGGTGGTTGGCGTCACCGCCAGTGTCGTCGTCAACGGCGCCGCCGGACCGCTACTCGCCGGGATCCTGCTCGGCGGCACCTTCATCGCCATCACCGCGCTCGGCCTGCAGGCGGCGAGGCAGCTGGCGCCACGGGCGCCGCGCCGCATCTTCGCGGTGATGACGGCAGCCTTCGGCCTCGGCCAGATCGTCGGCCCGATCGCCGCCGGCCTGCTCGCCCAGGCGTCGGGCAATTATGTGCTTGCCTCGGTCATGGCGGCCGCCGCCTTGCTGGTCTCCGGCATCATCGCGTGGTCGGCTGCGCCAAAATCGCCATGATTTGCCGTCTTGCTCGGTTCCGGGCATCGGGCGCAGGCATTTTCTTTCCCCCTAATGTGTGAGCCTATGCCCGCTGCACAGCAACGCCGCTGATTCGCGCTCAGACCGAGGAACCCGCCCCAGTGTTCGTATCCTTCTTCCCGCAGCCGAAGCTCTTCTTCACTTCGGCCGCCGTCTGGAGCCTCGCCGCGATCCTGTTCTGGTTCTTCGGCGGCGAGCAGTTGGGCGCCGTCTTCGGGCTGCCCCCGGCGGCTGCCGGCGCTCCGCCCATCATCGGCATCGCGGTGCTGTGGTCGAAGCCGTTCTTGTGGTTCTACATCTACTTCGCGGTGTGCGTGGCGATCTTCTACGCGTTCTGGAGCTGGTATGCCCCGCACCCTTGGCAGAACTGGTCCATCCTGATGACCGCCGTCATCCTGTTCTTCATCTATTTCAACGTGCAGGTCTCGGTCGCGGTCAACGCCTGGTATGGGCCATTCTTCGACTATGTCCAGGGCTTGATGTCGGGCACGGGAAAGTCGACCAATGGCGAATTCTATCTCGGATTGGCCGACTTTTCATGGCTGGCGCTGGTTGGAATGAACGTGCAGGTCGTCAATGCCTTCATCGTCAGCCACTGGATATTCCGCTGGCGCACGGCGATGAACAACTACTTCATCGAAAACTGGGGCCGCCTGCGCCACATTGAGGGTGCGTCGCAGCGTATCCAGGAAGACACCATGCGCTTCTCGCAGATCATGGAGGATCTGGGCTCGAGCTTTGTCCAGTCGATTATGACTTTGATCGCGTTCCTGCCGGTCATGATCCAGTTGCAGGCGCATATCAGCGAATTGCCGATTGTCGGCGCCATCCCGCAGCCGCTTGTCGTCGCAGCACTTGCGTGGTGCCTCTTCGGAACGATCTCGGTGATGATCGCCGGTTTGAAACTGCCCGGACTGCAGTTCCGCAACCAGCGTGTCGAAGCCGCCTATCGCAAGGAACTCGTCTACGGCGAAGATCACGCCGACCGGGCGCAGCCGGCGACCACGGCGGAACTGTTTGCCAATGTCCGGCACAACTACTTCAGGCTCTACTTCCACTACATCTATTTCAACGTCGTGCGTTACACCTACCTGCAGGCCGACAACATCTTCTCGCTGCTGATCCTCGGGCCGTCGCTGGTTGCGCATAAGATCACCTTCGGCGCCCTGAACCAGATATCGAACGCCTTCGGCAAGGTGACGGGCTCCTTGCAGTTCCTCCTCACGTCCTGGTCGACGATCGTCGAACTGCAGTCAGTCCATAAGCGCTTGCGCGCATTCGAGGCGACGCTGGAAGGTGCGCCGCTGCCCGACATCGACCAGCGCTATCTCGCCCGGCAGGGCGCCGAGGATCCGGCTTAAAAGCCGTAGTCAGCCGCCTGCGGTCACCTGTGCCTGTCCGGCATGCTGCCGGGCGACGTAGTCGTGAAAACTGATGCATTCCACATCGGCCTTCACGCAGACCTCGTCGGCGAAGCGCTCCAGCGCGTTCCAATAGGCGCCCTGGTTCATCTGGGTGAAGTGGAAGCCGAGCTCCAGCGGAATGCGCTTGCCGCTGTATTCGGCATCGAAGGCCGCGCGGAACGCCTGGTAGGCGCGGTCGGCGAACTCGCCCGCCATGGCCGGCTTCTCATAGCCGTTCGAATGGCGGACATAGAGGTTGTAATCCATCGCGACCACGGGCTTGGCCTTCGGTCCTTCCGGGATCAGCGGCAAGGAAAACCGCGTGGTGCCGTTCTTGACCGCCGGCAGGGCAGGGCCCTTCGACACGCCGCTGGCGTCGTACTGGAAGCCGGCCTCGGGCAGCGCCTGATAAAGCGCCGCGTTGGTCGACAGATACGGCGCGCGAAAACCTGTCACCGCATGCCGCGCCACATCGTGCCAGCCGGAGGGCTCGGGCGAGATGCCGTTGATCGCATAGGCATTTTCGAGAATGCGCCGGAACGCGCCGAACTCGGCCAGCCAGTCGGCCTTGCTCCAGCCCTTGCCGTCGAAATGGCCGCAGGCATGGCTGGCGATATCGTGGCCTTCGGTCGCCGCGAGCCGGATCTGTTCCAGCCGGTCGGCCACCTCCTGTTTCGACGCGGCAAAGCCGATGTTGGATTTGCCGGCGCCTTTGCCGGGCGCGGTGTATTGCGTGCGCGTTTCCGGCGAAAGCAGGAATACGCAGGAGAGGAAATAGGTGAAATGCGCGCCGGTGCGCTTCGCCAGCGCGCGGCTGCGCTCCCACTGCGAAATCTCCCTCGCGCTGTCGAAGGAGATCAGCACGATCTGCTTGGGCTTGGCCGTCGAGGCCGTTGTCGGCCGGGGCGGATCGGCGAACACCGTGGAAGTTGAAGCAAGCGAGGCGAGACTGAACGCAAGGACGCGGAACGGACGAGGCATTGGCATCTTTTGGGCAAATCTTTCAAACTGTTGGGAAGCCGGCTATCGCTCAAATATGGCGTCGATGCGTTCCGGCCAGTCCTGGTGGCGTCTCGGATTGTCCAGCCGATTTTCCGGCCGGACCCCTTCCATGCCGACAAAATTCCGCTAAAACGCGGGCTCAAGAAGCACCCCGTCCGGGGTTGCAATGGTATTGATTGATGTCGGACGACACTTTTATCCGCGAAGTCAACGAAGAGATTCGTCGCGAGCAGGCGCAGGCGCTGTGGGACCGTTTTGGGCCGATCGTGCTTGGCCTTGCGATCCTGATTGTGATCGGCACCGCCGCCGTCGTCGGCTACCGCTATTGGGACGAGACGCGCGCCAACCGCTCTGGCGACGCTTTCTCGGCCGCCCTCAAGCTCGCCAATGACGGCAAGAATGACGAGGCGATCGCCGCGCTCGACCAGCTCGAGAAGGACGGCTACGGCGCCTATCCGCTGCTTGCTCGCATGCGCGCCGCCACCGTCAAGGCCGACAAGGGCGACGTCAACGGAGCGGTCAAGGATTTCGACGAGGTCGCCGCCGACAACGCCATTCCGGCCGGCATCCGCGACATGGCGCGGCTGAGGGCTGCGCTGCTTCTCGTCGATCATGGCTCTTTCGCCGATGTCTCAAGCCGGGTCGAGGCGCTGACTGCCGACACCAACCCGCTGCGCCACTCGGCGCGTGAAGCGCTTGGCCTTGCCGCCTGGAAGGAAGGCAAGTCGGCCGACGCGCTCAAGCTGTTCGACCAGATCTCTTCGGATGACGCCGCCCCGCGCAATCTGCGCCAGCGGGCGGAACTGATGTCCGAACTGATCCGCGGGTCGGGCAATGCTTCGTGACCTCCGATGGGCTTCAAAGTAGCCATCATCGGCCGGCCTAACGTCGGCAAATCGACTCTTTTCAATCGGCTGGTCGGAAAGAAGCTGGCGCTTGTCGACGACACGCCGGGCGTGACGCGCGACCGTCGCGTCCACGCAGCCAAGCTCTACGATCTCCATTTCGACGTTATCGACACTGCCGGCTTCGAGGATGCCGGGGCCTCGACGCTGCCGGGCCGTATGCGCCAGCAGACCGAGATCGCCATCCGTGAGGCGGACCTGATCTTCTTCACCGTCGACGCCAAGTCCGGCCTGATGCCGGACGACCGGACCTTCGCCGAAGTGGTGCGCAAGTCCGGCAAGCCGGTCGTGCTGGTCGCCAACAAGGCCGAGGCGCGGGGCGCTCAGGGCGGCATGCTGGAGGCCTGGGAACTCGGCCTCGGCGAGCCGATACCCGTCTCTGCCGAGCATGGCCAGGGCATGCCCGACCTGCGCGATGCCGTTGTCGAGGCGCTGGGCGAAGAACGCGCCTTCGGCGAGGACGAGGAAGACGAAAGCGGCGAGATCGCCGCCAGCGAGGTGCTGATCGGCGAGGACATCGCCGATCCCGACGCCGAGCCCGCCTATGACGACACCAAGCCGCTGCGCATCGCCGTTGTCGGCCGTCCCAACGCCGGCAAGTCGACGCTCATCAACGCGCTGATCGGTGAGGAGCGGCTGCTCACCGGTCCGGAGGCCGGCATCACGCGCGATTCCATCTCGGTCGACTGGGACTGGCGCGGCCGCCGGATAAAGCTCTTCGATACCGCCGGCATGCGGCGCAAGTCGAAGGTGCAGGAAAAGCTGGAGAAGCTCTCGGTGCAGGATGGCCTGCGCGCGATCCGCTTCGCCGAGATCGTCATCATCGTCCTCGACGCCACCATCCCGTTCGAGAAGCAGGATCTGCAGATCGCCGACCTCATCATCCGCGAGGGCAGGGCGCCGGTGATCGCCTTCAACAAATGGGACCTGATCGACAATCCGCAGGAACTGCTCGCGGAACTCCGCGAGAAGACCGAGCGGTTGCTGCCGCAGGTGCGCGGCATCCAGGCGGTGACGGTGTCGGCTGAAACCGGGCGCGGCCTCGACCGGCTGATGGAATCCGTCATCAAGACGCACAAGGTGTGGAACAGCCGTGTCTCGACCGGCAAGCTCAACCGCTGGCTGGAAGGCATTCTGGCGCATCATCCGCCGCCCGCGGTCGCCGGCCGCCGGCTGAAGATCAAATATGTCACCCAGGCCAAGACCCGCCCGCCGGGCTTCGTCGTTTCCTGTTCGCGCCCGGACGCCATGCCGCAATCCTATGTGCGCTATCTGACGAACAGCCTGCGCGAGGCTTTCGACATGCCCGGCGTGCCGATCCGCATGGCGTTGCGCACCTCCGACAATCCTTTTGCAGGCCGCGCAAAGAAGCGGTGACTTCTGAGGATAAGCTCCGACGCTGATGCGAAGTCGCGGTGCGTCGGGCGGGAAACTAAGCCACTTCCCGCAGCCTCTCCTTCATCACCGTCCCCTCCGGCAGCGCCTCAATCGCCGCCTGCTCCAATATATCGGCCAGTCGCGCCGCGACCGGGTCGAGCGCGGCGTCCTTCTGATAGAGCTGAAGCGCCATCCTGGGCAGTGCCGGCAGCCCGAGAGCGCCGGGCGCGATTACCCTGACACTGGGCGGCAGGCCGATATCGGTGCGGATCGTCAGCCCGAGACCCGCTGCGACCGCCGCCCAGATGCCGGCGAGGCTCGGGCTGGAAAAGGTCAGCCGCCAGGCAAGGCCGGCGCGGTCCAGGGTGTCGGTCGCCACTGTGCGCAGCAGGCACGGCGCCTCGAAGGCCACCAGTGGCAACGGTTCGCCGTTGCCCGGCCCGGCGTCGATCGGTTTTGCCGGGCCGATCCAGCGCAGCTGCACGTCGGCGACGTGCCGGCTGAACGGAAGCGTAGCGCCATTGTGCCAGGCGAGCGCGATGTCGAGATTGCCGGATAGGATGCGATCGGCGAGTTCCTGGCTGCGACCGATCCGCGCCTCGATCCGGACCTTGGGATGGGCGCGCGCGAAGCGGCCGAGCACGTCGGGCAGCACGGCCTCGCCGAAATCCTCCTGCAGCCCGAGCCGCACCCAACCTTCCAGCTCGACATCGCGTATAGCGGCGGCAGCCTCATCGTTGAGCTCGATAAGCCGGCGTGCATAGCCGAGCATGGTCTCGCCGGCCTCGGTCAGCGCCAGGCCGCGCCCGGCCTTGCGGAAGATCGGTGTCGCAGCCTGCTCCTCCAGTTTCTTCAGCTGCGCGCTGACGGCCGAGGTCGAGCGTCCAAGCCGCTCGGCCGCCTTGGCGAAGCTGCCCAGTTCCGTACCGGTGACGAAGGTCCGGAGCACGTCGAGGTCGAAGGTAATCCGCTGCATGGGATCGTCTCGATTTTCAGGATTGTCGATCAAATACTTCCTGATTTTATGGATTAAACTAGAGCGCTACATCCTGGCCGTCAAGCCAGTCAGCCGGCCGCAATGGAGATGGAATGATGTCAGCGATCGTCAGTTGCACCGATTGCCAGCCGTCCGCGCCGACCACTGCCGGGGCCGGCCGGACCTTCGGGTCCAACCACCGCTGGAAAGTGCTGGGACTGGGAGTCGCCGCCAATGCCGGTTTCTCGGCCACGTTCGCCGGCATCCCGGCGACCGCGGTGGTCATGCGCCAGGGTTATCATCTCGGCAATGCGCAACTCGGTCTGGCGCTGGGGCTGCTCGGTCTTGGCGTGGCGCTGAGCGAACTGCCCTGGGGTGTGCTGACCGATCGCTGGGGCGATCGCCGCGTGCTTCTGACCGGGCTCGGCGCGACGGCGGCGTGGCTTTTCATCATGGCGATCCTGGTTGTGCCAACCAAGGCCGCCATTCCCGGTGTCGCGCTGCTGTCTGCAAGCTTGCTCGTCGCCGGCCTGCTGGGAGGCAGCGTCAACGGCTCCAGCGGCCGCGCCATCATGGCCTGGTTTCGTGAAGGTGAGCGCGGCTTTGCCATGAGCATCAGGCAGACGGCGGTCCCGCTCGGCGGCGGCCTCGGCGCGCTCATACTGCCGTCGCTTGCCTTGGCATTGGGCTTTGGCGCGGTCTTCGGCCTCCTGGCGGCAGTGTCCGCCCTCTCGGCCTTCTTTGCCTGGCGCTGGCTGCACGAGCCGCCGACAGACGGAGGCAGTGATGCGTCGATGGAGGGCACGGCTGGTCGCGCCCCGCTTCGCAATATCGAGGTCTGGCGCATCTCGAGCGCCATCGGCCTGCTTTGCTTCCCGCAGGTGGCGGTGCTTACCTTCGCGTCTGTCTTCCTGCACGATTTCGCCGGCATGGGGACGGCCGTGACCAGCGCCAGCCTCGCCGCGGTGCAGACCGGGGCCATGGCGATGCGTGTCTGGAGCGGCCGCTTCACCGACCGCCACGGCAACCGCCGGCAATTCCTGAGGCTCTGCAGCCTGCTCAGCGCGCTCGCCTTCCTGGCGCTGTGGCTGCTCGTCACCGCAGCCGCCGGGCAGCCGGCCCTGATGTTCCTGCTCCCGGTGATGGTGGTGGTCGCCGGCATCCTTGTCTCGGCCTGGCACGGTGTCGCCTACACCGAGCTTGCGACACTCGCCGGCATCGGCCATGTCGGCACTGCGCTCAGCCTCGCCAACAGCTTCGTCTTTGTCGGCTTCTGCCTGGTCCCGATCGCCATCCCCTGGCTTCTGATTTTCTTTTCCTGGCCTGGCGTCTGGCTTGCGGGCGCCATCTGCGCCGCGATTGCCTGGCCGATCTTCCTGCGTCAGGCCTGATTTTTCGCCAGCCTTGATGCGGGCCTGAAAACCGCATTGCCTCCAACATGAAAGAACACGATCGATGTCGTTAACCCCGCATCAAGGTTAATGCTTCATTTTGGCTCTCCGGGGTCAGTAGCGTTTCTGGAGAGTTCCGTGCATCGACGCGTTGTAAAGCGGCTTGTCGCCGCCGCCGTTGCGAATAAACGTTCCTTCCTTCCTCCCTTGGTTCTCGGGCTCGGCATCTGGATCGGCTTTCCGTCCGTTATCGCCTATCAGGACATGGCGAGCCTCATTTCAGGGCTGGAATCACCGAACCACCGCTGGAATGCCTATGTGGAGAGGTCCGTCGCCGGCTCGGTGCACGCCGCCGAGATGCCGTTCGTCGATACCGCCACCACCGGCTCGATCTCCGGCTCGGGCGTCGAACTGCCGGGCGTCGGCACCGTTGCGTTCCGTGGCAAGGGCAATGTCGCGGGGACCACGCCGGACGAGGACCGCGTCGTGCGCTCCGACAAGAAGGGCCGCCTGCTTCAGGTCTCGCCGGTGGCGCCGCCGAAGAATTTCAGCGCCGGCTCGATCTTCGAGCGGACATCCTCGTTGATCCGCCCGAGCATGGATAGCGGCTTGAAGCTCACCTTCGCCAAGCCTGGCATCAGGGGCAAGGAGGTCCAGATCGCCCAGGCCTTCCATCTTCGCCTCGACAAGAAGCCGGACCCCGAGGTGCCACCCGCGCTCGTCGCCCTTCTCAATAACAACAAGCCCGATATCCTGGCTACCGCCTACGCCCAGTCGGCGCCCGACTATGCCAAGGCATCGCCCTTCGAGGCGCTGCTGCAGGACAATCCGAACGATGGCCGCTTCATCCCGCCCATGGGCAAGGGCGACCATGCGTGGATGCAGACCCCGCTGCCGGCGAGCGTCTTCTCCAAGCCGGAGCAGGCCTGCCTTGCCAAGGGCATCTATTTCGAGGCGCGCAGCGAGCCGGTGCGCGGCCAGGCCGCGGTCGCGCAGGTGATCCTCAATCGGGTCCGCAACCCGGCCTATCCGAAGACGATCTGCGGCGTCGTCTACCAGAACGACGACTGGTTCAACCGCTGCCAGTTCTCCTTCGCCTGCGACGGCAGGAAGAAGGTCATCACCGACCAGGCTTCCTACAAGACCGCGCAGGAGGTCGCCATGGCGGTGACGGCCGGCAAGATATTCATTCCCGAGGTCGGGTCCTCCACGCACTACTACGCCAATTATGTCCATCCCGGCTGGGCGCGCGCCATGCAGCGCATGACCAGGATCGGCTTGCACATCTTCTATCGCACCTATGGCGGCGGGTGGAGTTGAGCCGCTTGAGCGGTCGCCGAGGTAACTCTTTTGGGGCGCTTGCGGCGCGCTCGCGGGCACGCAGTCTCGGGCGGATTCGCGCCGAGTCCTCACGCGGGCGTGAAGGGCACGATGTCGCACCTTACTAAGTAATTGATTTATTTATGAAAAATACAGCGTCTTGAAGTTCGGTCCGTGGCTTGACGGGCGCGGACCCTCTAACTATGTTGCCGGCAACTTTAGAAGCGGACGGACGGCTATCGTCTGCCCGGGCAGGGGGGTTGCGATGGCCGACAAAATCAGGCCAGACGGAACCGGAGAAACCGGCCGCGGCAGGCAGCCAGACGCCACCATCCGCGACGACGAACTTGAGCGCCGCCGGCGCGACCTCGAAGCATCGCTTGCGACGAGGCGCACGGATCGGCTCGAGGGGAAAGACGAAGCGAAAGCCGAGACCGGTTACGGTCAGGCGCTGAAACTGTCCAGCGAGTTCATCGCCGGGGTGGTGGTCGGTGTCGGCTTGGGCTGGGTTATCGACCGGCTGGCGGGAACAGCGCCATTTGGGCTGATCGTCGGTCTGTTGTTGGGTTTTGGCGCGGGCGTTCTCAACGTCCTGCGCTCATCGGGGCAGGTGGCGCAGTTCGGACAGAACGGCAAGCCGCCCGCGCCGAAGGAATGACATCAGGCGCCGCGAGGCGCTAAAAGAGAACTTCAAAAAGCCGATGGTGGCTTTGACGGGGATTTAAAGTGGCTGCTGCTGACAAGGTCGATCCGATCCACCAGTTCCAGATCCATCCGATCATCCCGCTGCATATCGGCGGCTACGACGTCTCTTTCACCAACTCCTCGCTGTTCATGGTCGTGACGATCGTATTGGCGTCCGGCTTCCTCTATATGAGCACCGCCAGCCGCGCGCTCATTCCGGGTCGTCTGCAGTCCATCTCCGAAATGGCCTATGAATTCGTCGGCAACATGCTGCGCGACGCCGCCGGCAAGCAGGGCATGCAGTTCTTCCCGCTGGTGTTCTCGCTGTTCATGTTCGTGCTGGTCGCCAACCTGATCGGCCTGTTCCCCTATTTCTTCACCGTCACCAGCCACATCATCGTCACCTTCACGCTGGCGATCCTGGTCATCGGCACCGTGGTCGTCTACGGCTTTGCCAAGCATGGCTTGGGCTTCCTCAAGCTGTTCGTGCCGCATGGCGTGCCGGGCTATCTCCTGCCGCTGGTGGTGGCGATCGAAATCATTTCCTTCGTCTCGCGTCCCGTCAGCCTCTCGGTTCGTCTTTTCGCCAACATGCTGGCCGGCCACATCACGCTGAAGGTTTTCTCGGGCTTCGTCGTCAGCCTCAGCGCGCTGGGCGCCGTCGGCATCGCCGGTTCGGTGCTGCCGCTTGCGATGGCGGTTGCGCTCTCGGCGCTCGAACTGCTGGTTGCCTTCCTGCAGGCCTACGTCTTCGCGGTGCTGACCTGCATGTATCTGAACGACGCGCTGCACCCGAGCCACTGATCGATTTTACCGGCGCCCCGGCGCCAGCATACCCAACGTACCAACTGCAACGAACAAGCAAACCACAGGAGTTTTGAAATGGACGCAACTGCAGCAGCTGCTATCGGCGCTGGTATCGCCTGCATCGGCATGGGCGGCGCGGGCATCGGCCTCGGCAACATCTTCGGCAGCTACCTCTCGGGCGCGCTCCGCAACCCGTCGGCCGCCGACGGCCAGTTCGGCCGCCTGATCTTCGGCTTCGCCGTGACCGAAGCTCTGGGCATCTTCTCGCTCCTGATCGCTCTGCTCCTGGTCTTCAAGTAAGAGCCAGAGCTGACGAAAGGGGCTGCATGGTGCGGCCCCGTTCCATGGACAGGGGAATGAGATGTTCGTGACATCTGCCTATGCGCAAGAAACAGCGCCGGCCGCGGCCGAGGGCGATACCCATGCGGGCACCGCGGTGCCCGCGGAGCATGAAACGTTCCCGCCGTTCAACGCCGCGACCTTCCCGTCGCAGATCCTGTGGCTGGTGATCACCTTCGGGCTGTTTTACCTGTTCTTGAAGCGTGTCGTGATGCCGCGTCTCGGCGGCATCATCGATGTCCGCAACGACCGCATCACCCAGGATCTCGACCATGCCGCAAGGCTGAAGGGTGAGGCGGATGCTGCTGTTGCTGCCTATGAGCAGGAACTGGCGGAAGCCAGGGCAAACGCCAACAAGATCGGTCAGCAGGCGAACGACACCGCCAAGGCGGACGCCGAGAGCACGCGCAAGAAGCTCGAGGCCGAGCTCGAGAAGAAGCTGGACGCAGCCGAGGCGAGCATCGCCTCGATCAAGGCCAAGGCGATGAAGGAAGTCGGCACCATCGCCGAGGACACCACGTCGGCCATCGTCGAAGCACTTGTCGGCGGCAAGGCCGACAAGTCCGAGATCGCGGCCGCGGTCAAATCCGCGAGCCGGTGAGGAGCGGGATCATGGACGCCACATCACTCGCTACGCTTTGGGCTACCATTGCGATGCTCATCTTTCTCGGCGCCATCATCTATCTGAAGGTGCCGGGCATGCTCGCCAAGTCGCTCGACGCCCGCGCGGCCAAGATCAGCAGTGAGCTCGAGGAAGCCCGCAAGCTTCGCGAAGAGGCCCAGCAGCTGCTTGGCCAGTACCAGCAGAAGCGCAAGGAAGCCGAGAAGGAGGCCGCCGACATCGTCGCCGCGGCCAAGCGCGAGGCCGAGCAGCTTGCCGCCGAAGCAGCCAAGAAGACCGAAGACTACGTCGCGCGCCGCACCGCGCTTGCCGAGCAGAAGATCAGCCAGGCCGAGCGCGAGGCCGTCAGCGAAGTGCGCGCCTCGGCCGTCGACATCGCCGTCGAGGCCGCCCGCGCGCTGCTTGGCGCCAAGGTCGATGCCAAGGCCGGCGCTGATCTGTTCAAGTCCGCCCTGGATGACGTGAAGGCGAAGCTGAACTAAGCTGGCTTCGAGGTGAAATCAAAAGCCGCCTGGGCAACCCGGCGGCTTTTTTGTTTGTGGAAGAGGCGGGGCGGCGACGCTGCCAATCTCCCCCACAACGGGGATCGGCCGTCGAGGACACTTTCGCCTACTCCAGTCCAGCGAAGCTTTCTTCCTCAACCGGCTCCGCTCCGCCCAGCCGGAACGGCGCGAATGAGGCGCGATGCAATCGCGCCACCGGGCCGTGCGTTTCGATCGCGGTGCGGTGCCTGGCGGTCGCGTAGCCCATATGCACTTCGAAGCCGTAGCTCTCGTGATGGCCGCCACATCCGCACATCATGCGGTCGCGCATCACCTTGGCGACGATCGACGCGGCTGCGATCGACTGCGAGCGCTGATCGCCCTTGACCAGCGCGCGGCCCTCGCAGGCAAGGCCCGGCGGCACATCGCGGCCGTCGGCCAAGGCGAGCTTCGGCTGCATGGACAGGCCGGCGGCGGCGCGGCGCATCGCCTCCAGGCTCGCCTTCAGGATGTTGCTGTTGTCGATGCCTTCGGCGCTGATCGAGGCCATCGAGACGCTGAGCGCCGAGCCGAGGATTTTCAGGAACAGCGCCTCGCGCTGAAGATGGGTAAGCCGCTTGGAATCGTCGAGGCCTTCGGGAATGTTGGCCGGATCGAGCACCACTGCCGCCGCCACCACCGGCCCGGCAAGCGGCCCGCGGCCGGCTTCGTCCATGCCCGCCACCGGCCAGAGGCCCTCGGCCATCGCCCTCGTCTCGATCGAGAAATCGGGCTTCTCGACCATTTCAAAGAGAAGCGGAGAATCGGAACGCGCGCGAGCCATGGTGCGGCGAGGTTCGCATCGGCTCCGATTCTCCGCAAGTCCCTCCGGGTCGGATGGGGCGTCGGACCCGGAGGGCACCGTCTCACGGCCGGGGGACAGGGGCCGGACGGGATCTGCCAGCTGGAGCGCGGCCACGAGCCGCGCCAGCTCTGGTGGTCAAAGCAGCATCAGCTGTTCGTTCGCATTGGCGCCAGCAACGAACTGGTCTGTCCGCAACTGCCGCCGCTCGGCGTTGAGGCCGAGCCGCTTGGCGGCGATCTCGAAGCGGCGACCGATCTGCCAGGCATAGGGGCCGGCGCCTTTCATGCGCTTGCCCCATTCGGAATCGTAATCCTTGCCGTCGCGCATCGAGCGTATCAGCGACATCACGTGCCGGTAGCGGTCCGGATAGTGGCGCAGGAGCCAGTCCTTGAAGATCGGCGCCACCTCGAGCGGCAGCCGCAGGATGACATAGCCGGCTTCCCGGGCGCCAGCGGCGCGCGCCGAATCCAGGATGCGCTCCAACTCCGGATCGTTGAGGCCGGGAATGACCGGCGCTACCATGACCGAAGCCGGGATACCGGCGTCGGAAAGCTGCCTGATCGCCTCCAGACGCTTTGTTGGCGTCGATGCGCGCGGCTCCATCGTGCGCGCCAGCATGCGGTCCATCGTCGTCACTGAAAGCGCGACCTTGGCAAGGCCGCGTTCGGCCATGCGCGACAGGATGTCGATGTCGCGCGTCACCAGCGCCGATTTGGTGACGATGCCGACCGGATGCCCACGCGCCTCCAGCACCTCCAGTATTTCGCGCATGATCCGGTACTGCTTCTCGATCGGCTGGTAGGGATCGGTGTTGGTGCCGATGGCGATGGTGCGCGGCTGGTAGCCGGGCTTTGACAATTCCTTGTCCAGCATCCTCGCCGCATCCGGCTTGGCGAACAGCTTCGATTCGAAATCGAGCCCCGGCGACAGGCCCATGAAGGCATGCGTCGGCCTGGCGAAGCAGTAGACGCAGCCATGTTCGCAACCGCGATAGGGATTGATCGAGCGGTCGAAGGAAATGTCGGGCGACTCGTTGCGGGTGATGATGGTGCGAGGCTTCTCGACCTGCACCTCGGTCTTGAAAGGCGGCAGCTCCTCGAGCGAGTTCCAGCCGTCGTCGAACACATGCCGGCTGACCGGCTCGAACCGGCCGGACGGGTTGATGCCGGCCGAGCGGCCGCGATTGCGGTCCGGCCGCACGCGCATGCCGCTCTGTTCCATCATCGCATTCGCCATCTCGGCCCTTCCTGCTCCGAAGGCTGCAATGTCGGCGCGCACGATCTGTTCCATTTTCGCCCTCTCCCAGGGACTGTCGGCAGGCTGTCGAATCGCTCTGTTCATGAAACTATTCCTATTTTGCCGATGAGAACAAATCAAGAACTTTCTCGACCGCAATGCACAACTGGCGTAGTGCCGGGCTTTCCGCTATTCGGCTAAGGATGCTCAGCGTTCTGATCGAAACCAGGAACGACGAAGAAGGCCTTGCGCGCACGCTCGCCTCGCTGGTCGGCGGCGCGGTCGAGGGCGTCGTGCGCGACGTCATCGTCTGCGACGCGGGTTCCACCGACCAGACGCATCGCGTCGCCGAGCATGCCGGCTGCCACTATGTCACCAGCGGCATCGCTGCCTGCATCGCCCAGGCCAAGGGCGATTGGTTGCTGTTTCTCGAGCCTGGCGCGCGGCTGGCAGAGGGATGGACCGACGAGGTCGTGGCCCACACGGCGAGACAGACCATGCCGGCGCGTTTTTCCCCCGCGCGTGGCAATCGTGCTCCGTTCCTGTCCAGGGTTTTTTCGAGTAGCCGAGCGCTGGCCGAGGGCCTTGTCGTCAACAAGCGACAGGCCGCGGCGCTCGCCAAGGGCGCAAGCAGCGCCGAAGCCCTGGCGCGTGGCTTGGCGACCAGAAAGCTGGACGCTGAAATCTGGGTGGCGCCGCGGAAATGAAGCGTCACGCCGCTCCCAGGACCCGGTAAATTTCCCGGCATCGCTCCATTGTGCGTTGCACAAAATCTGGCGTTGGATTAGCTTTCCCTAAGGCGGGACAATCGGGATTGGGTGATGCCGGAGCGTCAGGCGGCTGACGCTTCGTTGCGAGCTGTACGCACGAGGACCCAATGAATCTTGCTGCTCCAGATAATTCCGGCGCTGCCAGCCTGGAGGCCATTGCCCGCAACGGGAGCCTGCTCAGGCGCATAGCCGTGCGCATTCCAACCTATATGACGGACCTGCGCGAGAACCCGGCATGGCTGCCGATGTTCATGCTGGCCCGCACCATGCCGGGGCGCCGCATGCACTGGCTGGGCGCTAGGCGCGCCCGTCCGCTCGAGAACGCGGAGGAAACGATGTTCGCCAGCGCCGACCGGGGCAGGGCCGTCCAGGCGCTCCGCTCGGAAGGCCTGTTCTCCGGCCTCATGCTGCCGCGGGCGATCCATGAGGAGATCGCAGCATTCGCCAATCGCACGCCGTGTTTCGGCAATTTCGATCGCCGCCTCGAATTCATGCCGCAGGAGCATGCCGAGGCCGAAAGGCGCTTCGGCCGCTCGCTGCTCAGCGGGCATTACTTCGAACGCATCCTCGATTGCCCCGCGGCCCTTGCCATCCAGAAGGACCCGCTGCTTCTCGACATCGCCCAACACTATCTCGGCGGCCAGGCCAAGCTGATCACCACGCGCGTCTGGTGGAGCTTCCCCACCGGCAAGGCCTCCGACGCCGATAAGAACCTCGCCTCGCTCGGCAAATACCATTTCGACCTCGACGACTGGCGCATGCTGAAGTTCTTCTTCTACCTGGTCCCGGTCGATGCCGGCACCGGACCGCATGTCTATGTCCGGGGCAGCCACAGGCGCCGCGCGCTCAAGCATCAGTTGACGCTGCTGGTCGGCCATTCGGCCGAGGAGGTGCTTGGCGTCTACGGCCCGCAGAGCCCGGTGACGCTGACCGGCGAGGCGGGCCTCGGCTTCGTCGAGGATCCGTTCGGCTTCCACATGGGCACCGTGCCGGCGCACACGCCGCGCCTGATGATGGAGGTCGGCTTCGGCGTTTCGAAGCCGTCGCGCCGTCGCTTCCACGGCGAACCGGTCATCCGCTGAGGCTCGGGCGTTCAGGCACCACGGACTTCGACCGGCATCCAGGCGCTCCGTCGCCTGGCCAGACGCTGCTCGCGGCTTTCGGCGTCATAGCTCACGACGATCGGCTCGTGGGAGAACCGCTCGCGATCGTGGAGCGCGTTGACGATGACGATCGCCCTGGCCTCGGCGCCATCTCCGGCGATCGCGGCGACGTAGACGCCGCATTCCCGGCATATCAGGTAGCCCGCGGTGCGAAGACCGAAGCGGTAGGTCTGCACACGCTCCCTGTCTTCGACCGAGACGACCAGCCTCCCGTTCGGATCGGCGGCGGCCCGCGAGCCATGCCGGGTGCAGAACGAGCACTGGCAGGCTCGGATTTCGATCTCGGCAGGATCGAGAGCGGTAGAGAAGCTCAGGCGGATATTGCCGCAATGGCATCCGCCGCTGTGGACGGTCATCGCATGTCCTTTGTCGCGAGAGGGCGGATCCGCCATGCGCACGCAGGATAGTTTGCCGCCGCCAGCTTCGGAATGGCGCTTCGAAGGCGAGCGGGTCGCTCTGACTTGCGAATGCGATGCTGTTTCGCGGCTTCGCCTCGGTTTATGCGCCCGCTGCCCCGCCGCGCCGCAAATGCTCGTCCAGGCGCGGCATGATCTCGACGAAGTTGCACGGCATGTGCCGGTAATCGAGTTGTGCCTTGATGATGCCGTCCCAGGCATCCTTGCAGGCGCCGGGCGAGCCGGGCAGCACAAAGACGAAGGTGGCATTGACGACGCCGCCGGTAGCCCGGCTCTGGATCGTCGAGGTGCCGATCTTGTCGTAGGAAATGCGGTGGAACACTTCGGAAAAACCGTCCATGCGCTTTTCGAAGATCGGCTCCAGCGCCTCCGGCGTCACGTCGCGACCGGTAAAACCGGTGCCGCCCGTGGTGATGACGACATCGACGGCTTCATCCCTTGACCAGCCGAGCACTTTTTCGCGGATCTTGTCCTTGTCGTCGGTGACGATGTCGCGTGCGGCCAATATGTGACCCGCCTCGACGATGCGGTCAGCCAGCGTCTGGCCCGATTTGTCTTCGGCGAGGCTGCGCGTGTCGGAAACGGTCAACACCGCGACGCGCACCGGGATGAAGGAGCGGCTTTCGTCGATCCTCGCCATCTCAACCTGCCTCCATGCTGCGTGTCGCGGCGACGAACCAGTCCGGATGGCGGCCACGAATCTCGATCGCCGCGCGCTTGGCGACGTTGCCGGTCTCGAACAGGCCGAAACAGGTGGCGCCGGAGCCCGACATGCGGGCGAAACCGGCGCCCGCCTTGTTCAGCGCCTTGATCGCCTCGCCGACGGCGGGCTGGATCGAACGGCTGGCTTCATCGAGATCGTTGCGTGTCGTCTCCAGCCAGTTGCGGACGCCGTGGAAGTCGAGCCGCTTCGGCAGCGCCGGCAGCGCCTCGCTGTCGCGCCTGGTAAGCGCCTTGAACACGTCCGGCGTGGAAACCGTGACACCCGGATTGACCAGCACCAGCGCCAGCGCCGGGAAATCGGCCAGCGGTGACAATTCATCGCCGATGCCGCGCGCAATCAGCGGCTTCGCCTTAAGGCACATCGGCAAGTCGGCGCCGAGCGAAAGGCCGATCCGCGCCAGCCCGGCTTGATCGACATCGAGGTTCCAGAGACGCGCAAGACCATTGAGCGCCGCCGCCGCGTCGCTCGAGCCGCCGCCTACGCCCGAGGCGATCGGCAGGTTCTTCTCCAGCCGGATGGCGACGGGCGGCGTCTGCCTCGCGCCGGCTTGCCTGCGCAAGGCGTCACGCGCCTTCACCACCAGATTGTCGCCATCGGTAGGCAACCCGGCTGCATAGCGGCCGGCGATGTGGAACTCGTCGCGTTCGGCGGGCTCGATCTCAAGCCGGTCGCCGAAGCGGGTGAACACGGCAAGGCTGTCCAGCAGGTGATAACCGTCGTCGCGCCGGCCGGTGACATGCAGCGCCAGGTTGATCTTGGCAGGCGCGAGCCACGTCCGGGCGGCAGCCTCGGGCTCCAGAATGTCGGCTGTTGGCGAAATGGTGTTCAGTCCTTGGCCAGACGGTATTCGCCGGTCTTGGGATCCTTGACCAGCGTTCCCATCGTGCCGTTAGCCGTCTGTTTCTCGGTGCGCCGGATCTTGGCGGTCACGCGTTCTGCCTCGCGCACGAAAGCGCGATATCCGAAATAGGCGGCGGCGCCGACGACTGCGAAGAAAATGATCTGCGGCATCTCGAAACTCCTCCCGCTTTTGCGCGGCAAGGCCGGCCGTACGGGTCGGTCAGGCTGTCATGGTAGACGCTTTCAGCGCTTTTTCAAAGCCCGAACCGAGCCCACAATGCGCGCTCTTCCGCCGCATCGATGACGCCGCTGGCGGCGGCCGCGGCGATATCGGGCGCTGAAAGGCGCGAGCCGAACAGGCCGAAGCGGCCGAAAAACCCGCGCGGCGCGGTGATCAGCCTGAGCTGGGTCTTGGCGCCGAAGCGCGTCTTCAGCACGCCGCGCATGTCGCCAAGCGCGTCGACCAGGCCGAGCTCCAGGCCTTTCTTGGCGGTCCAGAACAGACCCGTGAACAGGTCGGGGTCGTCCTTCAGCCGCGCGCCGCGCCGCTCCTTGACGAGATCGATGAAGGTCTCGTGCACTTCGAGCTGCAAAGCCTTCAGCCGCTCGACATCTTCCTTCTTCTCCGGCTTGAACGGGTCGAGCACGGCCTTGTTCTGGCCGGCGGTATGGACGCGGCGTTCGACGCCGATTTTCTTCATCAGCTCCGGAAAGCCGAACGAGGCCGAAACCACGCCGATCGAGCCGACGATCGAGGAGGGGTCGGCGAAGATCTCGTCGCCGGCGACCGCGATCATGTAGCCGCCTGAGGCCGCGACGTCCTCGACGAAGACCAGGACCTTCTTGTTCTTTTCGGCGGCGAGATCGCGGATGCGCTTGAAGATCAGCCGCGATTGCACGGGCGAGCCGCCCGGCGAGTTGATCGAGATGGCAACGGCGGGCGCGTCGAACAGGAACGCCTTTTCGATGAGGCCGGCGGTGGAGGCAAGCGACAGGCTCGGCCGGAACTGGCCGCCGCCGGCCATGATGGTGCCGTGCAGCCGGATGACCGGAATGGTGACGACGCTCGAGCGCCAGGATTTCGGCAGCAGGCGGTTGAAGAGGCGTTTCACGAAAGATTGTCTCCGGTCGGTCTGCGACAACAAGATGACACGTCGTCTTGCTCCCGGCATGTAGGAATTCACCGGCCAACGGCAATGCCGAGCCGCCGGCCGGTGCTGCGGTCAATCGCCAAACAGCGATGCCAGCCCGTTGCTGATCATCTCGGTCCGGTCCGTCGGCTCGTTGCCCGTCGGACCATGCAAGGTGAGCGGAGGCCGGATCGAGAGCTTGCCGCGCGCGCCCAGCACCGCCCTGACGACGATCCGGATCGCCGCCGCGTCGGGGCGCGGGTGGACGCAAAGCATTTCCGTGTCGCCGAACCGGCCCTCGATGGCATCGAGAATGGCGACGAGCTGTTCGGGGCGGGCAATCACGGCAAGTCCGCCGCGCGGCCTGACGACGGCGGCCGCACTTCTGATCCAGTGTTCGAAGAGCCCGTCCTCGGTGACATGGGCCTGCTTGCGCAGAATATCCGGCGTGGCGCGGTCCTCCGCCGCGTTGAAGGGCGGGTTCATGATGACGAAGTCGAAGCCGTTATCGGCTAGCCCGGCCTCGCCGCGCGCCCGCCCGGACAGCGTGACGTCGGCCGTCAGCACCGAGGCGCGGGCGGCGAGATGCGCATTTCCCGGATGGGCGATCGTGGCGGCGGCGAAGTCTGCCATTTCGGAAGAGCGTTCGACCAGAACCGCGCGCGCATCCGGACAACGCGACAGCACGGCAAGCGCTGCGGCGCCTGCGCCCGCGCCGAAGTCGGCGAACCGTCCGGCAAAGCCGGAGGGCACCGCCGCCGCCAGCATCATGGCGTCCATGCCGGCGCGATGGCCATGCCTCGGCTGGACCAGCCAGAAGCGCCCGCGATGGAAGGCATCGACCGTATGAGCCGGCGTGTCAGGGGCGAGGGCGGTCGGTGCTAACATTACTTCCGGCGGATCTCGTTCTCGATGCCGGCATCCTTCAGGATGCGGCGCGCTGCATCGGCCCTGTCGGCCTCGACCATCACGCGCTTCTGCAAAAGGCCGATCGACCCTTCGAGCACGCTCATGTTCTGGTCGGCCACGAAAAAGACGATGCCGGCGTCTCGCATCAGCGATTCGACGAAGGAGATGACGACGGGGTCGTTGGTGCGCACAAGCTCGATCATGGAATGAAAATCGCAGGTTGCCGCGTTGATGTAAACGTGCAGGCAAGCTCGCGCCAGGCCAGCCGCGCCAATTCGCCTCTTGCCGTATCCGTGGATGCCGCCATAGAGTCCGGCCGGGACTAGGGTGCCGTCGTGCGCATGGAATAGACGGGAGTGATCGTGGTGGGTGTCGTTCTGAACATCGAGGGCAAGCGGGAATCCGCTTCCATCAAGGATCTCATCGATCTGACCGCTGCCGATATGGGGCGCGTGAACGAGTTGATCCTCTCGAAGGCCGGCTCGGATGTCGAGATGATCCCCGAGATCGCCAACCACCTGATCTCGTCCGGAGGCAAGCGCCTGCGCCCGATGCTCACGCTCGCCGCCGCGCAGATGTTCGGCTATGCGGGCGAGGGCCATGTCAAGCTCGCCACGGCCGTCGAGTTCATGCACACCGCGACGCTGCTCCACGACGACGTCGTCGACGAGAGCGCGCTGCGCCGGGGCAAGAAGACGGCGCGCATGATCTGGGGCAACCAGGCGAGCGTGCTGGTCGGCGATTTCCTGCTCGGCCAGGCTTTTCGCATGATGGTCGAGGTCGGCTCGCTGGAGGCTCTCGACATCCTGTCGGCGGCGGCCTCCATCATCGCCGAGGGCGAGGTGATGCAGCTTGCCGCCGCCAAGAACCTCGAAACCACCGAGGACGAGCATTTCGCCGTTATCAAGGCCAAGACCGCGGCGCTGTTCTCTGCTGCCGCCGAGGTCGGTCCCGTGATTGCGCAGGCCTCGCGCACCGATCGCGCGGCATTGCGCTCCTATGGCATGAATCTCGGTCTTGCCTTCCAGCTCATCGACGACGCGCTGGACTATGGCGGCACCAGCAAGGACCTCGGCAAGAATGTCGGCGACGATTTCCGCGAGGGCAAGGTGACGCTGCCCGTGATCCTCGCCTACCGGCGTGGCACCAAGGCCGAGCGCACCTTCTGGAAACGCGCCATCGAGGACAACGTCACCGACGATGCCGGGCTCGAAAAGGCCATCGGCCTGATGATCCGCCATGGCGCCATCGCCGACACGATCGGCCGCGCCCGCCATTTCGGCGAGATTGCCCGCGACGCGCTGGCGCCGCTTGAAGCCACCCGACAGAAATCCGCGCTCATCGACGTCATCGATTTCTGCATCAGCCGCGTGAATTGAGCCATTCGGGGATCCGGCCCTGTCCGATCCGATCGGGTGTGAATCCCGTTCCAGCCGTCTCGACAAACGGCTGCGGCTCAAATTATCTATAAAATATGGGCAACACTGAGGACACCATTGCCGTCCGCATCAGCAAGGAGCTGGCGGACCGTATCATTTCAGGCGCCATCGAGCCCGGATCCCGGCTGCGCCAGGACCATGTCGCCGAGGAGTTCAACACCAGCCACGTCCCGGTGCGCGAGGCATTTCGCCGTCTTGAGGCGCAGGGACTGGCGATCAGCGAGCCGCGCCGCGGCGTGCGTGTCGCGGCGTTCGACCTTGGCGAGGTCCGGGAAGTGGCCGAGATGCGGGCCGCGCTCGAGGTTCTGGCGCTGCGCCATGCCGCGCCGCACCTGACGGCGGCCATCCTCGATCAGGCGGAGGAGGCGACCAAGGCCGGCGACAAGTCGCGCGACGTCCGCTCGTGGGAAGAGGCCAACCGCGCGTTCCACCGGCTGATCCTCATGCCTTGCCGCATGCCGCGCCTGCTCTCCACCATCGACGACCTGCATGCGGCCAGCGCCCGCTTCCTGTTCGCGGCCTGGCGATCGGAATGGGAAACCCGGACCGACCAGGATCACAGGGCGATATTGAGCGCGCTGCGCCAGGGCAACACCGAATCGGCCGCCGCCACGCTCGGCCGCCATGTGCAATGGATCGGCCAGAAGCCGGTCCGGACGGCTTCCGGCAAGACTCGCGACGCCTTCGCCATCGTCGGGTGATCTTGGTTCGACCTCCACGTGGTCGTCATTCCAGGATCTGCGCGCGTCGCTGCGCTCCTTGCTCCGCCCTAGAATGACGAAGTCCGTTGCCCGTTTTAGCTCAGCGCTTGCTATTCCCGCGAAAATATGGATTCGATAATAGATCGAATAGAGAAATTATCTATAATTTAGGGAAACCCTTATGACCAACGCCACCGTTTCGACCCGCAAGCCTTCCTTCGATCCGTTTGGGCTCCAGAGCCGCTCGCTTGCCTGGAAGGCAGGCGCGGTCGTCCTCGGGTCGGTCTTCCTGGCGCTGTCTTCCTACATCGAGGTGCCGATGATCCCGGTGCCGGTGACCATGCAGACCTTCGCCGTGACGCTGGTCGGGGCTCTCTATGGCTGGCGGTTCGGCGCGCTCACCATTGCGGCCTGGCTGGTCGAGGGCGCTGTGGGCTTTCCGGTGTTGGCAGGCGGCGCCGCCGGCATTCAGCATTTCGTCGGCCCGACCGGCGGCTATCTCTTCTCGTTTCCGGTCGTGGGCGCCGTCGTCGGCTGGCTTGTCGCGCGCGGCTGGAATGGCGATCGGGTGATCCTTGCCTTCGCGGCCATGCTCATCGGCAACCTGCTCTGCCTGGTGCTGGGCACTGCCTGGCTCGCCGTCATGATCGGCGCCGAAAAGGCCATCGCCTTCGGCTTCCTGCCGTTCATAGTCGGCGGTTTGCTCAAGTCGGCGCTGGGCGCCGCGACGCTGAAGCTGTTTTCGGGTCGCACGATAATCGGATGACTGTCAGGCTTCGCGCCCATCATCTGTTTTGCCTGCTGACCTATGTCGGCAGAGGCTACACTCCGGCCTTCACCGCCAACTATGACAAGGTGGTGGAGCGCCTGGCTGCGGGTGAGGGGGTCCTGATCGTCTCGGGTCCGGACGATATCTGCGCCCCGCTGCTCGACGACCTCGATCCGCATTGCTTGGGAGAAAGCGCCAGCGAGCGCGATAGACTCGCCGCGCGCGACGTCGGCGATCTTCTCGGCCACCCGATCCTGGTCGGCGCGAGGGTCGCGTTGGACGCTTCGACGTTGGCGCAAATGCGTAAGGCGTTTTCCTCCGGGAAGACGCGCGCGGCCTGTCCCGGATGCGAGTGGTTCGACCTGTGCGGCACAGTGGCGGCGGGCAGGTTTCGCGGCGCGCGCCTCTAAGGCGGTCCAGAAAGAGCGCGACGGGCGCGGCATATTTCCCTTGTCCGCTATCGTTTGTTAAGCGGGATGATCGGATTGTGATTCGCACCGGATTGTAGGCTGACCGCAAAAAGGCCATGCTTTACCCGGAAAACTTCGAGTCTATGGGCGGTCCGCCGAGGGGCATGACCGTGTCTGGCTGAAAGGGATAAGATGCGGCAAGGACGTTCCCGCTGGCTGATGAGGCTGGCATTTTTGACCGGTGTGGCACTTTCGGTGCTGCCGGCCCAGGCCAAGGAAAATGCCCAGCCGCTCCAGATCACGACCTTTTCGGGCGCCTATCTCGCCGCCCACATCGCCGAGGCGGACAACGATCTCGACGACGCCATTACCTACTACAAGCAGGCGCTGGCCTTCGCTCCCGACGACAAGGATCTGCAGCAGAGCCTGATGCTGGCCCTTGTCGCGCAAGGCCGTTTCGAGGAGTCGCTGGTCTACGCCGACAAGCTCAAGCAAACGCCGGATGTCGAGCGTTTCTCGCGCCTGGCGCTGGCGGTCGATTCTTTCCACAAGAAGGATTTCGCCAAGGCCCAGTACTGGCTGAAGCTCTCGCAGGAATCCGATCTCGACCGGCTACTGTCCGGCGTCATGGACGGCTGGGCCAAGCAGGGCGCTGGCGATGCTTCGGAGGCGATGGCCTCGATCGACAAGCTCAAGGGGCCCGACTGGTTCGGCCTGTTCAAATCGTTCCACCGCGCGCTGATCGCCGATGCTTCCGGCCTCTCCGACAAGGCTGACGAAATCTACGCCGCGACCCTGGCCGATACCGCCGCCGGCGGCTCCGCGCCGGAGACCTGGATGCGCAACGCGCAGGCGTACGCCTCCTTCCTCGCTCGCAAGGGTGACAAGGCAAAGGCGATTTCGGTTCTCGACCAGGCCGAGGCATTCGCGCCGGGCAAGCTGGAAATCACCACGCTGCGCGATAGGATCAGCAAGGGCGACAAGATACCGCCTTTCGTCGCCAAACCCGCCGAAGGCGCCTCGGAAATCCTGCTCGACCTTGCCACCGCGCTCAACCGCGGCGGCGGCGAGCCTTTCGTGCGGCTCTATCTGCAATTCGCGCTGGCGCTGAAGCCGGACAACGACGCGGCGCTCGTGCAGCTTGCCGGTGTCGCGGAGCAGCTGAAGGACGGCGAGACGGCGATTGCGCTCTACCGCCGCATTCCCGATTCCTCGCCGTTGAAGGAGCTGTCGGACCTACAACTCGGCCTCAACCTTGCCGATCTCGACAAGAACGACGAGGCGATCGCCCATCTCAAGGCGTTCCTCGACAAACACCCGGACGATATGCGCGCCTATCTGGCGCTCGGCGGCGTCTATTCCTCCAAGGAGGATTTCCGTTCGGCCGCCAATCTTTACGACAAGGCCGTCGATGTGCTGAAGACGCCGACCGCCGCCAACTGGAATGTCTTCTACCAACGCGGCATCGCCTATGAGCGGCTGAAGGAATGGCCGAAGGCGGAGCCGAATTTCCGCAAGGCGCTCGAACTGCAGCCGGACCAGCCGCAGGTGCTGAACTATCTCGGCTATTCCTGGGTCGACATGAACACCAACCTCAAGGAAGGCCTGGCGATGATCCAGAAGGCCGTGGATCTGCGGCCGAGCGACGGTTACATCGTCGATTCGCTGGGTTGGGCCTATTTCCGCATGGGCCGCTTCGACGACGCCGTACGCGAGATGGAGCGCGCCGTTTCGCTGAAGCCGGAAGATCCGGTCCTCAACGACCATCTGGGCGATGCCTACTGGCGCGTCGGCCGCAAGCTGGAAGCCACTTATCAGTGGGCCCAGGCACGCGACCTGAAGCCCGATCCCGACGTGCTCGCCACCCTGCAGCAGAAACTGCTCAAGGGCCTGCCGCCGATCGAATCCAACACGGCGCAGGAAACTCCGAAGGCAAAGCCGGCTCCGACGCCGGCGCCGAAGGGCTGACGGCCACGCTGCTGTTTTCAAGCGATCCGGCGGGGCCTTTCGGGGCCCCGCTGCTTTTTCAGAACAGCTTCCGGTAGACGACGAAGCCCGAGCGCTCGGCAACCCGGTCATAGAGCTGCATGGCGGTGTGGTTGGTTTCATGCGTCTGCCAGTAGACGCGGTTCGCGCCGGCAGCCCCCGCGCGCTCGTAGACGCCTTCGATCAGAGCCCGGCCGACGCCGTGTCCGCGCGCGGCCTCGGTGGTGAAGAGATCCTGCAGGTAGCAGCTCGGCGCGATAGCCGTCGTCGAGCGGTGGTAGAGATAGTGCACGAGGCCAAGCAGATGCCCGTCGCGTTCGGCCACCAGCGCATGCATCGGCTCATAGGCATCGAAAAAGCGCGACCAGGTCATTTGCGTGATCTCGCGGGCGAGCGCGGTTGCGCCCGAGCGGCCGTAGAACGCGTTGTAGCCGTCCCAGAGCGGCAGCCATTGCTCATAATCCTGCCGGGCGACGGGACGGACGGTGAGTTGACCGGACATGGCTGAACCTGTGTTTGTTGAGGCCGGCGTCAGCAAAATGGCGGGCGGCCGCTGTCGGCAATGGGCCAGCGCCTTGCAAAGCGTTCAACCTCTCATGACGCCGCGCGCTGCCTTGACGCTCGCCGGCCCGGCAACTAGGGAATGCTCCATCCCGCGCTTTCGAGGCCGCCGTGACCATCGACATTCCCGCCCACATGCATCCCAGCCGCTCCTTCCAGGGGCTGATCCTGACCCTGCACAACTACTGGGCCGCCTATGGCTGCGTCATCCTGCAGCCCTACGACATGGAAGTCGGCGCCGGTACTTTCCATCCGGCGACCACCTTGCGCGCGCTCGGTCCGCTGCGCTGGAACGCGGCTTACGTGCAGCCCTCGCGCCGGCCAAAGGACGGCCGCTATGGCGAGAACCCGAACCGGCTGCAGCATTACTACCAGTACCAGGTGATCCTGAAGCCGAACCCGCCGAACCTGCAGGAGCTCTATCTCGGCTCGCTCGAGGCGATCGGCGTCGATCCGCTGCTGCATGATATCCGCTTCGTCGAGGACGACTGGGAAAGCCCGACACTGGGCGCCTGGGGGCTTGGCTGGGAGTGCTGGTGCGACGGCATGGAGGTTTCGCAGTTCACCTATTTCCAGCAGGTCTGCGGCATCGAATGCGCGCCGGTGGCGGGCGAGCTCACCTATGGTCTGGAGCGCCTCGCCATGTATGTGCAGGGCGTCGACAATGTCTACGACCTGAACTTCAACGGCCGCGAGGGCGCCGAGAAGGTCACCTATGGCGATGTCTTCCTGCAGGCCGAGCAGGAATATTCGCGCCACAACTTCGAATTCGCCAACACGGCGATGCTGCTTCGGCATTTCGAGGATGCCGAGGCCGAGTGCAAGGCGCTGCTCAGCGCCGGCGCGCCGGCGTCGAACGACAATCTGGCGATGCACCGCATGGTGTTTCCCGCCTACGACCAGTGCATCAAGGCAAGCCATGTCTTCAACCTGCTCGATGCGCGCGGCGTGATCTCCGTCACCGAGCGCCAGAGCTACATCCTGCGCGTACGCAACCTGGCCAAGGCCTGCGGCGAGGCGTTCCTGAAGACGAAGGCCGGCGGTCTGGCGGCTTAACGCGACACCGCCTTCGCGACGTCGGAGACGGAGATCTGCAAAGCGCTTTGCGTGGTTGCGCTGTCGATCGTGCGCAGCGCCTGCCTGACGCCCGGCATCGCGATCGCGCCATGCGCCTGGGCGGCGAAGCAGGCGCTCAGTGCCAGGATCTGCAGGGTTCTCGATGCCGTTTTCATGGTCGTTCAGCCAAAAGTTCTCCACCTGAGCGTTGGTCGCTTCAGCGCTGCGTTCGGTTCATGGGAATTTCCGCTCAAAGGACGGGTAGCTCCGCCCTGTCCCGACAACAGGCTGCAAATTTACGGAATCACCGATGGCCGAGGCTCAGCTTGCGGGTGACATCGGCCACCCGAGTTGCTATGCCGCCCGGACCATTCGCCCAGCATGAGCTGAACCAATGCCTGACCTACTGCTCGAACTTCGCTCCGAGGAAATCCCCGCGCGCATGCAGCGCAAGGCCGCGGGCGACCTGAGGAAGATGCTGACCGACGGTCTGGTCGAGGCGGGTCTCACCTATGAGGCGGCGCGGGAGTATTGGACGCCGCGGCGCCTGGCGCTCGACATCCGGGGCTTGACGCCGCGCTCGAAGGACATCCGCGAGGAGATCAAGGGCCCTTCGACCACCGCCCCCGAGCAGGCGGTGCAGGGTTTCCTGCGCAAGGCTGGGCTCGCCTCGATCGCCGAGGCGCATGTCCATTCCGATCCGAAGAAGGGCGACTTCTACGTCGCCCATATCTCGAAGCCGGGCAGGGCGGCCGAGGAAATCATCGCCGAGCTGGTGCCCGGCATCATCCGTAGCTTCCCCTGGCCGAAATCGATGCGCTGGGGGCCGGCTTCGGCCAAGCCCGGCTCGCTGCGCTGGGTGCGGCCGCTGCAATCGATCGTCTGCACCTTCGGCCCGGAGACGGAGGAGCCGGTGGTGGTCGATTTCGAGATCGACGGCATCCGTTCAGGCAACATCACCTATGGCCACCGCTTCCATGCGCCGGGTGCGATCACCGTGCGCCGCTTCGACGACTACGTCACCAAGCTGGAGGCGGCCAAGGTTGTCCTCGATGCTGACCGGCGCAAGGAGATCATCCTGGCCGACGCCCGAAACATCGCCTTCGCCAACGGCCTCGACCTCGTCGAGGATGAAGGCCTGCTGGAGGAGGTGTCCGGCCTGGTCGAATGGCCGGTCGTGCTGATGGGCGAATTCGAGCAGGATTTCCTCACCATTCCGGGCGAGGTCATCCGCCTCACCATCCGCGCCAACCAGAAGTGTTTCGTCACCCGGCCGCAGGGCGCGGCCGAGGATCTCTCCAACCGCTTCATCCTGGTCGCCAACATCGAGGCCAAGGATGGCGGCAAGGAGATCGCCTACGGCAACGGCAAGGTGGTGCGGGCGCGCCTGTCCGACGCGCTGTATTTCTGGAAGACCGACCAGGGCGACCTGCCCGACCTCGATCAGCTCCAGGCCTCGGCGGCAAAGTTCGATCTGGACCTGAAGAAGCCGCTCGACCAGCGCATGGCGCGCCTCGACCATCTCAACGTGACCTTCCACGCCAAGCTGGGCACCCAAGGAGCGCGCGTGGAGCGCATCAAGCGGCTCGCTGAAGAGCTGGCTCCGACGGTCGGCGCCGATTCCAGCTTTGTCGCCCGCGCCGCGGTGCTGGCCAAGGCCGACCTGCAGACCGAAGTGGTCGGCGAATTTCCGGAGCTTCAAGGCGCCATGGGCCGCAAATATGCGTTGCTGCAAGGCGAGCATCCGTCCGTGGCGGCAGCCGCGGAAGAGCACTACAAGCCGCAGGGCCCCTCGGATCGCGTGCCCACCGACCCCGTATCGGTTGCCGTCGCGCTGTCCGATAAGCTGGACACGCTTACAGGGTTCTGGGCCATCGATGAGAAGCCAACCGGCTCGAAGGATCCGTTTGCGCTGCGGCGTGCGGCGCTTGGCGTTGTCAGGATCCTGATCGAGAACCGCATTCGTCTGGAGTTGACGTCGGTCTTTGCCAAGGCCTTTGCGAACTTTCCTGGCGGTGCGGGTCAGTCGTCCGACCTTCTCGCCTTCTTCCACGATCGTCTGAAAGTCTACCTCCGCGACCAGGGCGCGCGACACGACCTGATCGATGCCGTGATCACGCCGCAGGCCGACGACCTGCTGCAGATCGTGCGCCGTGTCGAGGCGCTCGGTTCTCTGCTCGACACCGACGAAGGCAAGAACCTGCTTGCCGGCACCAAGCGCGCGGCCAACATCCTGGCCGCCGAGGAGAAGAAGAAAACGCTTGTCGCCGGGACTGTTGAGCCGGCGTTGTTCCGCGAAGAGGCCGAAAGGAAGCTGTTTGCGGCGGTGAATCAGGCTGAGAAGGAAGCCGGCGAAGCGATTCAAAACGAAGATTTTTCCGCCGCCATGCTGGCGCTTAGCGTGCTGCGTGAGCCGGTTGATTCATTCTTTGAAGGCGTTCTCGTCAATGATGAGGACCTTGCCGTGCGCGCAAACCGCCTTGCTTTGCTCGCCCGCATCCGCGCCGCCACCGATCAGGTCGCGGATTTTTCAAAAATCGTCGGCTGACGGTTCGAAAACTGCGCTTTCTGGAATGCCCGCATCGGCTAGGATGTGGGCATTCCTCGACAATTTTGCGTTCGAAAATTAATGCACCGGAGCCGGCTTACAGTCATACGGCGATGACCTCCGCATGGGAGAACTGATGCGTGTCGCCCGGAAGCGCCAGCGCCTCCGGGGCAACGACACGCATCAACCAAAGACTTAAGGCACGGCGCCCTGAATCACTTCAGCGCGACGAGGCCCAAGACGTTCCCTAACCACGGAGGCATGCCATGAATTCCGTTCACGAAATCGAACTGACCGAAGAAACCCCGGCCGCCGTCGAGGGTGCCGAATCCGCTTCTGAAAACGTCCTTGACCATGCCGCCGCCGCGGTTGCCGAAGCCGCCGAGCCGTCTGACCACGACGAGGAAGAAGGCGACGAGGACCACGAAGACGGCGAGCACGACGAAGACGAAGACCACGACGACGAAGACGAAGAAGATGCCGACGAGGAAGCCAAGGCTTCGGGCGACGACGAGGATGAAGACGGCGAGGACGACGAAGACGAGTCCGACGACGAGGACAAGGAAGAAGCGGCCTGAGCCGTTTTCTCGCCGCTTGAGAACGAAGGGCGACGCGGCACGCGTCGCCTTTTTCATGGGTCCATGGGTTCCGGCTTTTGACGACAGGCCGTCTCCCGTCCGCCTGAACGGTGGCCTTGATCAACGGCCTAGCTGGCTTTGCCCTCGGTCCGCCTGATCTAGGCTCCGCATCCGCCTACATCGGCTTGGTGGCCGCGGGCAGTTTCGCCGGCGTCTGGGAAGCCGGTTGCTGTTGCGTCCCGCTCGAAGCGCTGGCCGTCTTGCTGTTGCCATTGGGCGGCATCGATGCTGTACCGTTGGGCGGCGTGGCGGCGGGCGTATTGCCGTTGGCGGGCGTGTTGCCGTTGGCTGGAGCGGTGGCCTTCGCCGTTGCGGGCTTGGCCGGTGCAGCCGGTGTCGCGAAAGCACCGCCGACGACGCCGCCGCGAATGATCATCGGCGTCCGCGCGCGCTCATACTCCGGGTCTTCAGGGATCGCCGCGACCTTCTCGTCCGATGCGGGCTCGCCGAGCGCCACGAAGGACGGTGTTGCCGCGGCCGACAACCTGACAGGCTCGATCGCCGGCAGGTGGATGACCGAGGGTGTCGTGACCGGGATGCCGGGCGCGACGATGGACGAGGCCTGCGCCACGCTCGTCATCACCAGCAAGCCGACGCCGAAAATCCCAGGGATACGCACTGACACCATGGTCGAAACCCCATCCGCGAACGCAGAAACCCAAACCCTAGTGCCGGCGAATTGATGCCGGCTTGCTCGGAAACTTAACATTTTAGGCATTGATAAATCGCCAATGCCCGCACTTGCCCCATTTCGGCAGCCGTATTACGGGACCAGCGTGTTCAGGATTGGTGACCAATTGGCTGAGATAATTGCCGTCGGCGAGGCCATGCAACGGGCGCTGGCGCTGCTCGAAGGCGGCGATGTCGTCGCCATTCCGACCGAGACCGTCTATGGCTTGGCTGGCGATGCCACCAACGGCGTCGCCGTGGCGCGCATCTTCGAGGCCAAGGGCCGCCCGCGCTTCAACCCGTTGATTGCCCATGTCGCCGACCTCGCCATGGCCGATCGCATCGCGCTCTTCGATCCGCTGTCGAGCAGGCTGGCGGCGGCTTTCTGGCCGGGCCCGCTGACGCTGGTGCTGCCACAGCGCGCCGAAAACGGCATCCACCCGCTGGTCACTGCTGGCCTTGGCACGATCGCGCTGCGCATGCCGAGGGGATTCGGTGGCGAATTGATCGCACGGCTCGGCCGCCCGCTCGCGGCCCCCAGCGCCAACTCCTCCGGTAGGATCAGCGCCACCACGGCGCAAGCCGTTGCCGCCGATCTTGGCGGCAGGATCAGGCTGGTGGTCGATGGCGGCGCGACGCCCGTCGGCGTGGAATCGACCATCGTCAAGGTCGAGGACGGCAAGCTGCGGCTTCTGCGGCCCGGCGGCATCGCCGCCGGGGAGATCGAAGCCGTGGCAGGTGCGAAAATGCTGCGCGGCGCCACCGGCATCGAGGCGCCCGGCATGCTCGCCTCCCACTATGCTCCAGGAGCATCGATGCGGCTCAATGCCGAACGGGTTGGCGTTGACGAGGCGCTTCTCGCCTTTGGCCCCAGTCGCGCCGAAGGCTGGCGGCAGGCCGTCGCGCTGAAGAATCTCTCCGAGGTGGGCGATCTGCGCGAGGCGGCCGCCAACCTCTTCTCCTATATGCAGGCGCTCGATCGCAGCGGCGCCGCAAGCATCGCCGTCGAGCCGGTTCCATTCGACGGGCTGGGCGAGGCGATCAACGACCGGCTGGCGCGCGCGGCTGCACCGCGTGACAAGATCGCCTGAGCCTATCTCTTTGTTTTGACGCAGTTCCGGACGGAAAAGCGCTTCACACTTTTCGTGGAATTGCTCTAGTCTCGCCGCCCATGAACGACCAACCCTTCGACCTCGACCCCGCCCTCATTGATCGCTTTGCGGCAATCGTCGGCGACAAATACGCGCTGCGCGACCAGGCCGACATCACACCCTATCTGACCGAACGCCGTGGCCTCTGGCACGGCCGGACATCACTGGTGCTGCGCCCCGGCAGCGTCGAGGAAGTGAGCCGCATCATGCGGCTGGCGACCGAAACCGGAACGCCGGTCGTGCCGCAGAGCGGCAACACCGGGCTGGTCGGCGCCCAAGTGCCGGACAAGTCCGGGCGCGAAATCGTGCTGTCGTTGTCGCGGTTGAACCGCATCCGCGAGATCGACGTGCTTTCCAACACGGTGACGGCGGAGGCCGGCGTCATATTGCAAACGCTGCAGGAGGCGGCCGACGCCGCCGGCCGGCTGTTTCCGCTGTCGCTCGCCGCGCAGGGCTCCTGCCAGATCGGCGGCAACCTCTCCTCGAATGCCGGGGGCACTGGCGTGCTTGCCTATGGCAATGCCCGCGAGCTCTGCCTCGGCGTCGAGGTCGTGCTGCCGACGGGCGAGGTATTCGACGACCTTCGCAAGCTGAAGAAGGACAACACCGGCTACGACCTGAAGAACCTGTTCGTCGGCGCCGAAGGCACGCTTGGCATCATCACCGCCGCGGTGCTGAAGCTCTTCCCCAAGCCGAAGGGCAGGGAAGTGGCGTTTGTCGGTCTGCCATCGTCTCCGAAAGACGCCCTTTCGTTGTTCACCCTGGCCATGGACCGGGCCGGCGCCTCGCTCACCGCTTTCGAGCTGATCGGTAAAAGGCCCTACGACTTCACGCTGCTGCATGGCCAGGGCATCGTGCGACCGCTGGCGGACGACTGGCCATGGTATGTGCTGATGCAGGTTTCCTCGGGCCGTTCCGAAGAGGATGGCAGGGCGCTCATCGAGGAGATACTGGCCGAGGCTCTCGAGCAGGGCATCGTCGGCGACGCGGCGGTCGCGGCCAGCCTTGCCCAGGGCGATGCTTTCTGGAATTTTCGCGAGACGCTGCCCGAGTGCCAGAAGGCCGAAGGCGCCTCGATCAAACACGACATCTCGGTGCCGATCGCATCGATTCCGGAGTTCATAGAAAAGGCGGCCGGCGTGGTGGAAGGGGTTTGCCCCGGCGCGCGCGTGGTCTGTTTCGGCCACATGGGCGACGGCAACCTGCATTACAACATCTCGCGTCCTGTGGACTGGCAGGACCAGGCGTTCCTCGATCTCTACCATCCCATGAACCACGCAGTGCACGATGTCGTGCGCGCCTTCCATGGCTCGATCTCCGCAGAGCATGGCATCGGTCAGTTGAAGCGCGGCGAATTGATCGCCACCGCGCCGCCTATGGCGATCGATCTGATGCGCCGGGTGAAGACGGCCTTCGATCCAGCCGGCATCATGAATCCCGGTAAGGTTATCTGATCCTTCCAACATCTAGTAGTTGGTCGTATTCCGATAACCATCCCTGAGATCAGCAAAATTTAACCGACTTTCTTAAGCGCGACGGTAAGAAGCCAGCGCTAATGTTTCTTCCCATAACGAGGCCGGAAAAACCGGCCCTGAGAGAACCGGAAAACCGGCCCTCAGGAGAAACAGGGAAGGCATTCGATGAACACTGGATTGAAGCCAGTCTGGGCCGGGCGCAACATGCGTCTCGACCCGTTTCGCCTGCCGCAGATGGTGAGCTACGCCACGCGCGACGACTATGGCGATGTATCCTTCACCATCGATCAGCGCGGCGCAGTCATCCGCCGCACGCTGGAGATGAGCGGCGTGCCGGCGATCATCGCGCTGCCCGCCAACGCATTTCGCGGCGTCGCCGCCCGCGCCATGGAAGACCCGGAGGGCAACGTCACGGTGACGTTGGAACTTCTCCACAATGATCCGATGCTGTCGGTGCCGCTGCTCGTCGCCGACGATCTCGAAGACGTCGCTGCCGACTGGCGCGCCTGGGCCGATGCTTATCGCCTGCCGATGCTTTTGATAGAGTCCGATGGCATTGCCCGGACGCTCGAGGAATCCCTTGGCGCCGCCGTCAAGACGCTGCCGCCGCAGGAGCGTCGTCAGGGACGTGCGTCGAACATGCGACGCCCGCGCTTCCTTGCCCGTCGCAAGGCCGGCAATCTCGGCCTCAGGCTGGTCATCGGCGGTCAGGAGATCATCGCGCGCGAGTAGCGCAATTCCCCTTCACCTACACGGGGGAGAAGGGTGCTAAAGCTGCGGCTTCAGCCACATCCAGACCGCTCCTCCGAGCAGCCCCAGAAAAATCAGCCAGCCGACCTGGTTGTTCGACTTGAACAGCTTCAGGCACTGATCCGGGTCGTTGATGTCGAGCCGGATGATCTGGCGCACCATATGCGCGCCGGCCGCGATCAAACCGGCCAGCGCCGGCATCGGCACCTGTGCTGAGGCGAAGGCAATGGCGAAGCAGATGAGCGTGCCGCCATAGAGCCCGACAAGCCAGGTCTTGGTGTTGTCGCCGAACAGGCGCGCGGTCGAATGCACGCCGACGATGGCGTCGTCTTCCTTGTCCTGATGCGCGTAGATGGTGTCGTAGCCGATCACCCACAGGATCGAGCCGATATAGAGCATGATGGCGGGGCCATCGAGGTCGCCGAACTCGACCGCCCAACCCATCAGCGCGCCCCAGGAGAAGGCAAGGCCGAGCACGAATTGCGGCCAGCTGGTGAAGCGCTTCATGAACGGATAGATCGCGACGATCGCCAGCGAAGCGATGCCGAGCGGAACGGCGAAGCTGTTGAACTGCAACAGCACGGCAAGCCCGATCAGCGCCTGGATGAACAGGAACACCCAGGCCTGCAGGCGCGTCACCTTGCCCGCCGGCAGCGGCCGCGAGCGCGTGCGTTCGACCTGGTTGTCGATGTCTTCGTCGACGATGTCGTTGTAGGTGCAGCCGGCGCCGCGCATGGCGACCGCGCCGACAAAGAACAGGAACAGATACCAGGGCGCCGGCAGCAGCGTCAGCAGCGGATCGGTCGGGCGCGGATAGGCGCTCGCCGCAAGTGCCGCCGACCACCAGCATGGCCAAAGCAACAGCTGCCAGCCGATCGGCCGGTCCCAGCGCGCAAGCTGCGCATAGGGCCAGAGCCAGCGCGGCAGCACCCGGTAGGCCCAATGGCCGCTCGGCGCGTCGGCGACACGGCCCTGGGTAGCTTTCGACTGGATGGTTTCCATCGTGTTGAAGTGGCAGTCGCGCCGCGCGCCGTCAAGCGGCGGGCGAGCCGATCAGCCGGTGAAAACATCGTGACCGGCGAACCATGCCTTGGCGACCTCGATGAAGGCCAGCGCCGCCTTCGACAGGCTCTGGCGCGTGTCGAAGGTCAGGATGATGCGCTGCATCGGCAGCGGATCGGAGAGTTGCTGCGCCGGGTCGGTGATGACGCGCGTTATGTCGAGCGACCCAGCCGGAAGCCCGGCCAGAAATTGCGCGAGGATCGGTCACCGTCGCCTTCCAGAGCTGATTCGTTTTCCCGAGCCGATCAGCCGGGCCGTCTCCCTCGCGCAACCTCCAGCCTTTATCACTTCTCGATGAAGGCTATGTTCCGGTGCGCAATTGCTGTCAAAATGGCGACGCGCCTTGACCCGCCGCCCATTGATCAATAGCGGGTGCGGACAGAGACGATCATCAGCAAGAGGTGGCCATGAACGTTCTTCTTCTCGGCTCGGGCGGCCGCGAACATGCGCTTGCCTGGAAGATC
The DNA here is from genome assembly GCF_024509055.1 of Mesorhizobium sp. Classification (GTDB taxonomy): domain Bacteria; phylum Pseudomonadota; class Alphaproteobacteria; order Rhizobiales; family Rhizobiaceae; genus Mesorhizobium. Next base: position 13,999 of record NZ_JANINM010000050.1, on the reverse strand, counting down.
GCCGCCTCGCCTTTGCTGACCAGGTTCTACGCCTCGCCCGGCAATCCCGGCATCGGCCGCTTCGCGGAACTGGTGAAGCTCGACATTTCCGACCATTCCGTGGTGGCCGCCTTCTGCCAGGAGAAGAAGATCGATCTGGTCGTCGTCGGTCCGGAGGCTCCGCTGGTGGCCGGCATCGCCGACGATCTCCGCGCCTGGGGCATCCGCGTCTTCGGTCCGTCCAAGGCGGCGGCCAGGCTCGAAGGCTCGAAGGGTTTCACCAAGGATCTTTGCGCCAGATTCAACATTCCCACCGCGGCCTACGGCCGCTTCAGCGATCTTGCCTCGGCCAGGGCCTATGTCGAGAAGACGGGCGCGCCGATCGTCATCAAGGCCGACGGGCTTGCCGCTGGCAAAGGCGTCACCGTGGCGATGACGCTTCCCGAGGCGGTTGCCGCGCTGGAAGCCTGTTTCGACGGCTCGTTCGGCGCGGCCGGCGCCGAAGTCGTGGTCGAGGAATACATGACCGGCGAGGAAGCGAGTTTCTTCTGCCTGTGTGACGGCACGACCGCGCTGCCTTTCGGCACCGCGCAGGACCACAAGCGCGTCGGTGACGGAGATGTCGGCCTGAACACCGGTGGCATGGGCGCCTATTCGCCGGCGCCGGTGATGACGCAGCAGATGACCGAGCGCACCATGCGCGAGATCATCGAGCCGACCATGCGAGGCATGGCTGAAATCGGCGCGCCTTTCTCCGGCATCCTTTTCGCCGGGCTGATGATCACCGACAGCGGGCCGAAACTGATCGAGTATAACGCCCGTTTCGGCGACCCCGAGTGCCAGGTGCTGATGATGCGGCTGAAGGATGACCTGCTGGTCCTCCTCAACGCGGCGGTCGACGGCCAGCTCGCCCACATGTCGGTGCGCTGGAGCGACGAGGCGGCGCTGACCGTGGTGATGGCGGCCAGGGGCTATCCCGGCACGCCGGAAAAGGGCTCGGTCATCCGCGGCCTGGACGACGCCGAGCAGGATGGAGCCCAGATATTCCATGCCGGCACCGCCATGAACAGCGGCGCGCTCGTCGCCAATGGCGGCCGCGTGCTCAACGTGACCGCCACCGGGGGCACCGTGGGCGAAGCGCAAAAGAAGGCATATGAGGCGGTCGACCACATCGACTGGCCGGAAGGGTTCTTCCGCCACGATATCGGCTGGCGCGCCGTCGAGCGCGAGAAGGCCTAGAGCAATTCCAGGAAAAGTGCGCAGCGGCTTTTCGGCGTGAAGCTCAGCGCTGGCCGCGGTCGAGCGCCGTCGATGCGGTGTTGACCGGATCGGCAGCCCCTGCGAGGGCGGCGTCGATCTGATCGGGCGTGCGCTGCCCGGAACGCTTCCAGGCGACATACTGCACAATGCCGAAGCCCGGCCGCTGTGGCACCGTCTTGACGACAGGCATGCGGAAGCCGTCGCGGAATTTTTCCCAGCGCGCGCCGAGCACGGCGACCATTTCCTCGACGGTCGGCGGCGTCGACACATCGGCATAGGTGATGGCCACCTTGCCGGCGAGCGCTCGTGGGACGGGAATCGGTATCGAGGCGAGATAATCCGACGGGACGTCGATCAGCCCGCCGAAGGTCCACTGCTGACGTAGCTCCGCGGCGTTCATCGGCGCGACGCTGACATCGATGTCGTTGGGCGTGCCCGGCACGCGGTAGGGGCAGCTGACACGGCCGCAATTGGCCTGCGCCGAGAACTGCCAGAGCGCGTAGCCCCGCCAGTTGCCCATCGGGAAGTGCACGTCGATGTTCGGCTTGTAGCGCGCGTACCAAAGCGGCAGCCGCGACAGCAGCCTGTAGGTATAGCGGTTGTCGGCGATGTATTGGGCGGTCCTGCCGTTGGTGTAGAGCACGGGGAAGCGGCCAAGGCGCCGATGCACCTGGCGCACGAACTCTTCCGCATCTTCCAGCGACATCCATTGCGACGGGTCGTTGCCTTCGAGGTCGAGGGCAACCAGATCGTCCGGCGCGGGCTCGGCGAATTCGATGAAGTTGTTGGCCTGCTCCACCGGATTGCCAGGACGGGCGAGGTGATAGGCGCCCCATTTCAGACCGAGCGCCTTCGCCACCACCTTGCGCGTCTGGAACAGCTCCCGCGTCACCGCATAGCGCTTCCACAGCGCCTTGCAGAGCTTCACGTCCATGTCGCTGCCGAAGCAGAAATAGGGCGGCGGGAGCCCGTCGGAAGCCTTGTTGATGACGCCGACGACGCGCTTGTCCGTGGTGAGCTGCGCCCAGTCGATCGAATTGTATTCGTAGGCGTCGATCACCAGCGCGCGGTCAGCGTTCTTCCATGGCTCGGAGAAATCCGAAGCCTGTGCCGCCGTGCCGAGCACAATCGCTGCCGCGAGAAGTGCCAGGCGGCGAAGAGGGCGCGCCGGCTTTTTCAATCAGGGTTGTCCCCACTGACCAGGGAACGATCCTGAACCGCTATGGTTAAGGAAGTGCTTCAGGCCGGGTTGGCTGCGCTACCGCCGAAAGAGTGATGGCACCTCGAACGGATCCGGCGCCGGCTCCTGCTGCAGCGTGCCTTCCGCCGCCCGCTTCTTGTGATGCGCCAGCGAGCATTGCGGCGAGCACAGGATGCCGCGGTCCGACCAGTAGGCCGGGCCTTCCTCGATCATGCCGTGATAGTGCGAGAAGCCCATCGCGCGATAAGGCAGGCCGCATTCGATGCAACGATAGGCGTCGGGTCTGGCAAGCATGGCTCTCGATCCAGTTTCGCCGGCTTCATGCCGAGCATTCTCGTGTCTAAACGCCCACCGGAAAGATTGCAAAAATCCGCGTGACAAAATTTGACGTTTACGTAAAAAGAAGGCACGGATCGACCCAAATGTGGATGGTCTTGCCGCGCCGCGGATCCTACGATTGAACGGTCGGAACGGAGGAGGAGCACGCAACATGTATCGCGCACCGGTCGAGGACATCGCCTTCACGCTCAAGCATGTGGCCGGCCTGAAGCCGGCACTGGATGCGGGCACCTTCGGCGATCTTGGCGAGGACCTTGTCGACGCGATCCTGGCCGAGGCCGGCCGCTTCGCCAGCGAGGAGGTGGCGCCGCTCTACAAGATCGGCGACGAACACGGCGCCGTGCTGAAGGGAGCCGCCGTCACCACGCCGCCCGGCTGGAAGGAGCTTTATAAGCGCTGGATCGAAGGCGGCTGGAACGCGCTCTCCGGGCCTGAGGAGTTCGGCGGCCAGGGCCTGCCCACCATGCTCGGCGTCGCCGCGCTGGAAATGTGGAACTCTTCCGCGATGGCTTTCGGCATCGGCCCGACGCTCACCATGGGCGCGGTCGAGGCGCTCGACAAGCACGCCACCGAGGCGCTCAAGGCGAAGTATCTGGCGAAGCTCGTGTCCGGCGAATGGATGGGCACGATGAACCTGACCGAGCCGCAGGCCGGCTCAGATCTCGCGGCGCTCCGCACCCGAGCCGAGCGGGCCGGCGACGGCACCTACCGCATCTTCGGCCAGAAGATATTCATCACCTATGGCGAGCACGATCTCACCGACAACATCATCCACCTTGTGCTGGCGCGGCTGCCCGACGCACCTGCCGGCACGCGCGGCATCTCGCTGTTCCTGGTGCCGAAATTCCTGGTGAATGACGACCGCTCGCTCGGCGACCGCAACGACGTCTTCTGTTCCGGCATCGAGCACAAGCTCGGCATCCATGCCTCGCCGACCTGCACCATGATCTATGGCGACGGTTTTGAAGGCGCGACGCCAGGCGCCATCGGCTGGCTGATCGGCGAGGAGAACAAAGGCCTCGCCTGCATGTTCACGATGATGAACAACGCTCGCCTTGCCGTCGGCATGCAGGGCGTGGCGGTGGCGGAGACCGCGACGCAGAAGGCGATCGCCTATGCCAACGAACGCCGGCAAGGCAAGGCGTCGGACTATTCGGGGTCAGGCATGGCGCCGATCGTCCATCATCCGGACGTGCAGCGCAATCTTCTGACCATGCGGGCGTTGACCCAGATCGCCCGCGCCATCAGCTATTCCTGCGCGCATGCCATCGACCGCGCGCGCGTCGCCGAGGGCGAGGCCGCCGCCAGCTGGCGCGACCGCGCCAATCTGCTGACGCCTTTGGCCAAAGCCTTCTCGACCGATGTCGGCGTCGAGGTCGCTTCGCTGGGCGTCCAGGTGCATGGCGGCATGGGCTTCATCGAGGAGACAGGTGCGGCGGCGCTTTATCGTGACGCCCGCATCGCGCCGATCTATGAAGGCACCAACGGCATCCAGGCGATCGACCTCGTCTCACGCAAATTGCCGCTTGGCGGCGGCGAACATGTGCATCGCTATATCGGCGAGCTCAAAGCGGTGGCCGATGCTGTACGCACCTCCAACATCGAGGGCTTCGGCCGCACCGCTGACAATCTCGACCGGGCGCTCGCTGACCTGGACGAGGCGACGCGCTTCCTGCAGAAGCTGACGGCCGACGGCAAGGCGGATGCCGCAATGGCAGGTGCGACCCCCTATTTGCGCCTGATCTCGCTCACCGCGGGCGGCGCCTATCTCGCGCAGGGCGGGCTCGCCGACCGTGGCCGCATAGCGCTCTGCCGCTTCTTTGCCGAAAATCTTCTCGGCGAGACGCGTGCGCTCAAGGAGCGCGTCGTCGATGGCGCCGAGAGCCTCGCCGCCGCAGGCAAGGCATTGATTTCCGCCTGAAACTCCAGACGCTCAAGGAACCGACTTTGACCGAGCACATCCTCATCGAGCGCCAGGGCGCTGTTCAAATCATCCGCATGAACCGCCCGGACAAGAAGAACGCATTGACGCGCGCCATGTATGCCGCGATGACGGCGGCCCTTGCCGAGGGCGACGCCGATCCGTCGGTGCGCGTCCATGTTTTCCTGGGTGTGCCCGGCGCCTTTTCTTCCGGAAACGACCTCGCGGACTTCCTTGCCTTCGCCACCAGCGGCAAATTTGGGAGCGAGGGATGGGATTTCCTCTTTGCGCTGGCCAGGGCTGAGAAGCCGATGGTGTCGGGAGTCGACGGTATAGCCGTCGGCATCGGCACCACCCTCAACCTGCATTGCGACTTGACCTTCGCCACGCCGCGCACCGTTTTTCGCACGCCCTTCGTCGATCTCGGCCTTGTCCCAGAGGCCGGCTCCAGCCTGCTTGCGCCGCGCGTCCTCGGCCGGCAGAACGCCTTCGCATTGCTCGCCCTCGGTGAAGGTTTTTCAGCCGAGCGCGCCAAGGCCGCGGGCCTGATCCATGAAGTGGTCGCGGAAGAGGCGCTTGAAAGCACGGTGCTGAACGCCGCCAACGCGATCGCCGCCAGGCCGCCGCAGGCGCTGAAGATCGCGCGCGACCTGCTGCATGAGCCGCGCGAGGAACTGGTTGCGCGCATCGAGCTCGAAAAGGAGCACTTCAAGGAGCGGCTGAGGTCCGAGGAGGCGCTGGCGGTGCTCACCGCTTTCATGAACCGGAAGAAGGCGTAGGTTCGAAGCCAAACGCCCAGCCTGGGCAGCGCCCCGCCGCGGCGGGGCGCTGCCCGCTTCAGGTCAGCTTCTTGGCGGCCTGCTCGTCCAGCGCCTTGCCGAAGGCTTCCGGTGTCCAGTTGGCCTCGAGCGCGCGGTGGAACAGCGCCTGCTGCGTTTCCGGCGCCAGCCCGCCGATCGGCGGGTCGCGGTCGAGATTGGTCGGGAAGGAATAGCCTTCCGCTGTCGAGGCGATCGCGTTGGCGGCCGCCCCTTTCGAGATCGCGCCTTCCGCCAGCATCTTCCGGAGCGCCGGATAGAGCGCGCGGCTCATCCTCGTGCGGTCGACGCTTTCCATCGCGCGGCCATAGGCCGACGACACCTGCAGCAGGTTCGCCATGCGGCGGATGTCGGCGGAGCGGTTGTTGCCGGCGGCATGGAACAGGGCCGGGTTGAAGAAGGCGGCGTCGCCTTTTTCCAGCGCAAGCTGCACATGGTGTTCGGCGAAATACGCCTTGAACTCGGGCAGGCCCGTGGCGAGATACCCCGGCAGATAAGCTTGCGAGTAGGGGAGATAGAGCGTCGGGCCGCTCTCCAGCGGCATGTCGCAATGGGCGACGGCGCCTTGCAGCGTCAGCACCGGCGAGATGCCGTGCACATGCACCGGATAGCGTTCGATCACCTCGGGCGTCTGGAAGCCCAGATGATAGTCGCGATGCGCCGACTGCGCCGCGCCGCCGGGGTTCACGCAGTTGACCTGCGAGGTCATCTGATAGGCCGGCCCGAGCCAGGCTTCCGAGATCAGCGCGATGATGTCGTTGCCGTAATAGGCGGCGAAGGCTTGCGGATCGCGCAGGCAGAATTTCTCCAGCGCATTCCAGATGCGGTCATTGGCGCCCGGCTTGGCGAAATGGTCGCCGCCGCCGGTCCCGCTGGCATGCTGCTCGGCGATCATCTCGTTGAACAGCTTGGTCGCGGTGTCGATGGGCGCCGTGTCGGCGAAAGCCCTCTTGAAGGCCACGACGCCCGGCCCGCTGGTCATCGCCTCGACCCATTCCGCCAGCAGCGCCTTGCGCGTCTCCGGCTCGGCCGCCGCCTTGCGGACGGCGTCGCCGTCATAGACGAGCACGTTCTTTTCGACACCTGAGGCGAAAGGATAGTCGGCGGGATTGGTCGTCTGCTCGACGATCGCCCGGAACCCCTCGATGTCGCACTGGTCCTTGGTCAGCCAGACCCGCTCGGACCTGACCTTGGCTAGGTTGTCGGCCTTCATGACGCATCCTCCTGTTGCTGTCCTGATCCTCCTTGCCGTATACCGCAATCTGCGGTTCATGTTGCCTCCGGAACACCTCAAAAACACCTCAGAAGATGTCGCGTCCGTTTCTCGTCAAGGATATCGCCCTTCAGGCGGGGCTCAGCCTCGCCACCGTCGACCGCGTCCTCAACGAAAGGCCGGGCGTCCGTGAGCACACCGTACGGCGGGTCAGGCAGGCCATAGGTGAGCTTGAAAAGCAGCGCGACCTGATCGGCCTTTCCGGCCGCAAGCTTGTCCTCGACGTCGTCATGGAAACCCCGTCGCGCTTCAGCGAGGCGGTGCGCCAGGGGCTGGAGCAGGCGATACCGTCGCTGCAGCCGGTGATCTTTCGCGCCCGCTACCATTTTGCCGAGACGCGCAGCGTCGGCGATACGGTCGCTCTCCTCGAAGCCCTGCAGCGCCGCGGCAGCAATGGCGTCCTCCTCAAGGCTCCCGATGTTGCGGACGTGAGGGTCGCGACAGCTCGGCTCGTCGCCGCCGGGATCCCCGTCGTCACACTGGTGACGGATATTCCCGATACCGGCCGGCAGGCCTATGTCGGTATGGACAACCGGGCGGCTGGCGCGACCGCGGCCTATCTTCTCGGCGAATGGCTGGGCGGCGGGCCGGCGCGCATTCTGGTGACCATCAGCAGCAACCGGTTTCGCGGCGAGGAGGAACGCGAGATAGGTTTCAGGCAGGCGCTGCGCGAGCGCTATCCGGCGCTCGGCATCGTCGAAGCAAGCGAAGGCCATGGCCTCGACCGCGATACCGGTATGCTCGCGCTGGCGGCTCTGCGGCAGCATGACGACATTGCCGGTGTTTACTCGATCGGCGGCGGCAACCGCGCCATCGTCGAAGCCTTTGCCTCGCTGGGCCGCGCCTGCCGCGCCTTTGTCGGTCATGACCTCGACGCCGACAATCTCGCGCTGCTGCGCGCCGGGCGCATCGGCGCCGTGCTGCATCACGATCTTGGCCAGGATATGCGGAACGCTTGCCTGCACGTCATGCGAGCGCATGGATTGCTGCCGAAATCACCGGTCTCGGGCATGGCCAACATCCAGATCATCACGCCCTTCAACGTGCCGCAGGCGGCAGGGCTCTGACGCCCCGCCTGGCGCCAGCCTCGCTGAAAGGTTGGTGCAGGGGTGTCAAAGCAAGCATAACGCGTTATGTCTGGGGGCGCGTGGCGGGGGCTCGTGAAATGGAGAGGACATGATCCAGCACGCTGCCGCTGAATCCGCCGAGGCGATTGAAGGGCGTTCGCTGATCGGCTGAACACCTCACAATGCTTTCCATTGCCGTAAGACCGCTGGCACTGACCCTGAAACTCTGGTGGCGCTTCTGGCCGCAACTGGTCGCCATCGTGCTTTTGGGCGTCGTGCTCGGCGATCTGTTCATGCAGGTCGCCGCGCGCGTCGCCTTGCTCAATCACATGGCGGGCCTTGCCTTGCTGACGCTCGTCGCGTTGACTCAGCTCATCGTCACCGTCGCCATGTTCCAGACGATGCTGCCCGGTTTACCTGCCGTGCGGGCCGCGCAACAGGCGGCTCAAAGCGAAACTGAAACCGCGCTGCGCAGCAGCGGCGCGCGGCTGGCGCGCATGGTCAGCGTCGCGCTGCTGCCCTTCTTCGCCTATTACGCCGCCTGGGGTTTTCTGGGCGACACGGTGCGGCAATATTCGCGCGTCACGCTCGACATGGCGCCATTCGGCGGCGGCGCCGGCAATGTGCTCGATGTGCTCGATTCGCGCTGGCTGATCGTCTCGGTCGTAATCTCCTGGCTGACAAGGCGCTTCGCCATCGCGATGCAGAAGCGCGGCGGTTCGCGCTCCTTCTGGCAGATCGTCGTGGTGATCTGCGAGACCAACTGGATCTTCATCGGTCTCTACGTGATCTCGCGCTGGAAGGACGAGGTCATCGGCTGGATCATGAGCCGCAACATCTTTTCCGCCCTGCAGGCGGCCGCCGACGGCATCGCGAATCCGGTCGCCAGTGCCTTGGCCGCCCCCATGGTGCCGGTCGAGGTGACTTCCATCGACAGCACGACCAGGCTGGTGAACCTGTTCTTCTACATGCTCTTGCCGGTGATCTGGCTGGTGCTGGCGGCGCTGATCTATGGCTATGACGTGCGCGACGACAAGGAACTGATGCGCATGCACCGGCTCGAACGCCTGGGCGAGCGCTATCGCGCCATCCCGAAATTCCTGCGCGATTTCGCCGAGCATTTCATCTCCGGCTACCGCTCGCGCTATTTGCCTTTGGCCAATGGGGTGCGCATCACGCTGAGCTCGGGCTTGGTGCTGATCGTCACGCTGATCGTCGGCTACCGCCTGATCGACTGGCTGGCTGCCTGGGCATGGCTCGGCATGACGCGGCTCATCGGTCCGCATGAGCTCGACACCTGGCAGGTGCTCTCCGAAGGGGTGTCGCTGCTGTTTGGCAGCGCGTTCCAGGATTCATCGACCGGCATCCTCGTCGAGCCGCTGCGCGTCTCATTCCTCGCCGCGATCCTCGAAACCGCCTTCGCGCTGCCCAAGCGGCAGACCGGCGAGGGCACCGTGCCGACCTCACCGGATCGCGCGGCGCAGGTCGGAGGGCAGAATGCTTGAGAACGCAGGCTCACGGCTGAAGGCATGGACCGTCGCCGGCGTCGGCACTGCGGCCGCAGTCGCGGTCGCCGGCGTCCTGGGGGCTTTCGAGGCAAGGCACGAGTCATTGCCGGCCCTGGCGCCGGCGAGCCGGATCGAAACCGGCGAGTGGCTGCTGAGGCCATTGAAGGCCTATGTCACCGCGGAAAAATACGCATACGGGACGTTGCTCAAGCCGGGCGGCAAGGCGCTGGTGCTCGAACTCGAAATGACCAACCGCACGGCAAAATCCACCAAGGACTATTTCGACGTGCTGCAGGCAAGCCGGACGATTGTCGATCCGGCCACCAAACCCTTCATCGTGCTGACGCGCGATTCGACGATGTCGCCCGAGCTGCATCCCGGCATGCCGGAGCGCATGGCCTATATCTGGCAGTTGCCGGATGGAGCGACCGCACCGGCCAGTTTCGACCTGACGGTCATCCGCAAGACCTACAAAGCGCGCGACAATCTCTACGGCCTGCCGGGCTGGTTCAATCCAACGCCGATCGGCACCATGACGATTCCCGTCGGCGCCGGGCCTGACAGCGCGGACATCCAGCCATGATACGCAGGTCGGCCAACATCATCCTGCTGCTTGTCGCGGTGGCGTTCTGCTACGGCTTGCAGGTATCGAAGCCGCATTACGGCGACCTGATCGGCCCGATCCCCGCGCGCGGCAAATTGGGCGATACCGTCGTCGGGCGCGCCTTCGAGGTCCATGCCGAGAAGGTCGAGTTCGCCCGTAACCTGAAAGTCGACCAGTTCGGTCAAGGCAAGGTGCTGACCACCGGCGGCGTCTGGGCGGTGGTCACGGTCGAGTTCGCGGCGCGGGCGCAGTCGACGGTGATCTCCGTCGCGTCCTGGCAGGGACCGACAGGCCTCACCTATGACCAGACCGAGCGGCTGTCCTTCATGAACGGACTTTTGCCCGCCGCGATCGATCCCGGCCTGCCGCGGAAGGCGCGGCTGATTTTCGAGTTGCGGCCGGACGAGGCGAACAACGCGACCTTGCTCGTCTCGGAGAAACTGATGGCGGCGCTGGATTCCCAGGCCGAGATCTCGCTTGGGCCAGTGCCGATCGCCGCGGACGGCCTGCCTGTCGGCACGATCGAGATGCTGGATATGGCGCGGCCGATGTGAAGGAAGGCGAATGACGGCAGAGGCTCTGGATCAGGACAATCGGGCGGGCGAACGGAAATGGCGCCGTCGCAGCCTTTGGTCGCTCATGCTCCTGGTCCCGCTCGCGCTGGCTGTCGAAGCCTATGACAGCGTCAAGACCCTGCTTGGAAATAACGATCTGTTCCCGCGTCGCGTGGCATGGGGGAAGAGCGAGCATTTCGGCGGCAGCGACTGGAAGCTGACCGATTTGCGCGGCGCCTTCGGCATGTCGAACCTGCCGCCGGATTCTGTGCCCGTATTGGCCGACTTCCAGGTGAAGATCGGCAATCCGGACCTGCAAAATCTCTGGCTCGGCTGCAAGATCATGCTGATCGACAGGGACGGCCGGCGCTGGTCGCCGACCTCGATCGTGTCGCTGAAAACCACCGACAATGTCCAGACCTGCATCTCGGCGATCTTCTCGGGTGCCAAAAGCGGCGACACGCTCAACCTGCGCGAGACGTTCCTGGTGCCGAAGGAAGCGACCAAGTCCATCCGCCCGGCCGTCGGCGTCGCCAGCGAACGGCCGCATTTCCTGCTGTTCCAGCTCGAGAAGGATTGATCTCCTGTTTGCGCCCCGGGATCAGGGATAAAGCCTGGTCTTGTCCCAGCCGCCGGTCGCGTTGCGCGAAAAGACGACGCGGTCATGCAGGCGGAACGGCCTGTCGTGCCAGAACTCGATCGTCTGCGGCAGGATGCGGAAACCCGACCAGTGCTTCGGCCGCGGGATCTCGCCGATGGCGTAGCGGGCGGTATACTCGGCAACCGCT